>NZ_DHYG01000053.1 GCF_002414005.1 Psychrobacter sp. UBA5136
AAAGTTGAGAGTGGGGTTATAGATGGGGATTAATAGCCATTTGCCAAGGCTAACTCAGCGCGCATGGCATCGATAGCAGACTTATAATCTTTCTGGTTAAAAATGGCGGAGCCAGCAACAAACATATCCGCGCCAGCTTCAGCAATAGCGCGGATGTTATTGGCCTTGATACCGCCATCGACTTCCAATCTAATATCACGGTCACTGGTGATAATACGCTGACGCACTTGGCGTACTTTATCCAGAGTACTGTCAATAAACGACTGCCCACCATAGCCAGGATTGACGCTCATGAGTAAGATTTGATCAACCTTATCCATGACATAATCTAGGTAATGCAGCGGCGTTGCGGGGTTTAATACCAAACCACATTCAGCGCCGCCATCTTTAATCAGCTGCAAGGAGCGGTCAACATGCGAGCTTGCTTCTGGGTGAAAGGTGATAATACTGGCACCTGCCTCTAAAAACTGCTCAATCATACTATCGACTGGCGACACCATAAGATGCACATCGATTGGCGCCTCAACACCATAATCACGTAGCGCTTGACATATCATGCTACCAAAAGTCAGATTGGGCACGTAATGGTTATCCATCACGTCAAAATGGATGACATCGGCACCTGCTTCTAACACCCGCTCGACCTCCTCGCCCAGTCTGGCAAAGTCAGCCGATAAAATAGAAGGCGCGATAAGATAAGGTTTAGAGAGGCTAGTCATAATTAAGCTACCTAATTGGGTTGATATAAAGGTTTAACAGTTGGTTTGTCTGTTGAGTTGCCAGTTTATCTGTCGAAGTATCTATCGATTAGCCCATTTGCGCCATGCGCCAGTGGTGCTCGATATGATCATTAATGACGGTTTGAATAAAATAATAGCTGTGGTCGTGACTGGCATGATAACGTAATGTCAGCGGCTGCTGCGCCTTTTCACACGCTTCTTGCAGTTTAGGAGTCTGCAGCTGACCTTCTGCTAAGAAGTTATCGGCAGCGCCTTGATCGACCAAAATACTCGGGTACTGTTGCCCAACGTCTGCTATCGTCTGTGAAGCATCTGCCTGCTTCCATAACGACTTATCATCGCCAAAGTATTCTGAATAAGCCGCTTGACCCCATGCTGATTCGCTGGCCGCACAAACAGGCGATAAGGCAGAAACACTAACAAACTTACTTGGAAATTTAAAGCCCAGTAGTAAAGCGCCATGACCGCCCATCGAATGACCAGTGATGCCGATACTATCAATTGGAAACTCTGCGCGCAGTAAGTCGTATAATTCATCAACGATATAGCTTTGCATATTAAAGTTTTCTGCCCACGGCTGCTGCATTGCATCGACATAATAGCTTGCGCCCTGCCCGACAAAATAACGCTCATCGTTTGGTACATCCTGACCATCACGACTTCTTGGAGAAGTATCGGGCGCGATAAAAATCATGCCAAGCTCGCTACATTTTTGTTGAAAATGCGCTTTATGGGTGACGTTATCCGCATTACAGGTCAAACCCGAGAGATACATAACTGCTGGACAGCGGCGTCCGGCCAGCGCTTCATCTGGCAGATAAATACTAAACGTCATCGGCGTTTTGGTCGCGGTTGATTCATGACGATAGTAGTGCTGCTCGCCATCGAAGCAGCGGTTGACACTGATCTGCTCGATTTTTGAGTGGGTAGATAAACTGTGTTTATAAGTATTATTCATAAGTGATATCCTTTTTATCCGAGATAAAATAAGCGATGAGTGCTAACTATTAGTCATTATTATTTAATCATTATCACTGGTAAGCGAACAGTTAGAGACATTTATTTAAAAACAGTCAGTCACTCAATCGTAGCATTTTAAAAATTCAAAAAGCGCTTGTTAATGGCGATACGAGCCATATTGACCAGCATACCTCAATCATTCTCAGGCATGTTATCGATTGCGCTTGAGGTATCAGGAGCTTGGGTAACCTTAACAGAATTTGGCCGATTAGTCATATTAGCAAGTGACGGGCGTGTTTTATCAAACAACACTTGCTCAAATGCTGGCAGGGCGGTTTCCATTAAGCTACCGATGACCATTTGCGGCTCTGAAGGCTCAAACCCCATATAAAGCTCACGCTCTCGTACGCGATATGCAGCATCTTTAAACGCATCAGAAAAACTGGTATTTTCACGCAAACTTTCGGCAAAGAAAGCCTGACCAAAATACGTCATCTCAGCACTATTGGTGCAACCGAACGACATCTTATCGGCAGCAGACGCAGTAATAATCACCGTCGTTGGCGACGCCAATTCATCGATAAACGAGCCTGAATAGCACGCCGACACCACAATCACGCGCCAACGGATACCAGACGCATCCAAGGCTTCACGCAGCCACGCGGCATCCAAATTATCCATGGCTAGCGGTGGATTCGCCAGTTGGACGATATTTTCATTACCGTGTGATGACAGCGTAAGAAACAGCACATCTTCATCGGCATTCATCTGCTGACCGATGGTTTTTAGGCCGCGCAAAATACTGGTCTTGGTCGCAATCGGCTCATCTAGCCAGGTGTAATCGTTATTAATCAATGCCAATGAATGTCCGCTGGTACCAAAGCGCACATCAAACAATTCACGTACTTTATTAATCTCAGAACGAAAGACGTCTTGACCAGAAAATCCTGCCACACCCATAAAATACCAGTCACTTTTGCCTGGGATACTAGGATCTATACGCTCTAAAGCCTCCTGCAATAAACGCGGCTGCTCATATAAAGCCGCTTCTTCTAAAACGGGCTCAACAGGGATTTGCTTAAATATCGGCTGGTCTGCGACATTGCGTTGCCAAATGGTCAGTAATGCCACCGCCCCTATCAAGACGATGATACGCTCCCACCAAGAGATGCGCAGGCGGCGGAAAAATATCCATAATAACGCGAGGGTTTGCCATAAAAACAGCACTAAAAACAATATCGGTAAAAAGGAGTAGCTCCAACTTGGCAGCCAACCATAGCTACCAAAAAACTGCACGAGGCTTTGGAGGAGTGCTGATAAGGTATCGGCAACGAGCCATAGAATGACGGGCACAAAAACCAGCGTTTGATTGCCCGCGCGGCGTGCCAAAATAATGCCGCTGAGTAAAATAATCGTTGGCCAAATTAAGTAGCTAACCAACCCTTGCTCATTAAAGATGCTGCCGTCTGCCGCGGCCAACCACGAAAACAGGACATTGCTGCCCAGCGCTAATAGGGCGAATACCGCAAACTGGATAAAGGTGGGTTTTACCCAAGAAAACGCCCGCGTCGACCCGACTAGCATCCACAAGGTTGCAATGATATTGGCAGCGAAATTGAGCGAAAAGCGCTGGAGCGATACGGTTTTTAACGACGCAAGTGACAAAGACTTAAACCTCTAGCCAGTCGAGAGAAATAACGCCAATCAATAATAAAAGATTTTGCTGCGCGTGTTTTTAACATGCCACTGCATATAATAAGTCTACACTTTGACGTGGTCTGTCGGCAGCAATTTTATCATTAATTAGCGATAAAATAGGATTAAAAAGCGAGGAAACTGGTTTAATAGTTTAGCTCGCTAATCTATCGCAATTGTAACGGATTGTCGGTCAAGAGGATAAGGCTGATTTGTAAAAACTGCTCGAAAATCACTCTAAACACTGACTAAAATTCCACTAAAAAAGGAGGCCTTAAAATCAAGACCTCCTTTTTTATTAAACAGCAAATATTATTTCATCAATAGCTCATTGACGCGTTTGAGATAGGCCGCTGGGTCTTCTAATTGACCGCCATCAGCCAGTAATGCTTGATCAAAGATTACCTGAGCCAGCTTGTCGAAATTGTCGTCAAACTGCTCGCTACCCTCTAATTTTTTAATCAGTGGATGGTCAGGATTGACCTCAAGCGTTGGTTTGCTCTCTGGTACATCTTGACCCATCTGTTTGAGCATCTGAATCATCTGCGGGCTCAGCTCACCTTCACCAACCACTAGGCAGGCAGGGCTATCCACCAATCGCGTTGAGACTTTGACATCTTTTGCGCGCTCGCCAAGTGCCGTTTTTAACTTATCAACGACTGGCTTCATGGCCTCCACCGCTTTTTCCGCTTCAGCCTTTTCCGCTTCGTCTTGCAAGTCGCCCAAATCAACCGCACCTTTAGCGATATTTTGCAGCGGTGTACCATCAAACTGGGTTAAAAAGTTCATCGCCCATTCGTCGACACGGCTGGTCATCAAGATAACTTCGATGCCTTTTTTCTTAAATAACTCAAGCTGCGGACTGTTTTTTGCCGCCGCTAAATTATCCGCGGTGAGATAATAAATGGCTTTTTGACCGTCTTTCATGCGACCTTTATAA
Organism: Psychrobacter sp. UBA5136; assembly: GCF_002414005.1. Taxonomy (GTDB): domain Bacteria; phylum Pseudomonadota; class Gammaproteobacteria; order Pseudomonadales; family Moraxellaceae; genus Psychrobacter. The sequence goes on from NZ_DHYG01000053.1 coordinate 4,336, forward strand.
TCTTCAAAGCTGGTCTCAACCTTGTCATTCATGCTGGTGGCATAACGCAGCAATTTGGCAATGCGCTCTTGATTGCCCATGTCTTCGCCAAGACCTTCTTTAATCACATCACCAAATTCGCTATAGAATTGGGCAAATTTTTCTTGCTTGTCGCTATCTTCGCTATTGGCAAGGCTCGACAGCAAGGTCAAAATACGACGCGCGTTACCATCACGGATAGATTTGACATCGCGTGATTCTTGCAGGATTTCGCGGCTGACGTTAAGTGGCAAGTCTGCTGAATCGATGACCCCTTTGACAAAACGCAGATACATGGGTAGCAGCTGCTCGGCGTCATCCATAATAAAGACGCGCTTGACGTAAAGCTTTAAGCCATGTTGCTGCTCACGCGTGTATAAATCCATCGGCGCTTTTTTTGGAATATATAAAAGCTGGGTATACTGTACGCGGCCCTCAACGCGGTTGTGTGTCCATGTCAACGGCGCGTCAAAGTCATAAGTGATGTTTTTATAAAAATCAACATATTCCTCATCTTCAATTTCAGATGCTGAACGTGTCCAAAGCGCACTGGCTTTATTGATGGTTTCCCACTCGTCGGTTAATACCATTTGACCGCCGGCTTGCGCGTCGCTGTCATCGCCTTCTTCTTTGACATCTTCTTGCCAAACTTCTTTACGCATCTGAATCGGCAGGCTGATATGGTCTGAGTATTTATTGACCAAACGCTTGATTTTACCGCGGTCTAAATAATTATCTTCGCCCTCGCTATATTCTTCTTTTAGGTGCAAAGTGATGGCAGTGCCGCGCGCCTCTTTGGTAATTGGCTCAACGGTGAAGCTGCCTGTACCATCTGAAACCCAGCGTACGCCTTTGTCAGCCGGCTCGCCCGCTTTACGCGACTCAACGCTAATGGTGTCAGCAACGATAAAGCCTGAGTAAAAACCAACCCCAAACTGACCGATTAATTGACCGTCTTGCTTTTGTGATTCAGACAATTTGTCGAGGAAAGCCTTGGTACCAGATTTGGCAATCGTTCCTAGGTTTTCGATAGCGTCGGTCTCATTCATCCCGATGCCGTTATCGATAAAGGTAATGGTTTTGGCGTCTTTATCGACAGCGATACGAATTTTTAACTCGCCGTCATCCTCATAAAGGCTGTCGTCATTGGTTGCTTCAAAGCGCAATTTGTCGCAAGCGTCCGAGGCGTTAGATACGAGCTCACGCACAAAAATATCGGCATTAGAATAGAGCGAATGCGTCACCAAATGCAGAAGCTGCGCCACTTCTGCTTCAAAGCTATGTTTTTTTATTTCTGGGCTGTCTTTCTTAACATTGATGTCATTAGCGTTTTTATTATCCGCTTGGGCCTGTTCACTCATAAAAACTCCTATTATTGATACCAAAAATGCTGTTGCCAGCACACATAAATCACAAATTTTCCAATACCAGCAGTGACGCGAAACCGACTAATCAGACTAGGCTATAAACACTGCTGGGCTGCTTAATCAGATAAGGGCGCGGGTAAAAATTTCAAGCGCAAAGAGACTAAACTGAGCTAAAAAAATGATTAAGCATCAAAAAACCGCTCTAGTTTCCTAAAGCGGTGTTTTTAGATAAATACAGACGAGATAAATGCTAACGTTTTAGTTTTCTACAGATATTATAGGCAGCTAGGTAAATGACGAGCAGGATCGCTATCACGTGCTGCCATAGCGTCTTCAACGCTCATGCCTAATGCCTTGGCAACGCCTTCCCCATAAGCAGGGTCGCACCAGTTGCAGTTGCGGATATGACGATATTTAATAAAATCAAGCGCATCACCCATTGCGCGGGCGGTATTGTCAAACAATAGCTGCTTTTGCGCCTCATTCATCAGTTTAAACAGCGCCCGCGGCTGGCTAAAATAATCGCTATCGTCTTCACGAAAATCGTAGTGCGCTGCATAGCCATCAATCTTTAAAGCTGGCTCAGCATACTGCGGCTGATCTTGCCACTGCTCAAAGCTGTTTGGCGTGTAGTGTGGTCTGCCGCCATAATTGTCATCTACTCGCATTTGTCCATCACGGTGGTTACTGGTCACCGGACAACGCGGTTTATTAACTGGTATTTGCTTATGATTGACCCCAACACGGTAACGCTGGGCATCGGCGTAGCTAAATAGACGCGCTTGTAGCATACGATCTGGTGAGGCACTGATTCCGGGCACGAGATTGCTTGGCGCAAAAGCCGCTTGCTCGACGTCCAAGAAATAATTGTCTGAGTTTTTATTAAGCTCAATCTCGCCGACTTCAATCAGCGGATAATCACCTTTTGGCCATACCTTAGTTAAGTCAAACGGATGGTACGGCACTTTATCCGCATCGGTTTCTGGCATGATTTGCACGTACATTCTCCACTTCGGGAAATCGCCATTGTCGATGGCATTGAGCAAGTCTTCTTGATGGCTTTCGCGATTACTAGCGATAATTTCAGCGGCTTCGGCATCGGTTAAGTTCTTGATACCTTGCTGGGTACGGAAGTGAAATTTGACCCAAAAACGCTCATTGTCGCTATTAATAAAGCTATAGGTATGCGAGCCAAAACCGTGCATATGTCTGTAAGACGCTGGGATACCGCGGTCACTCATGGTAATGGTGACTTGGTGCAAAGATTCTGGCAATAAGGTCCAAAAATCCCAGTTATTGGTCGCCGAACGCATATTGCTACGCGGGTCACGCTTGACCGCTTTGTTTAAATCAGGAAACTTGCGCGGGTCACGGACAAAAAATACTGGCGTATTATTACCGACCAAATCCCAAATCCCTTGCTCGGTGTAGAACTTTAGGGCAAAACCGCGAATATCACGCTCTGCATCAGCGGCGCCGCGCTCGCCTGCCACGGTACTAAAACGGGCAAACATCTCCGTTTGCTTACCGACTTTGCCAAAAATATCCGCACGCGTATATTTGGTAATATCATTGGTGACAGTAAAAGTACCAAACGCGCCAGAACCTTTGGCGTGCATACGGCGCTCGGGGATAACCTCACGGTTTAAATCCGCAAGCTTTTCGTTTAGCCACAAATCTTCTACTAACAGTGGTCCGCGTTTACCAGCGGTTTTGCTGTCTTCATTATCGACCACTGGAGCACCATTGCTCATGGTCAAAGGTGTGGTATCGTAAGGACATTTGTTATCGTTCATGGTGGTACTCCTGGGAATAGTAGATGAATTAAAATACAAAATTTATTCTGAATACGCGTCTATTAATATCTTTAAGATGGTAGTCAGGGTTTCTGAAAGATGGCTTTTTTGGTTCATAGTAACCTGTCAATACGGGCATTACAGTGGCATTGCAGTGACATTACGTTGTTAATGCTAGTCTGAATGCTTGGCTGTCGTTTTGTTAAATACTATTACAACCGATTGCCATTAATTTGTATAATAAATTAATCACATCCTTTGGTTTTGTTTTTTAGAAGTACCAAATTTTTCTATGAGGTTTTAACAGCTCGTTCTGCTGCCAAGTTAGATCAACGCGGCATCGGGCGAATGGTTAAGATTTGCTCGCTACGACCAAACGGACCGTGGACATCATGCAGCACGGCGCTGGTTAGCCCTATACCATCGTCGCCATATTGTTGCACCGCTTCGATGCCAAGCCAGCGCCCCTTTGGCGCACGATGCATATGAATTTGCAAATCGGTATTGGGAAACATCCACTCCAAACTTGACAAGCCAAGTCCAAGGCGCGGCACGATACCATTTGCCGTATCAACCATGCCTAACAGATGTACCAAGTCGTCAGTTGTTTCGCCTTCTACCATGTCGAGATCATTGGTAATCCATACCATACCCCGGCCAGCGCGGCGCTCGGGTTCAGCAACGAAGCGTACGCTTTCGATAAAACCGCCCGGCCAGCCTTTCATATCTTCCCAGACGGGCAAGTCCTCAGGCTGATGCAGGGCTTTTTGGTCTTCAAGTCCGGCAATCTCGCTGGTATCTTGCGTCATCAATCGCCATGCGCGCGCAATAATGGCATCACGACCGCGACTGCTCATAACGGCTTCAATCAGCTCAATCGTTCTGCCCGGACGAATACAGCGCGTCGTAACCGTAAAATCATCGAGCGGTATCAGCCCTAAAATATCGAGACTAATACGGGCAATACGCATATTTGCTTGCGGCGCATAGCCTTCAAGCTCGGCGGTCAGCAAACCAGTCGCTGGCGCCATGTGCTGCTCGTGTTCATTCCAAGCACCTTGCGCATGCTTAGTTGGCTGATAATGGGCAACGCTGACACCATCTTCTTGTTGTTCGCGTTTGATGAGGCGGTAATAAGCTGACATGACTATCCTTAATGTTTTCGATTCTCTTTTTTATTTACTCGGACTTTAATAAAGGCGTGTTATTTGATCAGCTCTCGCTTTCTCATCCTAAGGAGCTTACGACTTTTTAAAGTTAAAAACAGCAAGCCAATCATGATGACCACAAGTGCACCATAAAAAAGACTGTATGTTTCTATAAATTGCGCTATATCTAGTGCAAGCATCATCACCAATATACCGATGACAAACATGTTGATCTTCAATTGTTTATTGACTTCTTTAAGATTGGCTTCTGCTAGTACGAACCTTTTTCTTTTTTTATTCACTACCCCTCCTATGTTTTATAGGCCCTCGAGTTAGTCAACCACTCTATATATTATTTGCCTACTTGCGTGACGGGAATACGCAGCGCCTTTGGTAAACTAAAGGTGACATTTTCCTCAATACCTGACAGCTCGCTTGGGAAGTCTCCACCCCAATCTTGCAGCTGCTGTAGCACTTCTTGGATTAATACCTCGGGTGCAGACGCGCCAGCAGTGACGCCAACGCTTTGGATGCCATCAAACCAGCTTCTATCCATTTCAGTGGCATTATCAATCAAGTACGCACGGCAATCCATACGCTCAGCCAACTCACGTAAGCGATTAGAGTTTGACGAATTTGGTGAGCCAACCACTAAGACCACTTCACAGCGACCGGCTAAATCCTTGACCGCGTCTTGGCGGTTTTGGGTGGCATAGCAGATATCGTCTTTACGCGGACCTTGGATACTGGGGAATTTTTCCCGCAGCGCATCAATCACGCGCGCGGTGTCATCCATCGACAAGGTCGTCTGGGTGACAAATGCCAAACGCTCAGCGTTTTGTACGGTGAGCGCTTCGACATCGCTTTCATTTTCGACCAGATGAATCTGACCGCCGTGACGACGATTAAAACGTCCCATGGTGCCTTCGACTTCCGGATGCCCTGCATGGCCAATCAGTACCGCATCCATACCATCTTGGGCAAATCGTGCCACTTCGATATGTACTTTGGTGACAAGCGGACAGGTAGCATCAAATACCGTCAAATCGCGGCGCTCTGCTTCATCTTCGACGGCTTTTGAGACGCCATGAGCAGAAAAAATCACAATCGAGCCATCAGGCACTTCGTGTAGCTCTTCGACAAAAACCGCGCCGCGATTGGCCAAATCTGAGACCACAAATTTGTTATGCACGACTTCATGACGCACATAAATGGGTGGCTCAAAACGTGTCAATGCTTCGTTCACTATCGCAATCGCGCGATCCACACCAGCACAAAATCCACGTGGATTGGCAAGATAAATTTGCATAAGAGGGCCTATCATTAGATAATTTAAAGGTAAAACTTAACGACAAACTGCTGCGTATTCACATTTGAGATAAAATCAATGCTCTACTTTAGCATAATTTGCTTTTATTGCCTTTGAAAATAGCGATGCATCAAAAGTCTCAGTATTAAAAAGCTAAGGCAATGAAAAGCCGGCGCTAAATAACATAAAAGCGCTAAAAGCAGTTTATAATGGTGCAACTCAGCATGGCACAATGATTAAGAATGATTAAGACTGCTAACACCATATATTTAATGCCATACATGATGGCATTTTTTCTTTTTACCAGCCTTTTGTCTTTTAACAGCACACTTTGCCAGAACCCGCTCTATTAGGAAACACTTCATTAGAAAACACTTCACTAGGAAACACTGTATGACAGGTTCATTATTTATTATTACCGCCGCCTCGGGTACAGGCAAGACCTCACTGGTAAAACAATTACTTGCCACCACCAATGACTTGACCGTTAGCGTGTCGCACACCACGCGCGCGCCGCGTCCGGGTGAAATCGATGGTCAGCATTATCATTTTACCGACGTCGACAATTTTGTAGCGGCCATCGGTGAAAATAAGTTTTTAGAACATGCCGAAGTGTTTGGTAATTACTATGGCACCTCAGAGCAAAGCGTACGCACACAGTTAGAAGCAGGCGTCGATGTCATTTTAGAGATTGATTGGCAAGGGGCGCTACAAGTCAAAAAAATATTTACCGATGCGATTATGATTTTTATTTTACCGCCGAGCCTAGCAACTTTACGACAGCGCTTGTCGGCGCGCGCGCAGGATAGCATGGAAGTCATCGAGCAGCGTTTGGCTGGCGCAGTCACTGAGATGGCGCAATACGTGCATTTTGATTTTGTGGTGATTAATGACAATTTTGAAGTGGCTTTAACTGAGCTAAAATCCATCATCGTTGCCGACAGACAGACGCTTAAACGCCAGCAGCAGCGCTATCACCGCACTATTACTAATTTGCTAAACAGCCAAGTCGATGAATAAGCGGCGACCAAAATAGCTTTAAGTGCCCGTAGATATAAAAAGCAACTACGCGCCTAAGCAAAAAATGCTATAATGTCTAGCTATCCCCCTTTTATATTTTTGATATTATTTTTATTGAGTGGCAGCCATCTGCCGTGACTGATAAAAACAACCGAGGTAGCTATTTATGGCACGAGTGACGATTGAAGATTGTTTGGATAATGTTGATAATCGCTTTGAGCTGATTTTGGTGGCAAGTAAGCGCGCCCGTCAATTGGCCAAAGGTATCGCTGAGCCGATGGTTGACGTTGATAACGACAAGCCGACTGTATTGGCATTGCGCGAGATTGCCGCGGGCAAAATCACCCGTGATATTTTAAATCAGCCAGAGCATAGTTTTGCCACAAGCTCGCTAGATTTAGCGTTATCAGGTGATCATAGCTTTTAGTAAGAGGTACAACCACTTTATTAAGTGCTGACATCTCTGAACGATAAGAACCACAGCAGCGGCTGTGGTTTTTTGGTTATAAAACTAAAACTATTTATAACACCAAATGCTTGCCAATTTTCGCGACCACTTATAGCGAAAATCCTACCACTTAGGTGGAATTTTTTAATTTATGCCAGACTTACGCGCATAAGAGTTGACATTGAGAACGATTTACGATTAATTAGAGGGTGGTCTGCCCATCTTTTAGTTTTGCTTTCTTAAGCTCTTGCAGAGCAGCTCAGCATTTATTCAGTTGTCATTTACTCAACAGTCCTAAACCGACGAGCAGTGTTAAAGCCATTAGAAGCTCTCAACCGTCAAACAGTCTTAAACTGATAAATAGGTATTGGAAAATAGGATCGCCGCTTTATGAGTCAAGCCTTACCAAAACTCAGTCATCCTTTAGTCGATGACGCTCAATATAATCTGCTGCGCTCAGTAGGTTATCTCACGGCTGCGGAACGCCGTGATATTATTGATGCCTGTGAGTTCGGTGATATTGCGCATATCAAAGACAAGCGCAAATCAGGAGAGCCTTATATTACCCATCCGATTGCCGTCGCCGAAATCTTGGCAGGCTTTCGCTTGGATCGCGATACTATTATCGCAGCCATCCTGCATGACACGGTTGAAGATACCGAGGTTAGCGATGAGCAGATTGAACAGCGTTATGGCAAAATAGTTGCAAGATTGGTCGATGGCGTGACCAAATTAAAATCGTCAACGCATAATAAGCAAGAAAACAAAGCTGCTACCTTTCATAAAATCTTGACCGCTACCTTGGCCGATCCGCGGGTATTGATTATCAAACTGGCTGACCGCTTGCATAATATGTCAACGCTTGACGCCGTGCGCCCTGAAAAGCAACGTACCACGGCGCAAGAAACCTTAGATTTTTATGTCCCCTTTGCGCGTTTGATGGGTCTTAATGACATTGCTGACTATATTGAAGTGCTTTGTTATCGAAATCTTGACTCTGATATGTATAACAAGCTGTCTGATAAGCTGCTACAGCATGGTCTTGGGCGTAATTTTCAACGGGAAGCCATTCATCGTTATTTAAGCATCGTTTTAAATAATCTTGGCCTTGATGGCATGGTTAAGGTCTTGGACAATCGCGTGGTTATTTTCCGTCAGTTTTTCCGCAATCGCGGTGAAATCAATGCGCTACTGCGCCATTATGCGTTTGAAATTGTCCTTGATAATATCGAAGCTTGTGACAAACTGGCTTATTATCTGATTAAAAAGTACCAAATTGATGATAGTCATATCGCGGATAATATTCGCCGGCCGCTGCCCGGTGGCAATCAGTCGCTGACCTTGATTTATGAGCGCGATAATGACTTTGTTAAAGTGACCATTTTAACCAAGCAGATGCAAAGCGCAGCACGGCTTGGCGTTATCGGCGCCGAACATGCCTCCGATGTGAGCCAGTCGGTGATTCAAGCGTCACTACGCAATATGAAAGATTTGGTTGATGAAGACACTTTGGACGCGGACAGCCCTGATTTTTCAGCGGCGGTCTCTACCATTAATGAGCTAATGGACTATCTGCATTCGAGCAAAATCATCTGCTACAGCCCGCAAGGCCGCGCCTATGAGCTGCCGCAAGGCGCAACGGCGCTCGACTTTGCCTATGCCGTCGGCCCTATGGTTGGTAATGTCGCTGTCGGCGCCAACGTCGATAACAAACATGCCAAACTTGGTACGGTGCTTAAAAACGGGCAGTTGGTCGAGATTGAAGTCAGCAGTCAGTCCGAGCCAAAAGCTGAATGGCTGGGCTTTGTGGTGACTAATAAAGCCCGCGTAGAGATTTTGCGCTGGTTTAAAGATTTATCGCCTGCCGATAAGCAGCACCACGGCAGAGAAGCTTTAGATCGGGCGCTAAAAACCTATCAAAAAAGCCTTGATGATTTGACTGAGAGTGATTGGAAAAACCTCACCGAATGGCGGGGTCTGACAGAAAAAAACGCCCTGTTTGAGCAAATCAGCTCGGGCACGCTATTGCCGCAACTTGTCGTTACGCGTTTATTCAGCGATGAAGTCAGCGATATCCAATCGCAAGAGAGCGTTGATGATATGACCCAGCCGCAGCAGCTGATTGTCAATGCGTCAGGCGTTGAGCTTGATTTTGCCAATTGCTGTCATCCGATTTATGGCGACCCTATCGTTGGGCATTTATCGCGTCACGGCTTGGTTGTCCATCGCCACAAGTGCTTCTCGCTGGACGATATCCGTAAAGACAATCCTTATCAGGTTATCCAGCTGCGCTGGCGCAATGATAAAGCCGTTAAGCAGGGCGACTCATCAGGGGAACATAACAGCAAAATCCGCTTCCCTGCTTACTTAAAGCTATCAATTGCCCTAAGCGATGAGCAAATCAGCGAAGTGATTTATCATTTGCGTCAGTTAAATATCGGGGTTGAAAAGGTCGACGTACGTAGTAGCGATACTATTATTCATATTGTCGTGCGTAGCCGCAATCATTTAGCACAAGGTATCCGCGAACTACGCTCACTGCTTGGTTTTCCAAATATCATCCGCCTCTATCAGCTATAAAATCTATTGAAATAAATGTTAAAATCCATCCCTTTTAAAGACATTCAATTTTGAGTATTTAACGTCGCCTAACATTTCTGGCTAATTTTTTAACTAAGTAAACATCAAAACTCTCATAAGGATATAATATGACTCGTCAAACCATTCAAACTGATAAAGCGCCTGCCGCCGTTGGTACCTATTCACAAGCGGTAAAAGTAGGCAATACTGTCTATATTTCAGGTCAGTTAGGTTTTGACCCTGAGACGATGGAGCTTAAAGAAGGCTTTGAAGCGCAGGCGAAGCAAGTATTTGAAAACATCAAAGCCATCTGTGAAGCGGCTGGCGGCAGTTTAAATGATGTGGTTAAATTTAACGTCTCTTTAACTGACCTAAATGACTTTGCGGCGTTAAACGAAGTATTCGTTGCCAATTTAAGCGAGCCATATCCGGCCCGCGCAGCCGTGCAAGTCGCCGCGCTACCTAAAGGCGGTGTGGTTGAAATTGAATCTATCATGTATATCGAATAACCTTATTATTAAGCTCTAACCTTTTACCTTCATTCATAATAAGCTTAGCATCATGCTAAGCTTATTCGTCTCTGGCTGTTTATATTTCCGTTTTTATCCCTATTTTCTATTAATCTGATAAAAAACTGCGAAGCCCATTTATGTTGCTACAAGTTGCCCTACCCGTGCCCCTTTATCGGGTATTTGACTATCGCTTACCGGCCGATACGACTGCGCTGCCAAACGGCGTTTCAATGCCGCTACCGCCAGTTGGTAGCCGCGTTGAGGTGCCGTTTGGTCGTCAAACCTTAATCGGCATCGTGATTGCGCATATTGCTGCAGCAGATAGCGACGTCCCCCTCAATAAGCTTAAACCTATTAATAAATGCTTAGATGCTGAGCCTATTTTAGATGCCAGCATGTTAAAGCTCGCTCACTGGTTGGCGCGTTATTATCATTATCCGCTCGGTGACGTTTTAGCCGTTATGTTGCCAAGCCTTGTGCGTCAAGGAAAGCCGCTAGATTTACTGATTACCCACTGGCGGATTTTGCCGCACGTCACTGACGACGACTTTCATAGCAATGCCGTCAAGCAAAAGCAGCAGTTTGATATGCTTAAATTGCACGGCGAGCACGGCGCCAGTGAGGACGTCTTGCTATTAGAAGGTATGCAGCGACCTTTTTTAAAAACATTGGAAGAAAAAGGTCTTATCGAGCGCTATATTAAAGCAAAATCTGCGCCTGCGCCGGTTACCTTAGCAAAAATGCCGCTTGACCTAAATGAGGAACAACAGCTTGCCGTTACCGCGATTGTTGCCGCCCATAAAGATGAACGCTATACAGGATTTTTATTAAATGGCATTACCGGAAGCGGTAAAACCGAAGTCTATTTGCAAGCGATGCAGGCGGTATTAGAAGCGGATAAGCAGGTGCTGATATTGGTGCCAGAGATTGGATTGACGCCGCAGACGCGCGCGCGCTTTGCCAGCCGCTTTGCCGCTCACATTGTTTTGCTGCATTCGGGTATGAACAATACCCATCGTCTGCAAGGCTGGCAAGATTGCCGTACGGGTCAGGCGCAAATCATTATCGGCACGCGCTCAGCGCTGCTGTATCCGTTTGCAAATTTAGGCTTAATTGTCGTTGACGAAGCACATGATGGCTCTTATAAGCAGCAAGACACCTTGCGTTATCATGCCGCTGACGTCGCGCTCTATCGCGGCTTACAAGCCAATATCCCCGTCGTCCTTGGTACGGCCACCCCATCTCTTGAGCATCTAAAACTGGTCGACGACGGTAAGCTTATGGAATACCAACTGCAAACTCGTCCCGGTTTGGCCAAACCTGCAACCATGCAGCTGATTGATGCGCGCCTGCAAAGTACCCATCAGCAAACCACGGACGATGGCGCGCGTTATGATACGGGGCTGACCGATGCGCTTATCGACGCGATACGGCAAACGCTAGAAGCGGGCGAACAAGTCTTGGTATTTTTAAATCGCCGCGGCTACGCGCCAGTGTTGCTATGCGAAGCGTGCGGCTGGCAAGCAGATTGCCCGCGCTGTGATGCCCATTTAACCGTGCATTATAATAGCCAATCGCAAGCTGGCTCTTATTCAAACAGTTCTTATTCAAGCAGCTCCTATTTAAAATGCCACCACTGCGACTGGCAAGCCTATATTCCAGCGGTTTGCCCTGATTGCGGCAGTCAAAATTTAGAGGCCAAAGGTATCGGAACCACTAGGCTCAGCGAAAATCTGCACGCGATTTTTGCCAATCCGCAAACCAGCAAAACGCTGTATCCTATTATCCAAATCGACCGCGATACCACCAGACGCAAAGACAGCTGGGAAAATATCTACCAACGCATTAATGAAGGTAAGCCTGCCATCTTGGTTGGGACGCAAATGGTCGCCAAAGGCCATCATTTCCCCAACGTGACCTTGGTTTGTTTGCCGAACGCCGATCGCGGTTTTTTATCCGCCGACTTTCGCTCGCCCGAACATACTGCTCAATTGATGATTCAAGTGGCAGGCCGTGCTGGGCGCGGTGACAAATCTGGGCGCGTGCTCATTCAAACGCTGCAACCTGACAATGAGCTGTTATTAAAATTGGTGAAAGATGGCTATTTATCCTTTGCGCGCGAGCTGCTGCAAGAGCGTAAAATGATGGGCTTGCCGCCGCATAGCTATGCCGCCCTGATACGCTGTGAAGGCAAAACGTTAGCCGCCACTATGCAAGCGCTAAAAGATGCCGTAAGCATCTTGCCAAACGGCCATAATCTTGCCGTGCTCGGCCCTATCGATGCGCCGATGAGTAAAAAGAACAGCCGCTACCATGCACAATTGCTCCTTTTAGCTAAAGACAGACAGCAATTACATCGGGTATTACGTTACTGGTGGCAACCTGTACTTGCTTTACCAAGCGCGAAATATCTTAAGCTAACTTTGGATATTGACCCTATCGGTTGGTAACATTTACACCCATCTATTACGCTTCAATGCTAGCTATCACTCTATAGCTGTCCTTTCTCAAAACTAATCTTAAAACTAAGTCATGCATAGCCATACAAAGCCATGCAAAATAGACCATTCATCGTTTACTGCCTAGATACAGCAAGCCTTTATTAAATATGCTAAATTCTTTATATCTGTCTGGTTTATGCACAGCAAGCGCAGCGTTATAAACCATCCCTTTCACCTTTTATTATCATGAGTGCTGTTATGAGTCAAAAGCATCCAAAACCTGAAGAAAACGACCATTCTCATCAAAATGCGGCGGCCGGCACTCATAAACACGGTCAGCAGAATGGGGATGATAATACCAAAGACAGGTATTCTGAGGCGAATCAAGACCATCACGATCATGATGAACACCTAGAGCAAACGGTAGCCGCGCGCGATACTAAGGGTTATCAGCGTACCTTGCTGTTTAGCTTTCTTATTATTACAGGCTATATGTTTATCGAAGCCATCGGCGGCTGGCTCACGGGCAGCCTTGCACTGTTGTCCGATGCTGGTCACATGCTCAGTGATGCCGTGGCGCTTGGTGCGACATTAATGGCATTTAGAGTTGGTGAAAAAGCGGCCACCCATCAAAAAACCTTTGGCTATAAACGTTTTGAGATTTTGGTGGCGACGGTCAATGGCGCGACGCTAGTGGCTATTGCCATTATGATTTTTTATGAGGCGATTAAGCGCTTTAATTCACCGCCCGAAATCGCGACCCAAGGCATGCTTATCGTTGCCACCTTTGGTATGTTGGTCAACATCTTGGTCGCGTGGCTGATGCACCGCGGCAGTCGCGGCGGAGAGGCTCATGGTCACAGTCACGGTAGTAATTACGGTGACAGTCAGGGACAGCAACATAAAAACGACAACGAGAAAAATAAAGGCGAAAAATCAGTTAACCTCAATATGCAAAGTGCTTACTTGCATGTGCTAAGCGACTTGATGGGTTCGGTTGCCGCTATCGTCGCCGCGCTTTTGATGATGGGCTTTGGCTGGGTTTGGGCGGATGCGGCGGCCTCGGTGATTGTCGCCATATTGATTTTATTTAGTGGTTACCGCGTCGTCCGTGATTCGGTACATATCTTGATGGAAGGGACGCCAGAAGGCATATCGCTGGTGGAAGTCGAGGACAAATTGCTTAGCCATCCGCAAGTCCAAAAAGTTCATGACCTGCACGTATGGAGCATTACCAGCGGTCTAAATGCCTTATCTTGTCACGTGGTTGTCGATGGCGAAATGAGCATTTATGAGTCCAGTATTTTGATTGCTAACTTAGAGCAAAGCCTACTTAAACTTAATATTCATCACGCGACCATTCAGGTTGAAAGCTTGGCGCATCCGCAAAATCAGATACATAGCGATGCTTTAGTTTGTGATATTTCACAGCAAGGAGCTGATAATAATAGTCATATTGGACATAATCACTAGATGTGAAAAATTAACCTTTAAAAATGATAAAGTTTTTATCTAAGTAAAAATTGAGTCGCCGCTTATCTAATGGAGTACCAATTATTAGCGACGCTTTAGCAAATAACTTTTTATAAAGGAGCGGCAATAACGCAGCATAAGCCAAATTAGCCAAAGCGTTGTCATCAACCAAATACCTAGGCCTGCTCCCAAAAACATCATGCGAATCCAAAAATCTAGCGCCCCATCCATGATGTGCGGTAAATAGGCAGGTCCCATATTTGACGCCAACAGCAACCAAATCCCAAATACTAGTGCTAAGCCTGCGCCAATCATACTTATGATTATTTTGCTAAAGGTTTTTAATAAGACGCGCCAATTATCATGATTTGAGGAATATTTTGAGCCATTATTCATAAAAACAGCTCCTAAGAAAGAGGCTTAATTTCAAATAAGCTTATATCACGCCGGTTTTTAGCATTGTAATAGCATGTTAAAAATGATGGGGAATTTGGCTTCGTCGCCATATTTTTCTTCTAAATTCTGTATACTTAAGGCTTAAAACCTTTAATCATAACCAATTGATGACCTTTTGCCATGTCGAGACGCTCCGCTCCTTTCGTTGCTCCAAGCTACATTGATGACCCTATTTCAAGCGAGGGTAAAAAGCATGCCAAAGCCTTGCTATCAACGCTACAAGAAGACATTGCCAGCTTCCGAGAGGCGCAGTTTCCGCCCGATATTTTGCGGCAAATCCGTGATATGCCGATTTATGAAGGCAATTTAGCCGAAGTCCAAGCCTATGAGCAGCGGTGGCATAACTTGCTTGAGCGCGCGCTGGCGTTTTACCCTGCCGCCAATCTGCCGCCTGACTATCTGCCGTTGCCCGCCAGCCTTGAGATACCGCAGTTTATTTATCATGTGCAAAGGCTGCATTTGACCAAGACCCGGGCCAAGGAATCCAAAAGCTTTGGTTCGGTCGGTGCGCTTATCGATAAATGCGGCGATTATAGCGCCGATGAAATTGCGCGTATGAGCGCGGTATTTGATAACGATGATGAGGCGCGATTGGTGGCACACCGTGAGTTTATCGATTTACGTGCGTATGTGTTTTGCCGCGATAACAAGGGTGAGGTGTTGGAGCCTGAGCGCGTCCGCTTTTATCGTACGGGGCTTATCGTTCATGCCCTACCCGATTTTAAAATCGTCGATAGTCGCCAGACCCCGCGTAAGCGCCGTAACGATGCTTATACTAATCCGCTGGCAGATAACGGCGTGTGGAAGATTTATCGTAAAAAATAAACTGTGCTAGATTTTTAACTATTGCCATACCCCGCTGTACTGCTTATTTTATCGTTACCGCTAAGGATTCCAGATGTTCGCTGCCGCCACCGGCTCACCAAATTTGATGTTACAAGCTACGATTTTCTTGGGGGCAGCGCTGCTGTTCGTGCCACTTGGTAAGCGCTTTGGTATTGCAACCGTTTTGGGGTATTTGATTACCGGTCTGATATTAGGTCCCAGTGGTTTAGATGTCGCAGGCGACGCGGAGAGCTTATTACATTTCTCCGAGTTTGGCGTGGTGATGCTGCTGTTTATCATCGGGCTTGAGCTGCAACCATCACGCTTGTGGGCTCTGCGGCGCTCAATATTTGTCCTTGGTGGCCTGCAAGTCGGTCTGACTGGCACGCTATTGATATGGCTGTTACATCAATTTTTTGCTTTACCATTTGATACTGCTTTTATCGTTGGTTTTGGTCTTGCACTGTCATCGACTGCGTTTGTGCTGCAAATCCTAACGGAAAAACAGCAGCTTTCTAGCACTCATGGCCGCGAAGCCTTTACGATTTTATTATTCCAAGACATTGCCGTTATTCCTTTGTTAGCGGTCATTCCGTTTTTATCAGGGGTGCGCGAGCAAAGCTATGATTTGATTTATTTTGGCAAAGTTTTTGCTGTTTTCGCCGGCCTTATCTTTGCTAGCCGTTATATTATTCGGCCCTTCTTTAAGTTTGTGGCGTCAAGTGGCGCGTCAGAATTACTAACCGCAGTCGCCTTATTTATCGTGATGGGCGTGTCTATCTTGATGGGGCAAATTGGACTATCGATGGCATTGGGTGCGTTTTTAACCGGGGTTTTATTAGCAGATTCTGAATATCGGCACGAGTTAGAAGCAAGTATCGAGCCTTTTAAAGGGCTGCTACTGGGGCTGTTTTTTATGTCGGTCGGTATGCTGACCGATGTCAAACTTATCTTAGCAAAGCCCGTCTTTATTATCGGCTGCGCGATGGCGTTGATGGTGATTAAATTCGCCGTCATTACCGCCATTGCAAAAGTAACAGGCAATCGCTGGCCGACCAGTATTCGCTTGGGTGTCACCCTGGCGCAAGGCGGTGAATTTGCCTTTGTGTTATTTAGCGTGGCAACAGCGCAGAACGTCTTGCGCCCTGAGCTTGCCAATACCTTAAACCTTATCGTCACCATTTCTATGGCCCTCACGCCATTTGCCTTTTTATTATTAGAAAAAATTGGTGAGCCACTCTTTGCTAAAAGTAAACCAAGCCGCGAGTACGATACCATTCCTGACGATGAGCATCAGGTAATTATTGCTGGTTTTGGGCGTGTCGGGCAGATTATTGGTCGGGTGCTACGTATGCACAATATTGAGTTTACAGCGATTGAACGCTCGGCAAATCGCGTTGATTTCGTGCGTAAATTTGGTAACCAAGTCTATTATGGCGATCCAAAAAACCCCGAGATACTACGCGCCGCTGGTATCAAAAAAGCGCGCGTTTTTATTCTCGCCATCGACGATTTAGAGCGCTCCATTACCACCGCGCAATATTTGCGTAAAAACTATCCTGATATGATTGTCTTGGCGCGCGCCCGTGACCGACAGCATTACTACCGCTTGCGAGAAGTCGGCGTACGTCATATTTGGCGGGAAACCTATTTATCATCTTTAGATATGTCGCGAGAATCGCTACAGCTGCTCGGTATCTCACCAGAAAAAGCGCGCGAAACGGTACAAACCTTCCGTGATTATGACGATGATTTGATTGAACGCCAGCAAGCAATTTATGACGATGAGGCAAGCATGATTGAATCAGCACAATCAGCCATCGCCGAGCTTGAGAGTTTATTTGACGAAGACATCGATAAAGCGCGTAAACTGGATTTGACCGATTTTTATGATGCGCTAAAAAGCCAAGCAACCCCTGCCGGTGAAAAAGACGATCTGACGGCCGATTCTAAAAATTAATTGCCATTAGCTTTTAACCAGCATTTAATTGTCGCTTAGCCGTCATTTAGACGTCATTTAATCATCACTACAGCTTTTAGGCGCCTGCCTTTTATTTAGCGAAGTCGTACAGCTCCAATCATCGCTATTGGGCAGATGATAAAAAACCAGTGTCTGCTCATTTAAGTAACGCAGTGGAAACTTAACGTTCTGAATGGTGGCAATCACCGCGCAATCGGTGTCTGTCACGCCTGCGGCTTTGGTAGCAATGTCGACATTGACTTGCGGTGTGCTCATATTTAAAGGCAGCTCGGTTGGACATTGGCCTGTTTGCCGATAGGTCAGCGTCACGCGATTTTGCGCTGTTTTAGCCGTATCGTAAGCATCGAATAACACTTCATTTTCTTTTGGCTTGGCGACAATTGGCAAAAACTGTACCTTTATCACCGTTAAGGCAAAGGCAAAAAACCCAAAACCCAACGCCAAACCAAATAAACTGACCCCGCCTTCCTTTTTCAAATGCGCTTTTTGCGCGGCTTCATCACGCGGATAATCATTGACAGCGTCAGCAATCTCGCGCCGTGCCATACGGTAATAAT
The DNA here is from genome assembly GCF_002414005.1 of Psychrobacter sp. UBA5136. GTDB lineage: Bacteria > Pseudomonadota > Gammaproteobacteria > Pseudomonadales > Moraxellaceae > Psychrobacter. The sequence goes on from NZ_DHYG01000053.1 coordinate 22,267, forward strand.
AAGCGTCCGTCCAGCGGGCAACCATAAACGACCAAAACAGCCAAATCAGCGCCGCGATAGCAATACGTATGCCCATTTGATAAGTATCGGCAATATAGGGCATCGCGATAAATTCAAACGCCACCAGCACCAGCGCTACATTTAGCTGGATAAATGACCAGCCTGCGACGCTATAGACAATCGCATCCATGTAGCGCTTACGATACAGCAGCCACGGAAAGGTCACAAAAAACGCCGCCCAGTGCCATTTTGGCGACAGGTAGCCTTGCTCATCAAACTCCTTAAAACGTTTAAGATAATAGCGCTGGCTACGTTGACTGATAAACCATTTATCCAGTTGTTCACGTTTGGCAGCGCTCAGTTGTTCTTGATAAAAAGGGGGCGGCGAATCCGTCTCGATAAATAACATGGTGATAAGCCTTACTTGTTATTAAGTATAAAGGTAACGCAATGATTTTTATACGATATTTCTGATTAAAAAATTTTTTAAACCATTCTTTTTAGATGATGCTTATTACATGATAACGCCAAAAGCCGCTTATAGAAAACCCATATATGTGACAGCCGTATATAGAAAAAATAGCTTTATGGCCTTGTATTTTATGGCAAAACCCTAGGAGAACACGAAATACAGCGTAAGCTTGCTAAAATTGGATTGTCCGTTCACAGCCGTCACGATTTCACTTATAATGAAGCAACTTTACCTACCTAATTAAGCCTTGTTAATCCTATGAGTCAACATTCTGATATTAATCCCAGCGTCGATGCTATCCAAAGTGACGTTGAGCAACGTCGCGATGATCAAATAAGCGCTGACGACAGCAAACACATTCGTATCGTTAATACCTTTATGAAACGCCGTACGCACATGAATAAAAATGCCGAGCTGGCATTGACGGCGCCAGAGTTCGCGCATTACTTGGTCAATAACAGCTTCGGTGATGGCAATCTTGATGGCATTAATGATTTGCGCGCCTTATTTGCCGATAGCCCTAATGGCAGTGATGCGCCGCTAACCTTGGAGATTGGTTTTGGGCTGGGTGATTCGTTTATCGAGATGGCTGCTGCTGAGCCGTCGCGTAACTTTGTTGGCATCGAAGTCCATGAGCCAGGCATTGGCAAGTGCGCCTATATGGCGGGCACGCAAGCGCTAACCAACGTTAAAATTATCAACGGTGATGCCATCCAATTGCTAAAACAACTACCAGAAAACCATATTGACCGTATCCAGCTTTACTTCCCTGATCCATGGCAAAAAAAGCGCCATTATAAGCGCCGTTTTGTTAGCCCTGAGCGTATGGCCATTGTCACGCGCAGCTTAAAGCAAGGCGGCTGGTTCCATACGGCAACTGACTGGGAGCATTATGCTTTTTGGATGCTAGAAGTGTTAGATGGTTTTGCTGGACTTAGCAATCAAGCGGGCGCCGGCAACTTTACTGACCGTCCTGACTTTCGTCCAATGACGAAATTTGAGCGCCGCGGTTTAGAGCGCGGGCACGGCGTTTGGGATTTGATCTATATCAAGGACTAAGCTTGATCGCTTTACCCTCGCATTTCTGCATGATAGCAGCTAAGATACGGATAAAGGACTTAGCTGCTTTTTTTGGCACTTCATGTTTCTACTCTTGGCTTAGCTCTTGACATACATGGTTTTGGGTGTTTTAGCTACTCACTTAAAGATTTATCGGCTTTTACAGACTGACTTACAGCTGTAGCGATATGTGAAACATAAGCGTTACAAAGCGATTTTTTCGCTAAATTTACAGTTGCAAAAATAGAAATAACCCTTATTTAGTAGACAGCTTATATTTTTTGTCGGCGCAAACATCGATAGTATAAGGGCTTCGCGAGTTCTCCCCATAAGCTGTGGATAACCCTGTGTATAAGTCGCCACTTGACAGGTATTTCCCTAGATAGCTTAAAGGGTTAGGTAAAATCGTTCATTTTTTGTACAATTTAAAAACCATTAATAATCAATAACTTATATGACATTTAAAAGTAAAATAAAATATTTTTACTATTTTTCAAAATTAATTTAATCCGTAGCAATGTTTCACAAGCCTAAAATAAAAATACTTTTTTTATTGTGGACAACTCATAAAACTATTGACAAGTAACGCTGTTATCACGTTCAAAACTGAGAAGCAACTAAGAATCAAAGCTCCCTTATTTTTAAAAATAGGGGCAAAATCGCAGGCGACACTCACTGTCGTTTAGCCTCCTAACCGCCTAAATTTTAAACTTGGTTTTTGTTATAATAGCCTTATCTAATCAACAGTGATAGAAAATAGGAAGCCTCAAAAAGTCAGCGCCAAATAAACCCCAACCGTGTTATGGCAAATAAGCACGAGCATTTATGAACTTTATTTTGCTTTTGCCATGATTTGATTTTACTGTATAGTAAGGTGATATATTCGATATCACTGTCTGCAACCCAATATAACCATCCACTCCCAACTTGCTAAAAGTGTTTTTTACTGATGATGAAAGTCGTGAGTCATTTCACTGAGCAAGTCGTTATTCGAAAAGTTTTAAACATATCGTTTTAGACACCCAGCTCTAAGCATATGGATTTAAGTAATCAACACTCTTATCATTTTACATTTATTATTTATGACAAGGAGTCCTATATGGACGACAATAAAGCCAAAGCCCTTAAAGCGGCGTTAGGTCAAATTGAGAAGCAGTTTGGTAAAAACACCATCATGCATCTTGGTGATGATTCAGCCACGCTTGACGTCGATGTGGTATCGACAGGCTCATTAGGTTTAGATATCGCGCTTGGTATTGGTGGTCTGCCAAAGGGCCGTATCATTGAGATTTACGGTCCTGAAAGCTCTGGTAAAACGACCATGACGTTGCAAGCCATTGCCGAGTGCCAAAAACAAGGCGGCGTCTGCGCCTTTATCGATGCAGAGCACGCGCTCGACCCTGTTTACGCGCGTAAACTTGGGGTCAATACCGACGATTTACTTGTCTCACAGCCAGATAATGGTGAGCAGGCACTTGAGATTACCGATATGCTGGTGCGCTCAGGCGCAGTCGATATGATCGTTGTCGACTCAGTAGCAGCGCTAACCCCGCGCGCCGAAATCGAAGGTGAAATGGGCGACTCGCACATGGGTCTGCAAGCACGTTTGATGAGTCAAGCGCTGCGTAAAATCACAGGTAACGCCAAACGCTCAAACTGTATGGTGGTCTTTATTAACCAGATTCGTATGAAAATCGGCGTTATGTTTGGTAGCCCTGAGACCACAACCGGCGGTAATGCGCTAAAATTCTATGCATCTGTACGTATGGATATCCGCCGTATCGGTGCGGTGAAAAACGGCGATGATATTATCGGTAACCAAACCCGAGTTAAAGTCATCAAAAACAAAATGGCGCCGCCATTCCGTCAAGCGGAATTTGAAATCACTTATGGTGAAGGCACTAACCATCTAGCCGAAGTGATTGATTTGGGCGTTGAGATTGGCGCCGTCGGTAAAGCAGGCTCTTGGTACAGCTACGGCGATGAAAAAATCGGTCAAGGTAAAGCCAATTCGGTATTGTTCTTAAAAGAAAACCCGGCGATTGCAGAAGAAATCGAAGCCAAAATCCGTGCTGAAAAACTGGGTACAGGTGTGGCAAGCAACACACCAGATGACGACGTCGTTAGCAGCGACGAAGAAATGACCCCTGAGCCGATGCAATAAACGTTTGGTGATTAATCGCTATGATTTATTATGAAAATTAAAACCTTAGCGGAAATACTCGCTGAATCGGAAGCCGGTTCAGCGAGTACTAATAATGCCAAATCAAAAAAAACTTCTAAACCTGCTCACCATTCAGAGCCTACTAAACACACCTATAAAAATGAGTCCAAAAAGCCCAGCAAGACTGGCAAACGCGCGACTTATGCAAAAAAAGAAGCATTTCTTTTTCAAGATGACGCTATAACTGATATAGACTTACTCGTTTCATCTTCCTCTCATCCTAAAACATCTTCTAAAAGCAAAAAGCGTCAAAAACGCTTTCACCCAGCGGCTACCTTTAGCCCTGCGCCTAGTGACGTGCCTGCTTACCAACCTCCAGAAGTACAAAGCATCAAACAGCTGCTTGCCGAGGTTAAACATAATGTTCATGATAGCGAAGATAATGACCATACGGATAGCAAAACTGATAACGGTAATAGTGTATTAAACAATCAAGCCGACAGCCAGACCGATAACCTACCCGCTGCTCTTAAAGCTTATTTGCGCACGCCTGAGCAGCGCCAAGCGGATATCGATGCCATCAAAGCAGAAAGCCGTTTGCGCTGGCTGGCATTTTATTATTTATCACGCCGTGAATACGGCAAAGCTGAGCTCAAACAAAAATTGCTGGATAAAGAGCAAGACCCAGACAAAATCGATGCCCTACTCGATGAGTTTGCAGAAAAAGGCTATCAAAGTGATTACCGCACCACGCTTACGCTGATACGCGAGAATATCCGTAAAGGTCGCGGTCGCGCTCGTATTAAGCAGGAGTTTTATCATAAAAAGCTCGCCATGCCTGCTAACATTGATGAGCTGATTGACATGGCCAACGCCGAATCGGAGGAATTTAGCGAATTTGTCGATGATAGCGCGGATAATTTGGTCGATGGCGTCGATTGGTTAAAGCTCGCCGTCACTGCTCGTACAAAAAAGTATGGCAATGATATCCCGACTGAGCAAAAAGACAAAGCACGCCAGCTGCGTTTTTTACAATATCGCGGTTTTACTAGCGATATCTGCTTTGCGGCGTTAAATTATACATTAGAGACCTTGGATGAGCGCTTTTAATCAATCCCAGTAAACAAATCGTGTTAGTTATTAGTAATATCGCCAAGCGCTTTATTGATAATAACCAAGCAATTAGCAATTAGCAATTAATAATAACCAAGCAGTTTCCACCAAATCAAACCTGCGCCTATCCACACCACTAAATTGACCACACTCATAATGGCCCCAATGCTCCACCATTCTCCTAGTGTCACATAACCTGAGTTAAAAATAACGGGCGCGGTGCCAGTGGCATAATGGGTCAGCGTCATCATGATATTGCCTGCGGCAGCCAAAATAAGCGCGTACAACATCGGCGGCGCGCCTAAGCTTAACCCTACGGCATAAAAGGCGGCAAACAGGGCGGTGATATGCGCGGTGGTACTAGCAAAAAAGTAATGAATATACAAATAAACCAACGTTAAAATCACCACAGCCCCAATCCAGCCAACGCCTACCGCTCCAATCATGGTTTCGATATTGCTTGAGAACCAACCGACTAAACCCAGTTTGTTAAGGTAAGCGGCCATCATAATCAGCGCTCCAAACCATACAATGGTGTCCCATGCCGATTTTTCTTTAAGCACATCATCCCAAGTCAATACACCAGTTAGTATGAGCGTCGTCAAACCAATAAAAGCGGTGGTCGTCGCATCCACGCTTAGCTGCTCACCAAAAATCAGTGCTGGAATATTGGCCCACAATAGCAGCATCAGCGCAAAGACGCCCAACATGATTTTTTCTTGTGTGCTCACCTGCCCCATCTCGGTCAGATTGTCTTTGGCAAACTTTTTTGCGTCAGGCGTAACTTTGACATCGGGTGGATAAATCAGATAAATCACCAATGGCATCAATAGTAAACAGAGTAACCCCGGTACAAACATTGCAACCGCCCAAGTCGTCCATGACAACTGAATCTCACTACCCGTCGCTTTATTGACCAAATCTACCACTAAGGGGTTTGGCGCTGTGGCGGTGACAAACATGCCGGATGTAATCGGGTTGGCGTGATAATTAACCATCGCCAAATAACGGCCGATTTTGTTTTGCGTGCCTTCTTCTGGCGTCGAATGAAAGCTTTGCGCAATCGACTTCATGATTGGGTGAATAATCCCGCCACCGCGCGCCGTGTTAGATGGCGTGATAGGTGCTATCATCAGCTCCGCTGCGGCCAACGAATACGCGACGCCGACGGTTTTTTTACCAAAAATTGAGATAAAGTAATAAGCGATACGCCGGCCCAAACCTGTTTTTATGAGTCCTCGTGATATCATCACTGCAATACCAATCAGCCAAATCAGAGGACTTGAGTAGCTTGATAACGCATCGGCAATGGCTTGTTTGGGACTCTCACTCGTCACGCCAGTCAGCGCCACCAGCGTAACAGCGATAATGGCAAGCGCACCGATGGGCAAGACTTTCCCGATAATGGCAACAATGGTAGCAATAAATAACGCCAACATATGCCATGCTTCTGGCGTCACCCCATTTGGAATCGGAATAACAAACCAGATGATCAAACCAACTAGGATGGCAATCGCTGCTTGAATAGGCTTAAATGGCATGAGTGATATATCCTTATAAAATGCTTATACCTTTATATCGCTGATAACTTTAAATAAAGCGCACTTTTGAGCAAAACTGACTTAAATAAATCAAAGCTATGAAGCAGACCTAAATAAATTATACAGCTATCATAAATTTTTTAAATCACCTTAGTACCCTTGTTCACGGTTTTTAACATATCTATATTTTTAAAATTTAAATGAAATAAATAATAATGAACTTACTTTGCATCTTTCAAACGGCAATAATCTTTATAAAGCAGACAAAAAAAGAGCGCATATATATGCACTCTTTTTTTATTAATAGACCGTTAAAAAAGATAATTATCTTATTTTAACGCTCCTAAACGACTTGATAATTGATTGATGATTTGATCAATCTCTGCATTGGCTTCAGATTCATGCTCTAAATTGCCATTCGGCGTTAACTGATTCATAACTTCAGGCAATAGCTCAGCAAGACCTTGGCGTACTTCCACCTCATTTGCGCCTGTATGCGCCGCTACCTGCTGAATCTCATTTTCATCAAATAAACGGGTAATTTCATTCGGATCTAGATTATCATTGGCTTCTTGATTGCTCATCCAAGAACGCGCTTGGTTTTCATAGCCCATACCCGTGATTTTTGCCAAAGCGCCACTTAAACCACCATTACGTTTAATCCAGTTTAGCACCATCGGCATAAGCGCAGCGATAAGCATGCCTTTGCCGCCAAATCCCGCACGCGAAGTCTGACCGCCCATCGCCTGACCACTTAAGACGCTACCTAAAATATCGCCAAGTCCGCCCGCACCTGAGCTCATGCCGCCACGTTGGTTTGCGCCTGTAAACCCGCCGATGATGTCATCCAGACCAAAACCGTTGTCAGTGCGGCGCTCATAACGCTGTGGATTATAGCCACTCGGTTGGTTGCTGCCGCCTAAGACGCTACCCAAAATATCACCTAACCCGCCTGTGCGGCGCGGATTGATACGTTGGTTGACCGGATTGCGGTGTGCGTCCTCTGGATCCATTGCACTGCGCGCTACTTGACTGACTAAATTGCCTAATAAACTCATCACGTCTTCCTTTTTATTATAAGAACTTAGCGTTAATATAACAAATCTCTTACTTGGCCTAGATAGACGTTTTGTTATGGCATGTAGCCGCTCGTTAGTGTTTAAAAGGGAGAACGGACAGAGAGATACAAGGAATTGCACAATATAGATGAGGCTGCTTACATTTAGTGCTTAACTGCATGGTTGTTATTTAGGCAGTTTTAGGAGCAATGGTATTGGCTAAAACCGTTAATTCACGCCATTGCTCTGCGCTGACTTGATCGCGAAACACCGCGACGGATAAATGGCGCTGATAAGGCTCTACGATAATAAACTTAAAACATATCACCCAATGATAGCTACTGACTGCCGCAAGCTCAGACTGCCAAAGTGCGTCGCCGCGACTGCTCCGTATCAGGAGTTGCCAATGTTGATAGATGCTCTTGCCCAGGGGCGGCTGACTTATATGCAGCAATATCGGTCGCGACAGCGCCAAGTAGCTTACGACGGTGACGCTAACGATAAGTATCAACACATACTGCCATAACGCCAATGAGGCGAGCCCGGCCAATATCAGCATCACACTTGCTAAAAACAGATAAAACAGCAAACGTATACGGCTAGCAGGCTTGATCGGTGCGTCGATACGTAGCGAGGTTGGCGATGTCATAATTGGGTATCCAAGCAGGACTTTATTTATATAATCGAGGCTTATAGGTCAAAGGTTTATATTTTTAGCAAAGCTTAGAAGGTTATATAGTCGGTTCAAAATAAAATCAATACGCTAGTATCATCATGCTACTGGGATCATCTTTCCTTGCTGGCTGTAGGCAGGCGTGACAGAGGCTGCGAAAAAACCATCCCGGTAGCGCCCGCCCTATATCGATCTTAAAGCTATCGAACTACATCGAGCTTTTATTATGGCGCCATGTCTTAATTTTATTGACCAAATTCCAAATCGCTTCATTTTCCGGACGGCTTTGGTTGGTGAAATAATCCAATAAATCAGGATCTTCGTGGGTGAGCATTTCGGCAAAAGTTGCTTGTTCGCTAGGGTCAGCGATTAAATATAGCTCTTTAATATAAGGGTCAATATAAAAGTCCAATTCTTTTAAACCACGGCGTGCTTGATAAATAATACGGCGCTGCTCGAGAGTTGGCTCTGGTTGCTTGCTTGGCTCTGGTTGCTTGCTAGTTGTCATAAAAGTGTTCTCATAGGTTTAAAGATAAATATACAGATGAATCTGCTATAGTATTCAAGCTCATTTCTAAAAAAGCTTTATCAAAAGCAGTCTCATAGATAGGTAGGTATTAGCTTTGATTATACGCCGATAATTGCTGCCATAATGCCACCGCTTGCTGCATCATAGCGACATTGTGAGTCCGGATGATACTTGCGCCCTGCTGTAGTGCAAAAAGACCCGCCGCCGTTCCTACCGCATCACGCTCTATCGCTTGGGTAGTGGCAACCGCTTCGACCCCACTTTTGCTCAAGACTTCTGCCAAAAATCGCTTACGTGAAATACCAAACATCATCGGCAATTTAAGGGTTTGTAAGCGTTCAAGCTGACCTAATAACGCGCAATGATGCTCATAGTTTTTTGCAAAGCCAAAACCAGGATCGATAATGATTTTTTCACGCTTGACGCCAAGACCGGTTGCCTCATCGATACAGACAGTCAGCTCGGCACCGACGTCTTTCATCACATCATCATACTGGGCAAGGCTATTCATTGTCGTCGGCTCGCCGCGCATGTGCATCAGCATGACCGGAATATCTAGCTTGGCTGCCATCACGGCCGCGCCCTCACGCTTAAGCGCACGGACATCATTCCAAATATCAGCGCCCGCTTCAAAAGCTGCCTGCATAACGATAGGATTGCTGGTATCAATGGATAACCAAACATCATTGCCTATATGCTGACGAATCGCTTTGACGACTGGCACCACGCGCTGCATTTCTTCGTCGGTTGACACAGCAGCGGCATTGGGCCGAGTAGATTCACCGCCGATATCGATAATGCTTGCGCCAGCGGCTATCATCTCTTTAGCGTGAGTAAGCGCGCTATCAAGCGCACTAAACTGCCCACCATCAGAAAAAGAATCTGGCGTGACATTTAAAATACCCATAACGTGCGGCTGCGATAAATCTAAAGTTTTATCGCGGCTCGTCACTTGATAGCTAGGTAAAGGGTCAAATAATGACATAACTTATCCATTACAAATTAATTTCTAAAAAATCATTTTAATTTTATTTATACCATTTAAGATATAACTGCCTATGATAGCAGCAAATCTTATCCTGTCCTAAAGTCATGAGCAAATGACAGCCATAAAAAAAGCCCTTTATAAAAAAGGGCTTTTTTTATCGACTATCGATTAGATTGTAATAAACGAGATACTACATCGCTGGTAATGGCGGCGGTGTTGAATTCGTCGGTTTAATATCATTTTTCGATAAGTTTACTTCGTTATGCTGATAGACTCTTGGTGGACGTGGCTCTTCACCGGCCAAAATATCCTGCAATTGGTCACGGTCAATAGTTTCCCATTTCATCAAGGCATCTACCATCGCATGTATCTTCTCTTGATTGCCTTCAATCAATTCGCGAGCGATATCATACTGCTCTTCCAACATACGGCGTACTTCTTCATCAACTTTTTGCTGCGTCGCCTCTGAAATCGTCCGACCACCGCCGCCAAAGTAACCTTGGGAGCTATCGTCATCTTCATAAACCATGACGCCGAGCGCATCTGACATACCGTATTTGGTTACCATTGCGCGTGCCATTTTGGTTGCGCGTTCAAAGTCATTTGATGCACCAGTTGACATCTGGTTAATAAATACTTCTTCAGCAATACGGCCACCAAACAATATCGCAATATCGTTAAGCATTTTTGATTTATACATGCTTGTCTGATCGTGCTCAGGTAGCTGCCAAGTAACCCCAAGCGCAAAACCACGCGGCATAATCGTCACTTTATGTACAGGATCGGTGCCCGGTAGTAATTCAGCAACGAGCGCATGGCCTGACTCGTGATAAGCCGTGGCGCGGCGCTCTTCTTCACGGATGACCATGGATTTCCGCTCAGGACCCATATATAGCTTGTCTTTAGCATCTTCAAAGTCATTCATATCAACGCTACGCTTATTACGGCGTGCAGCAAACAAAGCAGCTTCGTTGACGAGGTTTGCTAACTGCGCACCACTAAAGCCTGGCGTACCACGCGCCAACGCATGCGCATCGACACCGATAGTATTTGGTAATTTACGTAAATGGACTCTAAGGATTTGTTCGCGGCCTTTGATATCTGGCAAGCCAACTTGTACCTGACGATCAAAACGACCCGGGCGTAATAGTGCTTTATCAAGGACGTCTGCACGGTTGGTCGCGGCAATGACGATGACGCCTTCATTGCCTTCAAAACCATCCATTTCAACCAATAATTGGTTCAGCGTCTGCTCGCGCTCATCGTTACCGCCGCCCATACCAGAGCCACGATGACGACCGACCGCATCAATCTCATCGATAAAGATGATACAAGGCGCACTTTTCTTTGCTTGCTCAAACATATCGCGCACACGCGAGGCACCAACACCGACAAACATCTCAACAAAGTCAGAACCTGAAATCGAGAAGAACGGCACTTTGGCTTCACCAGCAATCGCTCTTGCCAATAGCGTTTTACCCGTACCTGGAGGGCCGACCATCAAGATACCACGTGGAATCGTCGCCCCAAGCTTGGTAAATTTATCAGGATCACGTAAAAATTCGACGACTTCAACGACTTCTTCTTTGGCTTCTTCACAGCCCGCAACGTCATCAAAGTTCACCTTAATTTGGTCTTCGGTCAGCATCTTGGCTTTTGACTTACCAAAGCTCATCGGTCCGCCGCCTTTGCCGCCAGCCCCGCCTTGCATATTGCGCATAAAGAATAAAAACAAACCAATAATCAATAAAATTGGGAAACTGGCTATTAGCAATTGCATCAAGACGCTTTGGCGCTTAGGCGCAGTGCCTTGCACTTCAACTTGGTTCTCACGCAAGAGTGGCATCAGCTGCTCATCAGCCACAGCTGGTCGAATGGTCTCAAATGTTGAACCATTTTTCTTTTCGCCGGTGATTTGCTCGCCGTCGATTTCAACACTGGCTACTTGGTTTTCTGACACCGCGGTCACAAATTCCGAGTAGTTAAGGCTATCTGGCTCAGATGATTTGTCAAAGCCGCTAAACACCAGCACTAAAACACCGATCACCACCAGCCACAATAAGGTATTTTTTACCATGTCGCTCACTAGTTATTCCCATCCCTTACTTATTGGTGTGTTTATTAAACACGTGACGTCTATATATAAACGTATGGCTCACTATTCAATGCCTAGTTGCAAATTATTATTAGCGTTTGGATGTGATGACTTTAAAATCACAAGCAAGATAATAATTAGGCAAACTAACATAATTGAGCGGATAAGGCGCTTACTGTTAGACGACTTTGCTTAAAACATAGGCTTGATACATAGATGTAAAAATATAGATTTAAAACAAAGTTAATATATCATGATATGTGGTGCTAACCTGAATAATTCAAGCAGCAATCACATTTATTCAGTTAACTGATTGTAGCGGTTTTACGCTAATTAACCAGACCCTTTATTGTGACTTTTTATCACTTATTGTCACATAAGATATTAGCGCAACTGATTGTCGTTAAAACCTTTTTATTAAGGAGCTTAAACACTGGCTACTTAATGGCAATCCAAAACATCTCTTTTGAGCGCGGTCTTGAAGCGCCAGGTTTGATACTACGAATTTTACTAAAATCCGCCTGCATCTGCTTGCGTAATTCTTGCGTGCCCTCGCCTTGAAACACTTTCATAATAAGCGCGCCACCTTCTGGTAAGGTTGCCAGCGCGAAATCGACCGCCAGCTCGCACAAGTACATCATGCGCGGCTGATCAATGGCGCTATTGCCCGCAGTATTGGGCGCCATATCAGATAGCACCACATCGACCTGTCTATCGCCGACTTCCGCCATAATGCGCTCAAACACTTCTGTCTCACGAAAATCGCCCTGAATAAAGGTAACATCAGGCAAGGTATCCATCGGCAAAATATCAGAGGCAATTAACACGCCTTTTTCACCAACCAATTTGCCAGCAACTTGCGACCAACTGCCGGGCGCACTGCCTAAGTCAACGACGGTCATGCCTTTTTTAATCAGATTGGTTTTTTCATTAATCTCAAGCAATTTATAAGCAGCGCGGGCACGGTAGCCGTCTTTTTGGGCTTTTTTCACATAAGGATCGTCAATATGCTCTTGCATCCAAGCACTGCTGCTTTTTGACAATTTTTTATTTTCAATACGCGTGACCAAAATACCTGCTCCTATTACTTTGTAAAACTTGTTTTGCAAAATACAGATAACGGCTTATAAAGTGATTATCTATAACATGACCATGCCTAAGCACTCAAAGTTTAAGCGCTCAAATTTTCCCACTCACTGAGCAATAAAGGCCTGAATATACCTTTTAACCTTCAACAGTGAAATTCTCTTAGTGAAAACACTGCTTTATAAACCTGTAGCGTTTATAATGTACGCATACTTTCAGTTTAACATTTTCATCACGTAAAATCGTGCAAAATCCTGCTGATCTCATGCAAGGTGTCCACAGTTTATCTATAATGGTCATTATCTGCTCTTAATAACACCCTCTTTTATTTTTATCAACCTCTAGGAATTGTATGCAACTCGATAACGCTACCGTTAAACGCCTAAAAGGCATTGGTCATGACCTTAAACCGATTGTTATGATTGGCAATAAAGGTATTACCCCAAGCATCACGGAAGAGATTGACCGCGCTTTGACGGATCATGAACTTATCAAAGTAAAATTGCCAGCGGGCACAAAAGAAGAGCGCGATGTCATCGGCGCTGAGCTTGCAGCAGCGGCGAATGCGACTTTGGTACACTCAATCGGCCGTATGGCGCTATTGCTGCGTCAAAACCCACACGCCAACCCTAAGCTGTCAAATCTTGCTCGTCATGCGTAGTAATTGATTCATTTAAGCTTAGCTTAGTTTATGTTGTATCCTATCTCAAAAAGCCGCGCTGCAATTGCTCGCGGCTTTTGTTTTATGATTTTTTTGATAAATAGATTCTTGATAAATAGAGCGCTGCCAAATTATGAGCCAAATTTTTAATTTATACCTAGCAACTGACACGTTAGCCGCTGATGCCGAGCAGCTTGGTGTCACCATAGAAGACTTACAAAGCATCCAAGTAGAAGTGGTCGCAACTTTGGTACAAATAGCAAAGATGGCTCCAACAGCGCAGCCAGAGTGGCAATTACAGCTTGACTATCGAATAACGCTGCCGCTTAAAACACTAGCGGCGCAATTAAATTGGTCAACGTGGCAAGCGAGCAATGCGGACTTTGTAGATTATTTATGGGAGCAAACTTGCCTTGAGTGCTTTTTAGCAGGCGATCTGATCACCAGCGCCGTTTCGATTAATGGCGCTGGCGTTAATATAACAGCGCCTTATATTGAGATTAACGCCAGTCCCGATGGACGTTATGCGCTTTATCAGTTTGCCGATTATCGTAGCCCTGCGGCACTGCCGCCAACGCCGCTTTTGCAAGCAGACGGGCAAACACGTGCGTCGATTAATTGGACTGCTAATAAAAAAATTGCCCGTACAGAGCAAAAATCCGCGTCAAAGTCCGTATCACTGCCAACTGAGCCTTTTATCCAATCACTAACCACTAACACCACCACTGCTAAAACTTATCACTACGAGCGTAGTTTTACTTTACCATTAAGCCAGCTGTCTTATACAAAGACTGGTATCGTTGATAATATCATTGGCTCCATTCATCCGTGCGTGATTTTAAGCTTTTCTACAATGTTTGGTACAACGGCGTTATATTTTGCGCCCAAACACGCTTCCCCGCCCGACTTTCACAATCGGCAGTGTTGGTCCTTATTTAATAAACAAGCGGCAATGGTTAAACCTCTTTATAACCCTTAGTCTCATTTAACCCTTAACCTCATTTAACCCCTAACCTCACTTAATCCTAAAGCACTTGCTTTAAAGCATAAAAAAAACCAGTAATGTCATAAAGAGCATTACTGGGTTCGGAGAAAACAGGGAATTAAAAAAATGGCGATAGTTGCTTATTATAAGACTTGCTTAATGGGCGCTTATTATTCAGCCATTGCAAGGTAGATGCCACGGTTTGACGCATCGTCAACGTATTGAGCATCGCGCCAGGTTGTATAGTTATAGACGCCGCTGTACGGGCTAATACTACTCTGACGAAAATCTGAAACCCAATTACTACCGTCAAAAATCTGAATATGGCCATGCGGGTGCTTTGCGCTGCGATCATAGACCACGACGTCGCCAATCTGTGGCTGCTCATTATTACTAATCTTAGCAAAGCCAGCTTGGGCTAGCGTGCCACGAGAGGCATACTGATAAGCTGACGGATTAGGCGTAAATTCGTAACCTGCTGATTGTAAAGCTTTACGGACGTAACGAGCACAGTAACCTGTGCTGCTTGAGCGCGCCACGCGCGAGGCGTTGGCTGCGGCTATTGCAGGGGCAGAATAAGGATCTGGCACTGAATTGGTGCGCTGCTGACGCTGCTCATAAGATAGACGGCTGGTTAGTGAGGCAAGCTGGTATTCTTTTTGTTTTGCATGAGCGCTAAGGCTATCAATTGCTTGACTGATTTCGTCATTGCTTGAAACATAAGCACCGCTATTGGTGCTATAGATATTGCGACTCGAACCGTAGTTCGCAGAAGTAGAGATATTTGTGATGGTATGACTCAAGGTATTATTTGGTTGAAAGGTCGTTTCGACAGCACCACTCGTTTGTGCTATACCCATTCCCAATACTGACAAAATTAATAAAGCTTGTTTCATAAATTTACTACCTATTGTAAATACAAGATTGCTTGCCGTCCGTGACAAAGCATGAATTAATTTAGGGAAGATGATCACGAATTAAACATGATAAAATCCGTAGTACAAAAGCTCGCTGTTTATGATGAATATCGATTTTGTCACCTAGAAGATGAGTGTTTACGATGTCAAAAAAACAACCTAACCGCCTTGCTAAACTGATTGATCATCAAGCTTTTGCCGGTAGTGCGCTACCGCAAACGCTTGCTGATAATATGCGTTTATATCTAAAAGCAACGACCGAGGTAAAAGAGCTTTTGGTAGATTGTCTACCTGAGGAAATCCTCAATAACTGCTGGGTTGTGGGCTTAACCGCTGAGCAGCTTACACTCAGTGTGGACTCGATGACGGCTGCCAACCATATTCGCTATTTACAAAGCGCGTATTTGCAAGTGTTAACAGAGCAGTCGATTACATTTAAACAACTCAAGCAAATCCGTGTCGTCGTAGCGCATATTTCTGCCAATAATAATTATCCTAAATCATCAAAAGCGTCGTCAGCACCCTTATCAAAGCCTCGCAAAGCCCATGAAAATCAGGCCCTTAGCCAAAACACAAAGCGGACTATATCACAGGCTGCAGAGCATGTCACCACCGATAAAAATCTCAAAAATGCCCTTTTGCGCCTACTTGATCAGTAAAAATCCTTCGTTTACTTTGTAAAGTTATGTAATTTAGACCCGTGAGTTACCCTACTAAAGCTGCGTTTTTGTAATTTCATAAACAAAAAAAATCATCTGTCAGTGCCATTCACATTGTGAACCTCACTGACAGATGATTTTATTATTTCCTGCATCTTTTGTTTTATCGATGCTAGAGCAGTTTATCACTAAAATAGCAATGAAAATATCCATTTAAACGAATATTATTTAGTCCTGCTTATAACCAAGTTATGTAATATTACGTAAATGTTTCGATACTTCGTGTATATTCCTGTATTCATCCTTCAACTGTTATACGATTCAAAGGTAAATATTCGATAGGACAGCTTACATTGTCATCAAAAGTTACAATTTCAAAGTTATTAGGGTCGGATAATATCTCCCGTACCAGCATATTATTTAATGCATGACCAGATTTATAAGCATTAAAACGACCTAAAATTGGATAGCCAATCAGGTATAAATCCCCCAAAGCATCTAAGATTTTATGACGTACAAATTCGTCATGAAAGCGCAGACCTTCTTCATTAAGAATACTGGCATCATCAATGACAATGGCATTGTCCATACTGCCGCCCAGCGCTAAATTATTTTGACGTAAGGCTTCAATATCGCGCAAAAAGCCAAAGGTACGCGCTGAGCTTAGCTGCTCGATGAAGTTTTGCGTTGAAAACTGCAACTGTGCATGCTGAAAATCTTTATTGATCGCCGGATGGTCGAAATCAATCTCAAAATTTAGCTCAAAACCGTTATAAGGACGCAGCTCTGCCCATTTATCGTCAACTTTGACGCGTACGGGGCGCACAATTTTAATAAAGCGCTTTAAAGCTTCTTGTTCACAAAACCCTGCCTGTAGCAGCAAACCAACAAATGGCGCTGCGCTACCGTCCATAATTGGTATCTCTGACGCTGATACGCGGATTAACAGATTATCAATGCCAAGACCGGCGACCGCACTAAGCAAATGCTCGACCGTGCCCACGCGTGTGCCGCCAAATACCAGATTTGATGACATCATCGTATCTTGCACCAAAAAGGCACTGGCAGGGATCGGTTCGCTGCCCACAATATCAGAACGCTCAAAAATAATTCCGGTATTAATCGGCTGCGGGTGAAACTCTAAGTCAACAGGTTGACCACTATGAAGACCAGTACCGGTAACGGCTATTGCTGTTTTTATGGTTCGTTGGTTCATGGCTGTCTTCTCACATATTTTGTTACAATTGACATAGTGTAGCATTACCCGCCCCTAGTTCGCTAGCGCTAAAAAGCGTTAATTTGCTTATCTCCTTGATTGATAACACTTATCGTCATTATTTTAACGTTTGTTTTTATAACGTAACAAATGCTCAATCTTTAACAACCTAGAATTTCAAGCAAATTACTAACGTTGCGCTTTATATAAATTCAGCCTTAAAATAAACACAAAAAAGCCAGTATCGAAATACTGGCTTTTTTCACAACCGCTATCTACTACAACGCTTTATTTTATTGACTATTTATTTTGTTGGCGCTTGAGATAGTCTTGAATACTGTTGGTTTTGGTCTTAGGCTGCTCTTGCGGCGCACTTGAGCGTAACGGGCTTTCTTGATACTGAGCTTGCGACTGTTTTTGACTGTTTAGCGCACTGGTATGCAAGTTTGGGTCAACAGGCTGAGTGCTATTGACAGATGGTACTGGCTGCTCGACCACTTCTGGCTCTTCGCCAGCATTTTCATCTAAGGTTAAACCCGTTGCGATAACCGTCACATGCAAGTCATCACCCATTTTTTCATCGATAACAGAACCATAGAAAATGTGGGCGTCGTCGATGTCGGTAATTTCTTCGACGATAACGCTGATTTTGCTCATCTCATCAAGTGATAAAGATTCAGAAGAAATGACGTTTACCAGTAAGCCTTTGGCATTTTCTAGACGTAAGTCGTCTAATAATGGTGATCTGATGGCTTTTTCGGTCGCTTGACGCGCACGATCATCGCCGCTTGCACGGCCAATACCCATCATCGCATGACCTTTGGCGGTCATCGCGGTACGAATATCGTTAAAGTCAATGTTAATCATACCTTCGCTGGCGATGGTTTCTGCAATGCCTTGAACCGCATGCAATAGAACGTCATCCGCTTTTTTAAAGGCGTCTTGCATAGAGATATTGCCGTAAACACTCATCAGCTTGTCATTTGGGATGGTAATGATCGAGTCGACAAAATTGGTCAACTGCTCGATACCCGCTTTAGCCGCCTTGATACGTTTACCACCTTCAAACTTAAATGGGGTGGTCACAACCGCTACGGTTAAGACTTCCATTTCTTTGGCAATACGCGCAACCACTGGAGCGGCGCCCGTACCTGTACCGCCGCCCATACCAGCGGTAATAAATACCATGTCTGAGTGCTCAAGTAAGGCGCGGATAGCTTCTTCATCCGCTTCTGCCGCTTCACGACCAACTTCTGGGTTTGCGCCAGCGCCGAGACCACGGTTGGTTTTGGCGCCAAGTTGCAACTTATGCGGCGCTGTCAGACGATCGAGCGCTTGTTTATCCGTATTGGCACAGACAAACGTTACACCTCTAATCCCTTGTTGTACCATATGCTCAACCGCATTACCGCCGCCGCCGCCCACACCGAATACAGTGAAGCTTGCCTGGCCGTTACTTTGAAGCTGATTATCATCTGGCATGGTGTATTTTGACATAAAAAGGTTTCTCCAGTTGCAGATAGCGTGATGGTCGATACGTAGTAACACACTCATATGGCGCGCTATCGACTTACTATATATAAATGTATTTAAATAAAACAGGGCAATGGCTTAAATAGTAGTGCTCAGCCAATACATGCCATTATTGTACAGGGTGCTGCTATTAATATGCTTACCTATTATGCTGCGTCATACTCTTCACTACTTAGTAGGCGTAATTTGTCAGCAAAATTATAATATCTTTTTGAGTACACTAGCAAAACGTTGTCCTGCACTCTGAAAAACACTTGTGACGCGATTTTTTTGAATCGCTTCTGGCTCGCTTTTTTCACTGTGACGAAACTGCTCGCTTTGACTATATAGTAAGGTACCAAATGCCGTTTGATAAGCGCGATCATTGACCTGCATATTCAGCTGCTTAAATGACTCATCGTTATCAAAATGGTTATAAGCGCTAATGGCGGGATGGGTGTTGGTCAATACCACCGGCATTTTTAGCAGTTTTTTGGCAAAAGGTATCATACCTTTAATGGCACTACCGCCGCCTGTGAGTACAATGCCCTTATCAATATAGCCTAACAAATCAGCGTCATGGAGTTGGCGCACCACTTCAGTAAAAATCTGTACATAACGCGCTTCAATGATGCGCGCCAGATTATACGTACCGATATTAATCTCATCGCCCGTCCCTTGCGGCTTAAATAAAAAGAAGGAGCTGGGATCGACGCTATTGATATCGACGGTACCGTACGTTTTTTTAAGCCGCTCAGCTTCTATCATGGAGATGCCAACATCGGCTGAAATATCCATGGTCACTTCATGGCTACCTGTAGCGATACAGTGGGTAAAAATGAGCTTATTTTCTTTATACACACAAATACTGGTGGTACTCGCACCGATATCAACCAAGCAAACTCCTTGCTGGCGCTCGTCAGGCATCAAGCTATATTCGGCACTGGTAACGGCATCAAAAACAATATGATCGATGCCCACGTCACAGCTTTGCAAGAGTTTTTGGATGTTTTGACGGCCCGCTACTGGCATCATCATCATATGATACATGACGGTGATATTGTGCGCGACCATGTCGATGGCGTCATCAACCATCATCTCTTGATTGTCGATATAAATACCTTGCTGGCAGCAATGCATCAGATAATAGTCAGGCGACAAGTCTTGTGATTTGGCATTGGAGAGTGCTTGTACCATATCTTTGGCACGGACGACTTCGTCCTCAACCCTGACTTCACCTGCACTATTTTTACTCAATAGCTCAGGCGTTGCCAAGGTCAACCAAACACTATGCACGCGGCAATTGGCGGTATCTTCTGCTTCTTGAATCGCTTGTTTGATAGCGCCTTGCAAACGTTCGCGATGCTTTATCTGCCCTTGATAAAAGTCGCTATTTTTAACTTGTCCCACACCCATAATACGAATGTCTTTTGCAGAGACAACGCTGCCAATGACGACGTACACTGCCGTGGCACTTAGATGGACAACAACCAGATTTTCAGTATTTTTCATGGTACCAGACAAATTATCGCTAAACAGGAGAGCAAATGACGTCTCCATTAAATCATTAAAAATGCGCTTTATTACGCGGTCATATTATAAGTAAACTCTCTACCTTAAAAAGCAGACGGCTATAGAACCTTAATTGCTTTCTTAAACTTTATTTCTTAGTGGTTTTTCTTCGTATTCTTACTGGGTGTTTTTGCTTAGTATTTTCACTTAATACCATCGCGAGATGCTTTTTTATGGTGGCGTTTCAGCATTTTTTGGCGGCGCAAGATTCCATGCGATGGTAAATCCATTTTTGTAACGAAGATCGACTGACTGTATTTCTTCTCGGCGGCGGCTTAACTGATTGCCAAGCAGCTGACTTAAATTCAACAGTTTTTGCGCCGTGTTTTCATTATCAACAATGACACGTAAGCCATTATCAAAGCGAATCAGCCACGTCATTCTTGGCGACAATATGATATCAGCAACTTGCATATCAAGCGGCGCAAACCAGTCATTCACTTGCTGCATCTGCTGCATAATGACGGGTGCTTGCGCCATGTTACCTTGCAAAGTTGCAAAGCGCTCTTGGGTCAACTCTCTACTATCCGCAGGAACAAAAACCGCGCCTTTTGCATCCACCAAACGCTCGGTACCAAAATTTGCCACTGCCTGTTTCGGCAAAGCTTTAATCACGATACCTTGTTGCCAATCACGGCTGACACTGACTTGGTCAACCCACGCAAGACTGGTGGAAATGTCTCTCAGTGCTTGCAAATCAGAGGTAAAAAAGCTGCTCACCCTCTGCTGGTTCATGAGTTGTTGTAACGCTCGGTACTGCACCACGGTCAAGCCATGTTCATCGACATGGATAGCGGCAGGCGGTGCGTCACGCAATGCTTTACCACCCATGACCAATATCAGTACGAGCAAACCGAGCACCAATACCGTAAAAAAATATCTGACCATTGTCGGTATTTGAAAGCTAGAGTTAGGGCGAGAGGCTTTATCACTCATCAAGTCAGCGATGTCATTGACAGTTTGAGTCATAATACACGTCTTCCCTATTTTTTCTTAATGCCATTTACGTAACGCCAATGGAGCTTGTATTAAAGGTAAATCTGCTATTTATGCGCAGCACTTTATAAACTGACATGTTATCAATTTATCTATCTAAAACGGCCTATAAAGCTTGGTTATATGCTTTAAAACGTAACATTTTTCTCATTTAATGAATAACTTAAGAGAAAATGCATAAATAACCATAAATATCACTAATATAGACCAATAATTACAATATTAACGTATTTTACGTTTAAACAATAGCGCCTCGCTCACTGCCAACAACGAATTTACACAAGATTACATTAAGTTGTGTTATAGCAGGGCTAGTGATACATTTGCATGAATTTAAGAAAGCCTTGTATTTTAAATAAATAGCGTTTAAAGAGTCGTTTTAAACATTCTCTGCAAAACCTTATTTTTATTAATAAAGATTTATAGGGTTTGCGCCAGAATGTGCCAACACAAGGTATCAAAATCCATCCCACGCGCTTTAGCCGCCATCGGCACCAAACTATGACTGGTCATGCCCGGCACGGTATTAATCTCAAGTAGCCAAAAGTTGCCAGCTTCATCTTGCATCGCATCGATACGTCCCCAACCTTTGGCATCAACGGCGCGAAATGCCGCCAAGCTCAATTCTTGCAGATGTTTTTCGTCGGCAGCGCTTAGTCCACAAGGTATATAATAGCTGGTATCATTGCGATTGTATTTGGCTTCAAAATCATAAAAGTTAGTAATGTCGGCAGGCTCAAGGCGAATGACCGGATAAGCTTCGTCGTCGATAATGACAATGGTAAACTCGCGGCCCGTAATCCAGCGTTCCGCCATCACGGCATCACCGCACTGCACCGCCGTTGCATACGCAGCAGGCAGCTCATCGAGGTTATTAACTTTGGTCATACCGATACTTGAGCCTTCATGGACAGGCTTAATAATTAGCGGTAGACCTAGCATATTAACCACTTGCTGCCAGTCGGTATCCGCTGTTAGCAATGAAAATGGCGCAGTCGATAAACCGCAACCTTGCCATAGCTGTTTGGTACGTACTTTGTCCATCCCAAGTGCTGATGCCAAAATACCAGAACCGGTTTGCGGAATATTAAACCACTGCAGCACGCCTTGTAATAAGCCATCTTCGCCGCCGCGACCATGCAAGACGTTGAACACGCGGTCGTACGCCCGCAGTTCAGTAATGTCTTGATACTTAGGGTCAAAATGCGTGGCATCAACGCCTTGGTTTTGCAGCGCCTGTAATACGGCAGCGCCACTGTCTAACGACACGCTGCGCTCGTTGCTAGTGCCGCCATATATCACCGCAACTTTACCAAACTGACTGGCATCTTTGACTTTGCTGTTTGCGATGCTAGGCATAGCCTCATGGTTTGACTGGTCACTTGCAATCTTTTCCTGTTCTGCTTGCGCCGCGGCGGCCAGTGCAGGTTCTGGATTGGTAATCGCCGTTTTAGCGTCTGCATTCATACCTTTATCAACGCCGCCTTGATTTTCTTGGTGGTGGTTTTCTTGGTGATTGTTTTCTTGTTTACTGTGTTCTTGGTTATTGGTAGTCATCAGTTTTGTTCCTAAAATGCTTTTGCGGCTTGTTTGATATATAGATCATTGGCAGCCAATTCGATTGCTATTTGCCCAACATTACCTGCGCCTTGGGTGATTAACATGTCATTGGCTTTAAGTAGGCGCTGCATCACAGGGGCGATATTCTCTTTAGCGATAATCGTTGGCTCAACGGCGCCGCGCATGCGAATACTACGTGCCAAGGCTTTGGTATCAGCGCCAGCAATCGGGCTTTCACCAGCGGGATAAACATCCAATAATAATAGTTCATCGACGCTTGAGAGCACTTCGACGAAATCATCAAAGCAATCACGCGTGCGGCTGTAGCGATGCGGCTGGAACATCATGACTAAACGGCGCTCAGGAAAACTTTGACGCGCCGCTTTAATCGTCGCATCCACCTCTCTTGGATGGTGACCATAATCATCAATTAGCAAGACATCACCATCATCTATCTCTACAGCTGCCTGCTGCTCAAAGCGGCGACCAACGCCAGCGAATTTTTGCAAGGCGCGGGTAATCGCTTCGTCATCAACGCCTTCGTCGGTTGCCATCGTAATCGCAGCCAGCGCGTTATAAACGTTGTGTACACCTGGAATATTCAGGGTCAGACGCAGTGGGTCGCGGTCGCGGCGCAAGACGGTAAAGTGGGTTTTTGTCCCTTCACTGACCAAATCAACGGCTTGGACATCGTTAAAGGGCTCAAGACCAAAGGTTAATACCGGACGTCCAATGTCATCAATCATAGCGTACAATTCAGGGTCGTCGCCGCAAACCACCGCCAGACCATAAAACGGCATGTTTTGTAAAAACTGGATATAAGCGGCTTTTAATTTATCAAAACTATTGCCGTAGGTTTCCATGTGGTCTTGATCGATATTGGTGACAATCGCCGCCATCGGATGCAAAGTCAAAAATGACGCGTCGGATTCATCGGCTTCAGCAATTAAATAACGACTGCTACCAAGCGCAGCATTTTTACCCGAAGCATTTAATTTACCACCAATCACATAGGTCGGATCAAGCTGCCCTTCTGCCATCATGGTCGTCAGCAAGCTGGTGGTGGTGGTTTTACCATGCGCGCCAGCAACGGCGATACCATGACGGTAGCGCATCAACTCGCCGAGCATATCCGCACGGCGTACCACGGGCAGACGCGCCTCAAGCGCCGCTTTTACCTCAGGATTGCTACGGTCAATAGCGGACGATACAACGATAACGTCGGCATTGGCGATATTTTTGGAATCATGACCAATCGCAATATCGATACCAATCTGCGCTAAGCGCTTAGTGACCAAGCTCTCCGCAATATCAGAACCGCTGACTTTATAGCCTTGATTGTTCATCACCTCAGCGATACCGCACATCCCCGAGCCACCAATGCCGATAAAATGTAAATGCTGAATACGGCGCATTTCTGGTATTTCAATCAAACGCTTAGTTAAAGATTTAGCAGAGGTTGGCATAGGGTTTTCTCTTTATTGAAGACAAACAAATTTAATTGGTAATAAATAACAAATAATAAGTAATAAAATTAACTTTTATACAGCTTGCCAGATAATATCGGCAACTCGCTGGCAGGCTTGACGATTGGCAAGCGCATGGCCTTTTTCTGCCATCTCTAAACATACTTGCCTATCTAACCTATTAAGCTCATCACCCAAGCGTTTTGCGGTCAGCTCGCTTTGTGGCAACAAAATCCCGGCTTGGTGTTCGGTCAAGGTGCGCGCGTTTGCCGTTTGATGGTCATCAACGGCGCTTGGTAGCGGCACAAATATGGCCGCCATACCGACATTTTGAATTTCCGTCACCGTTAACGCTCCTGCCCGGCAAACGACAATATCTGCCCAATTGTACGCCGCTGCCATGTCGTCAATAAATGGCTGTACGGTAAATTGATGGTTGCTTAATGCTTCACTGTCGTAGGCTGCTTGCGTGGTGGCCTCGTTATTGCGGCCACATTGATGACGCACCTCAAACGGACGATCAATCAACGCCAGTGCTTTTGGCAACGTCTCGTTTAACACTTGCGCCCCAAGCGAGCCGCCAACGACCAGCAATTTCAGCGGCGAGCTGTCGTTAACGTCGTACCGCACGCTAGGGTTAGCAACACCGCTTATAGCATTACGCACGGGATTCCCCACCGTTTCAATCTTGTTATCACTCTCGCTATCGCTATCGCTATTAGCAAAAGTATTTTCAAACGCTTGCAGTACCTTGGTCGCCATCTTGGCCAAATAGCGATTGCTCATGCCAGCAATGGCATTTTGTTCATGGATAATCAGCGGCGTCTTGGTCAAACGCGCTGCAATACCGCCGGGCGCGGTGACATATCCGCCAAAACCGATAACCACGTCTATTTGGTTGCCGCGAATGACTTTAATCGCCGCCATGGTCGCTGACAATAAAGTAACCGGTAGCTTAAGCAGGCGCCCCAAACCTTTACCACGCAGCCCTTGCATATCAATCGCATGAAAAGGATAGCCAGTTGGCGCAACCAAGCCATTTTCCATGCCATTTGGTGTACCCAGCCAGTGAATCACAGCGCCGCGCTTGGTCAATTCTTCGCTAACTGCCAGCGCTGGAAATACATGCCCGCCTGTCCCCGCAGCCATCATTAATATATGCGGTGTTTTCATGAACCTCTGCCTATCTTTTCTTTATTTATATGAAAGACTTATTAACTTTTGTCACTATTTTTTATTGCACCAAAGCGAGCCTATAAAAGCTCGCATAGTATAGTGTAAATCACTACCTGATAGACAGCACTTTATGCAGCGTAAATAACAAAAATCCAAGCCGTGAGCAATCGCGGCTTGGCTTTGATAAATAGAATTATCCAATCATAAAAGCTTCAGCTCTCATAAACTGGCGATGACACATCTTAGCACAACCGTTTTTAAGCTTTGTGCTTATCGCTTAGTCATAAATTACTCTATCCTTACTGCTTGGTGCAAAAGTCTTTTTAAGCTGCCTTTTAAACTACTTTGTTTAAGCTGCTGCCTAGCTGAAACTGCAAGGTTAAACCGCCAGCTTTTTCTCAATAGCAATAACAAAGTCAGTCGCAATATCAGTCCCGCATTGATCATTAATCTCGCGCACACAGGTTGGACTGGTGACATTAATCTCAGTGATACGGCCACCGATGAGGTCTAAACCGACGAACATCAGCCCTTTTTCTTTCACAATCGGCGCAACCACTGCTGCCACTTGACGTTCGACATCGGTAAGTGGCATCGCAACGCCACTGCCACCTGCCGCAAGATTGCCGCGCGTCTCGCCTTTAAGCGGAATACGTGCCAAGCTATATTCGACCACTTCCCCATCGACGATGAGCACGCGCTTATCGCCATCGGCAATCTCTGGTAAATAGCGCTGCGCCATAATCGGCAGGGTTTCAAGCTCGGTTAACATCTCAAGCGTGACACCAATATTTGGACTGTCAGCGGTCAAACGGAAAATACCTGTGCCGCCCATACCATCTAAGGGTTTGACGATAACGTCTTGCTGCTCGGCGATAAACTTGCGAATATGCGCCTGTTTACTGGTCACAATCGTCGGGCTCATATAGTCGCTAAACCAAGTGGCAAATAGCTTTTCATTACAATCGCGAATCGCTTGTGGGTCGTTGACCACCAGCACGCCTGCAGCTTTGGCGTGGTCAAGCAAATAAGTGGCATAAATAAAGCGCATATTAAACGGTGGATCTTTACGCATCAAAATCACATCATAATCGCTGACGGGCGCCGTTGCTTTGTCGCCTAAGGTATAA
The DNA here is from genome assembly GCF_002414005.1 of Psychrobacter sp. UBA5136. Taxonomy (GTDB): domain Bacteria; phylum Pseudomonadota; class Gammaproteobacteria; order Pseudomonadales; family Moraxellaceae; genus Psychrobacter. Next base: position 48,895 of record NZ_DHYG01000053.1, read on the forward strand.
AAATCGTTTGGAACACGCTTCACCGTCACCGGCTGGCTATCAACCATCAGCTGACCACGGTCTAACCATAAATCATGAATTTGGCAATAGCCAAGGCTGTGCCCGCGATCCTGCGCTGACCACATCATCGCAAGGGTAGTGTCTTTTTTATAATTGACCAGCTCGATAGGGTCCATGATGACGAGTATGTTTAACGATTTTTTTTGTTGTTCTTGGCTCATGATAGGGCTCACTTACGTTATATAGTAGATGCAATTTAAAAGTATGGTAGCATAGCTACGATAAATTATACGCCGTACTGGGCGCGGTAATGCTGCATTTTTGCAAGCTGGGTGGCATCACTGTCTGCACTACTTTTTGCTAAATAACTGATTAAATCATCGATATCGACCAGTGCACGAACTGGTACGTCTAAGGTTGCCGCCAGCTCTTGAATGGCAGAGCGCTCTGCCAAACCTTTTTCTTTACGGTCAAGGGCGACAATGATACCCGCCACAGTTGCGCCAGCTTGCTCTAAAATCTCAACCACTTCGCGCATCGCCGTGCCAGCAGTAATCACATCATCGAGCACCCAAACGGCTTTGCCATTGACATCGGCGCCGACCAAATTACCCCCTTCACCATGGGTTTTGGCTTCTTTACGGTTATAGCCCCATTTGGCATTGATACCATGATGTAACCACAACGCTTGCGCCGTTGCCGCAACAAAGGGAATGCCTTTATAAGCCGCACCAAAAATGACCAGCTCTTGCTCGTCTGCGCCACTGCTTGCCCCATTCATTTGTTCAGCCACTTTTTCAGCTAAGGCATCGGCATAACCACGCGCTAATAACGATAACATCTCACCCGACGCCAGCAGCCCTGCGTTAAAAAAGTAGGGACTAATGCGCCCAGACTTTAAGACAAACTCGCCAAACTTTAACACCTGATTGTCGAGTGCTAATTGAATAAATTGATGCGATGAAAATGAAACGTTTTGAGCATGTTGGGCAATTTTAGGCATAGCGGCATTCAGCATAGGGTCTTCCTATCAGCAAAAAGAAAATGAAAATTGAACAAGCAAAAAGTTGTGAGGGGCATTATAGTCGTGGCAGCTTAACTTGACCAACCGTTGATATGATAATCCTGCATATTTGCATAACGCGTCAATAATCCGCAGCGCGATGAGATATTAAAGTAGCATTGACCGTCGTGACTGACTTGTATGTCCCAGCCCAAATGATACGCCGCCACAACAATGTGCCCAGCAAATATGCGCACTTGACGGTAGGCATGGCGCTGCGCGGGCTCAAACACAATTTGGCTGAGCAGATAGCTGCGCACGTGCTGACAAATTTGCGCCGCGCTATAGCTGTGGTTAATCGTTTTGCGCGTAGCGCACTGCTTTAACGCATAGACGGCAACGCTGCATGCCATAAGATCAGTCGCCAAACTGCCTTCGCCTGTATCAAATTGCTGCGGCTGCAACACTACTTGCCAGTCATCGGCATACGCACTATTCAGCAGCTCATCAGGATTATAACGTCTGGTCAATGCTCGCAGAGATTCTGCCGCTAAAGGTTTCTGACCATTATTTTGAGTATTTATAGTATCAGCAACCATAAACCCATAACGTGTCAGCTTTGGATATACTTGTAGCGCGCGCTGGATATCCGCCATATCAAGCAAAGTCATGTCGGTGAGTGGCGATAATAACGGCTGCTCGCTATGGTTATGATAAAAACTCTCGGGCAGCACGATCAGTTTTGCAGCCTTCAGTAATGCCAAATGCTCAGCCAATGCTTCTGACGCAATCAGCGCCCATTTCGATAAGCTGTCTGTCTTGGGCTGATAAAAACGCGTAGAGCTGCCATATAAGCGGCGCAGCTGTCCATTTAAGCGCCGTGCAGGTTCTGGTATGTCACTTAATGGCCGAGCAGGATCAAGGGGCGAACGCTTTGGATCAAAATTGGGATGCACAATCGCAGGCTGCTGACTATTTGCTAACCCTACTGCCTGCTCAGCATTGCCCTCTGCAAGCTGCGCTTCTTCTGCTGTAAAGCCAGCATTGGAAAAACGGTCATCAGAAGTAGAATGCTGGGTCATGGATTTTCCCTAGGCTTGCACATTTAAAAGCGGTAAAAATAAAAGCTATAAAAATAAAATCAATCAAATCAAACGAATATTTTACTCTGAATGTTGATTTTGATGTTGCTGCTGATGACGCAAAATATCTCGGTAACCTGCTTGCCAATCAGGATAGCCCAGCCACGCTAACGGAATATTGCTATGCAAACGCTTTCCCGTTACCGCGGTTTTATTGTCATCAATAACAGGCGGCACTTCCCCTATTTGCTTACTTAACCACGTGCCCAGCTCGAAAGTGGTCACGGGCGCATAATCGGTGGCGATATAAAGCGGTTTTGGCGCGTCTATGGTCATAACTTTAGCAATAATGGTGACCAAATCGCGATCCATAATCCGATTGCTCCAATGCTCGGCGGCAACTGGCTCTTTTTGTTTTTCCTTGGCTTTACGCAGGCGCATGAGGCGCTCGCGGCCATAAATACCGCTTGGACGAATGATAATGGCCTTAGCACCAAAGCCTTGTTGTAATGCTTGCTCTGCTTGCAATATAACCTGTGAGGCCTCACGCTCTGGGGTCACAGGCGCGGTGTTTTCATCAATCCATGCACCATTATCTTGCCCATAAACGCCCGTTGATGAAATAAAAACGACGCGCGCAAGGTTGGTTAGTTTATCTGCTAAGGTTGCCAAATGCTGGCAAATTGCTAAATAACTGTCGTGATAACCGCTGGTTGAATAGTCATCGGGGGTGACAATAATTGCTATCGCAGTAAAGTCTTGTAGCTGCTCAGCAGTTAGCGTTAATGCATCGGTTTGCAAAAACTTAGCGTTCGCATGGAGATCATAATGATGACGCTCACGGCGTGCCAGCCCTGTGACGTTTAGGCCGTCTTGAGCCAGCTTATTGGTGACTGGTAAACCAATGTCACCTTGACCAATAATCAGTAAATTTTGCGCACTCATCATATATCCTTTATTTAAAGACGGCTTTTAGCTAAAGCTGGTCATAACGGGTCATAACTGGCGCTAAAAATAGCGTCTATACGACAGTTGTATGTCTTCTTTGGCGTCGATACGATCTTGCCATTCGTAGTTGGCATTGAGACGTAACGCTTGTTTTTTATCGATATCGTACTGTAGCCCTAACGTCGATATCGGCTGCCAGTAATGACCGCGGGCGTTGGATTCATCGCTGCTGCCATGATACCAATATGGCAGTTGCAATTCAGCCTGCGCGCGTAACTGATTGTTAATCTGATAACGGCAACCAGCATTCACGCCCGCTCCAACACGGTAGCCTTTATTAATACCGCGCCCTGCTTGCGCGGTACCTGCCAAAAACGTATAGCATAGCTGCGGCGGCATCTCGCCTGTATTTGCGCTCGGCGTACCAAACGCCCACGACCAGCCCGTCTCATAGCCTAGACTGCCAACTAAATGATCGCTGCCATCTTGCTGCGAGCCGTCATTTACGCGGGTCGCTTCGATACTTGCGCCCCAGGTTTTGCCTTTTTTGGCAGAATTGACCGGATTAAACGAGCGCCCTCGCACCAAGGTAAGATTTTGCAAGACCACACTGCTTGGCTGATTGGCTTTATCATTATCGGTGTCATACAGACGTAAGGTTACAGCCGCGCCTTCTAAATCAAAGAACTGCGGAAAACCCGACGGTCGGTCGAGAGTATCGTGATAGCCTGCGCGCACGCCCAAATCGATATAATTGTTATCTCCGCGCTGCCCCACTCCAACATGAGCCAGTTGCAGCGGATGCCTATCTATTGGATTGTTATCCGCCACTGCAATTTGGCGTGGTAGTAAGGTTTGCCCGTCGGCTGACATGCTAGAAATCGGATTTAACTGGGCAGATTTAATCTCATTTAGCGTTTGTTTGGCGCTGTTATGATAGCCCAACTGTGCACGCTGCGCTTTAACCTCATTTAACTGCGCTTGGCGTAAGGTACTATCGGCGGGCGTATAATCGGTGCTGGCCAGTAAGTTTTCGCTGTCCAGTAACTGCACGACATCGGAGGGAATCACCGCATAAGGCAGGCGACTTAACAGATGCTGCTGCGGGCGTACCACGTCGATTAGACGCAAAATCTCAGACGCGCAGTTATCAGTGGTAAAATAATACGGCAGCTCTAAATCTTTGGTTTCCCAAACGTGCAACATAATTTGCTGCACTTCCGCTGGGGTCAAATCCAATTGATACGTCCACGCATCACGCTCATCTTCTTGCAGATACTTCGCAAGCTTCTCTGAATAAGGATCAATTTCGATCAGATTGTCATAACCGCCAGTCATCGATTTAAGAGCATAGAGCAAAAAGTTATCGCTTGAGTCACCGCCCACCGTATAATTTAGCGCAATCGCATGATGAATTTGGCTTGGATCGGCAACGCTGGCTTTGGAATCGATACGTAATAACGTATGAGCAAAGGCTGAAATCGGATTGTCTAAGTATTCTTGCGCAAACATGATAGACAGCTGCTCAGGTGCCAACTTTTGCATCCAGTCATTAAGCTCTGGGCAGTCAGCGTGTAAAGCACTCTTATCGATATTTAAGGTATCAGTCAGCCATTGGACGCGCGCGGGAAAACGGCACAATACTGAGCTTTGTACTGGGTCTTGTACTGAGTTTTGAGCCGTGCGCTTAGACAGTTTGTTATTAGCAGTGCTGTTGTCTGGAGTCCCGTTATCTGGAATCCTATTATCTGGAGTCGTGACCATTTCATCAGCAAGCGCAACAAGCATCGCATCAAGTTCTGCCGCTGAGTCTTGCTGTCCATTTTCACTTAAAAAAAAGTCAGTATCAGTAACGAGACTGCTCTCTTTTTTCTTACCAATGAGATTTTTTTGATCGTCGAAGAAATACAATAAGCGGCGCCATGTCGTATGCTGGGCGAGGTTTTTTGCTTTTGCTTGCTTGCGCCATGACGCTAGTAGCTGCTCAGTATTGGCATTGCTAGTATTTTGAGCGTTGGAGGTAGAAGAAACTAAATCTTTATTTGGGTCACTGCTTTGCTTGATGATATTATTTGGCTCAGAATAAGCCGTCAATTTTGGCTCAGTACTTTGCGATTTATCAGCATCAAGTTCGTCCAATGCCAATTCACCTGTCGTCACAAGCGATGCCGGCGTTGGCAAAAACGCCTGTGCCTGTGCGCTCAGCAGTAAGCCCGCTATCGTAAGCGGCAAACGCGCTCGTCTGCCAATATTGGTTGGCGTACAATCTAGCGCCAGCATATTTAAAAATTTAGACATGAGTAACATCTCGCACTGTGGGGTCAGACGCTTATCGCGTGATTGAGTCTATTAAATTATTAAAGTTACAGGATAAGCCTCTGTTTTAAAGGACAGTTTTAAACCATTTTTTTAGGTAAATGTACCATGCATTTATAGAAAACTATAATCATCAGCATTTACTGCGCACTTATTAACATGATTAAAGAGAGTATTATGTCCACAGCATCGTCAATGACTATTCATGCTGGTCGATTATCAGCCGCGACGTGGTTTGCGTCACCCAACTTCAATAAACGTCCGGAAAATATCGCGATTGATGCCATTGTCATTCACAATATTAGCTTACCACCCAGTGAGTTCGGCGCTTGCGGTAAGGATGGCGTGCATTACGTCAAAGCCTTGTTTACCAATAAATTAGACTGGGAAGCACATCCTTACTTTCAGACAATTAAAGGCGCAGAGGTCTCAGCGCATTTATTTATCGAGCGCGATGGCGCGATGACGCAGTTTGTCAATTTTAATGAGCGTGCGTGGCATGCCGGACGCTCTAGCTACTTGGGTCGCCCCGAATGTAATGATTATAGCATTGGCATTGAGCTTGAAGGTTCGGATTTTGTGTCCTTTAGCACTGCTCAATATGAAGTGCTTGCAAAAGCTATCGTCGCCATCTATGACGCATATCCAAAAACCCGTCGGCATCTTACCGGTCATAGCGACATTGCACCCGGGCGCAAAACTGACCCCGGTGATTATTTTGACTGGACAAAGCTACGCGAGCTGGTTACTCATCATCTTGCAAGCCAATCATAGTTTTATAAGCGCGCCTAAGCAAATAGCCCCATTGCCCCATTAAAATTTCTGTAAACAACAGTTAGTGTTTCAAAACCATTGCATTTATCAGCGTGATGAAAGTGCTATAATCCGTCAGTTTTTTGGCAACGCTGTATCAGAAAACGAGCATCAGCAAACACCCATCAGTAAACACATAAGCAAAATAGGTTCTCATGGCAAAAAGTCGATTATTTCGTTCAACCATGGTGGTCAGTAGCATGACCATGTTGTCGCGTATTTTAGGTTTGGTGCGCGATGTCGTCTTGTTAGGCGTGTTTGGCGCAGGGGGTCTGATGGACGCCTTCTTGGTCGCCTTTAAGATACCCAACTTTTTACGCCGTCTGTTTGCCGAAGGCGCTTTTAGCCAAGCGTTTGTCCCTGTCTTGTCCGAATATAAAGAAAAATACAGCTTAGAGCAGGTGCAGATTTTAGTCAGTCGCACGTCAGGAGCGCTGCTGCTGGTGCTATCCATGCTGACGGTGGTGGTCATTCTAATCGCCCCGTGGGTGGTGACTTTATTTGCCCCTGGTTTTGCTGACCAGCCCGATAAATTTGCCATCACTGCTGAACTGCTGCGCTTAACCTTTCCCTACTTATTGTTTATTTCTATGACCGCCTTTGCCAGCGGCATTTTACAAAGCTACGGGCGTTTTGCTGCGCCCGCCTTTGCTCCAGTTTTGTTAAATCTATCTATGATTGGCGGCGCGCTGGTTTTAGCGCCTCTGTTTGAAGTGCCGATCATGGCGCTTGGCTACTCTGTTGCTATCGCAGGTTTGCTGCAGCTATTGATACAACTGCCGCAGTTATCGCAACAAAAACTACTGGTCGCGCCAAAAATTGATTTTCAGCATGAAGGCGTGCGCCGTATTTTAAAATTGATGTTGCCAGCCATTTTCGGCGTTTCTGTCACACAGATTAATTTGCTACTCAATACCGTATTTGCCTCGTTAATGATTGGCGGCTCGGTTTCTTGGCTCTATGCCGCCGAGCGCATGAGTGAGCTGCCACTTGGCTTAATTGGCGTGGCAATCGGCACGGTCATTTTGCCAAGTCTATCAAAAAGTGAAGCGCAAAAAGATGATGTCAGCTTTAAAAAGACCATTGATTGGGCGGCGCGCTTGATTATTTTGGTCGGCGTACCGGCATCAGCGGCCCTATTTATACTCTCCGATGTGCTTATGCAAGCGCTGTTTTTACGCGGCGAATTCACCCTACGCGATGCGCAGATGAGCTCCTTAGCGCTGCGTAGTATGGCAGGCGGTATTTTAGGTTTTATGTTAATTAAAATCTTTGCTCCCGCCTTTTTTGCCCGTCAAGATACCAGAACGCCTGTTAGAATTGGTATTGTTTCCGTCTTTGCCAATATGATTTTTAGTGTCATTTTTATCGGCATCTTTTATTTCTTAGACATGCCGCTACATGGCGGTTTGGCCTTGGCAACGACGGGCGCTGCGTTTGTAAACGCGGGCTTGTTATATTACTTCTTACACAAGCGCGAGATTTTCCGCTTTGGCAGCCACTGGAAAAAACTGTTTACCCAGTTTGCGATTGCTACTGCCTCTATGCTCGCCGTGCTTTATGTCATGCTACCCTATTTCCCAACCGATGAGGCCCAGTGGCAACGTATCGTCGCGCTACTGATTTTGTGCGTCGTTGGTGCGGTGGTTTATGGCGTTGTGCTATTAGCAACAGGTTTCCGTCCACGCCATCTAAAACATGGCTAGCAGGTTTTGACTTACCAAACCAAAACAAGCTTGGTATGAGAATTGACAGTGAACAGCGCTGATAGTTGCCATAATTACTGATAAATAAATTTACCGATAAATAAACATTTAAAGGTGGGATATGACAACGATGGATACAACAACCAAACAGCGAGCCTTTCAGCGCTTACCATTGCTGCTTGCTACTGGCTTATTAAGCACAGGGCTGCTTTTAAGCGGTTGTAGCAACAATGATAGTGGGAGTAATGATAAGGCTGAAACCGAAATAGCTGACCTGAATACCGAAGAGGCGCCAGCGGTAATTGAAGCTAGCGAAGAGACTGGCAGCAACCAAGTGCAAGACCTTGATACTAACACTGACATCGATACTGATACTGCGGTTAAAGCCGAGGAAGAAGCCGATAACGCTAAAGATAAAACCATCATTACAAGCGATAACATTAATCCAGTCACTGCTCCTGCTAAGCAAAAAAGCCTAGTGACCAATCCGACTAAAGAGGGCACGCCGGAGGATACGGTTAAAAAAGCGCTCGATAGCTTATACTATGGCGACGCCAAGCATGCTGCGACCTATTATAAAGTAGATATGGCAAACTTTGAGGAAGAGCTTGCCAATACGCAATCAGCGTTTCAGCAGACCGTTGATGGTGTCACGATCACAGATACCAAATACAACGATGATAAAACCCGCGCGACCATCACTGGTGAGCTGATGCTAAGAGGACAAAGCGAACCTGCGCCATTGACGTATGAGCTGCAAAAAATCGGCGGCAAATGGAAAATTTTAGGTTAAAGCATCTGACTCTTATTAGCTAAAGGTGTTGTGCAAGTTTTATTTATCCGACGTCATCATTTGACTTGACCGCTTTACCAAGCATCAGCACATCGGCGATAAAACCATCCATATCGCAAACCTTTGGCATATAACCCCATTGCTCAAAGCCAAGCTTACGGAACAATCCTAAGCTTGGTTGATTGTGAGCAAAGATAAGCGCAATTACGTTACGAATGCCCAGACTTGGCGCTTGCGTCAGCATCCAGCGCGCCAGTAAGCTACCCAATCCTTGCGCATGATAATCCTTATGCAAGTAGATACTAATCTCAGTGCTGATATGATAAGCGGGGCGCGCATATAAATCGCTAAAGCTGCCCCAAGCGGCGATTGATGACGCTGTTCGCGCTGAGCTTTTGGATGTTGAGCCTGCGTTAGAAAGGGTTTTTACCACATAAATAGGTCGCGTTGCACTATTTAAATGCTCATCAAACCAGTCCTGACGCTCTTCACACGTCACTGGCGCTAGATTAGCAGTGGCTTGTTTGCCTGCGATGCTTTGATTATAAATTGCCAAAATAGCTGGCAAATCTTCTGTATCAGCGCGCTGCACAATAAAGCGCTCGTTGAGTTTATCGCCTGCCAAGTTAGATGTCATAGAAGCGCAGACATCATCACAAGTAGCGGGATAGACAGCGTCAGGCATAGCATTTTCATAATGAGTCATAATAAAAATAGTGATAAGTGATAGATAGTAGTTAAGGTGCTGATGTTGTTGTTTGATTAACAGCAGACTATAGGATGTTAGTATGTCTATTTTACTTTATAATGGCTGGTTTTAGACACTTCTTTTAAAGACGCTTTTTTATTTTAAAGACATTTTTTTTAGAAAAAAGGTTTTTAACTAGCGATGTGTTTGCGTTTTTCATTTGGTCTTATCTATCATAGCTGACATTTATGAACACCTATTTTCTTGAGCAACTGATGGCGTCGCCAAGCGCTTTGCCTGCCAATACTAGCCCAGTAGTTTTGGCGCCCTGCGTGCTAACTATCGGTAACTTTGATGGCGTGCATTTGGGTCATCAAGCGATGCTCGCGCAAGTTCGTGAGCTTGCCGCCGCACAAAATCTTGGCTCGGCAGTCATGATATTTGAGCCCCAGCCCCGTGAGTTTTTTGCGCCAGCTAGCGCCCCTGCTCGCTTGACCAATCTTGCCGAAAAGCAAGCTTTGCTCGCAGAGTATGGCATTGAGACCTTGATAGTCGCCAGCTTCGATAGTGATTTTCGCTCGCTATCGGCGCAGGCATTCGCCGATATTTTGGCGCTGCGCCTAAACGTTCAAGCATTGGTACTGGGCGATGACTTTAAATTTGGTCATGACCGGACTGGCGACAGTCAGTTTTTACGAGATTATGGCCTGCATGTGACCAATCTGCATACTGTCACCGATATCAAAGGCAAGGGCGCACGCATTAGCTCAACGCGCATTCGCGATTTATTATTGGCGGGTGACATTGATGCGGCCAATGCCTTACTGGGCCGCGATTATGCCATTACAGGGCGCGTCGTTGGCGGTGATAAACTAGGCCGTACCATGGACTTCCCCACTGCCAATGTCGATCTAAAACGCATAAAACCTGCGTTACATGGCATATTCGCCGTCGATGTCGTCAGCCTTGATGATAATGGTAACGTTATAGCAGATGGTCTTACTGCCCTCACCGATAGCAAAAATCCAGGGGTAAAAGGTTTACGGCCTCATAGCTTATTTGGTACTGCTAACCTCGGTATCAGACCGTCTGTAGATAAAGACCACGATTGGCGCTTAGAGGTGCATTTTCCCAAGCTGCAAGCTGACTTATACGGTTTAACCTTGCAAGTACGCTTTTTGCATTATCTACACGGCGAGCGCCATTATGAAAGCTTAGAGGCGCTAAGAGCGGGCATTCATAGTGACGTGATTGATTTGCTTGAGTGGCGCGCGCAGCAGCCTGATTAAATTAAAGATTGCTAGAATACTAGGACGTGTCGTCATTTTAAAAATGGCGACAGTAAAAAACCCACAGCGTGCTTCACGTTTGTGGGTTTTTATTTATTTTTATAACTTACTTATTATATCTCATAACTGATGCTAGCTTTTTTAAGCATCCGGGTGCAAACGCACGTTTAATTCATCGATAGTCTCTACCCAAGCTGCGTCTTTAAACCATTCTTCTTTCAAAAAAGCGCGCTGATTGTCGTTCCAAATATGCGCATCGGTGAGCTCTTCTTCTTTGGCCAATTTATTCTTTTCGATAAATTGCTCGATTGCTTCATCCGAGCTATCTAATCCTAACTGAGCAAAGAGCTCATTCATACTGTACTCTGGTTCACCCAACATATATTTTCTCCTTAAATGCCACAGATTTATTCATGCTTATTATTTAAACTTACCACTTTATTGTAGCAAGCTTTATTTGAATAGCTGTAAATCAACGTTTAGCTAACGTTATCAATTGTATTATTGAGCGCCCACAAAAAAGCCCTCTAATGAAGAGGGCTATTTCTAGAGTAATTATATAACAGTATCAACAAACTGTAGGCTTATGGAAGTAGGTGCGCTACGGCGTCACGCTCTTCGCTAAGCTCTTGCTCAGTTGCTGCCATTTTGTCTTTTGAGAAATCTGATGACACATCAACGCCGTCTACGATAGTCCAGTCGCCGTTCGCGCAAGTGACTGGGAATGAGTAGATCAAACCTTCGGCAATACCGTATTCGCCGTTTGAGTAAACACCCATAGATACCCAATCATTTTCATCAGTACCTAGTGCCCAAGTGCGCATGTGAGCGATGGCAGCGTTGGCAGCAGAAGCAGCAGATGACGCACCGCGAGCTTTAATAATGGCGGCACCGCGCTGTTGTACTTCTGGGATATAGGTGTTTTCGTACCAATCACGGTCGACCAAATCTAGCGCTGGCTTACCGTTGACAGTCGCAGCCGTTAGGTCTGGATACTGGGTTGATGAGTGGTTGCCCCAAATGATCATTTTTTTCACGTCATTGACCGTGCTGTCTGTTTTTTCAGCCAACTGTGCCATCGCACGGTTGTGGTCTAGGCGCGTCATGGCAGTGAAGTTACGTGGATCTAGATCTGGCGCATTGCGCTGAGCGATAAGCGCGTTGGTGTTAGCAGGGTTACCGACGACCAATACTTTTACATCACGGCTTGCGACATCGTTCAATGCTTTACCTTGCGCTGAGAAAATCGCGGCGTTGGCTTCTAGCAAATCTTTACGTTCCATACCTGGGCCACGAGGACGCGCACCTACTAATAGCGCATAGTCGGCATCTTTAAATGCAACATTCGCATCATCGGTTTGGACAACGCCCGCCAATAATGGGAATGCACAGTCTTCTAATTCCATGACCACACCCTTTAGAGCGTCAAGAGCTGGCGTGATTTCAAGCAATTGCAAAATAACTGGCTGATCTTTACCTAGCATCTCACCAGATGCAATACGAAATAACATAGCATAGCTGATATTACCAGCGGCACCAGTGACGGCAACACGTAAAGGCTGTTTCATTGACATTGAATACTCCCTAATTATTGATTAGATAATTCAGATTCTAATGGATGGTTCTAATAGATGGTTTTGATTGATGAATATCGTTTGAGATAGCGACCTGCTTACTGAATATAGCAGTCATAAACCGTTCACTAGTGTAGCACCTCCGCCTATTAACCGTCTAGAGAAAGCGAGAACGCGTTTAAAGACTCTAATGATTATATTGTTACATTTTATACGCGCAGGCACTTTGATTTGAGAGATAAAGGTGGGAAAATTAAGCACTAGAAGGATATAAAGAAGTGCTCAAAAGAGAAGATAAAAGTCGCTTTAAACAGAGTTATTGCAAGGAAGTTAAAAAGAATTTAGGGATATTTGACGTGAATACGACTATTTTTACTTATACCGTCTTTGCTTCTTAAGTGTCGACAAGACGATATATTTATAATGATGAATGCTCAAATGGTAAAAGAGTATCATTTACCGCCTGAAATAATAAATTTGCTACCACAATTATTGACGACGTTACTACATGTGCCGAACGCGCTGCCTTCATAACACACGTGCACGTCAGTCAGTACCATTTGACGGCGTGTGCCAACCTGACAAATCAAGTCAATACTAGCAGGCGACATACCGCTATTTAAGCGGGTCATTTGGCCGACAAAACGAGATTTTAATACCGTATAACTGTTGCCAGTATTCAATTCGTTTGGCAGTTTTAAGTCGCCGGCATAGTTGGTAATTTGGCGAAAATAACTGCTAGCACTGAGCGGGCTACAAGCGCCATAGCGCTGCCATGCTTGGGTCCGCACCGTGGTGTCCGGCATGATACGATTGACGACCTTTAATTGTAGTGGCGTCAGGCGCGGCTCGCTACCGCGGCCGCAGCGCTCGCCATAACCCATGTCTAAACCTGAAACGGTTAGCGAATAGCCTTCTAGACATTGACGCATGCGGGCGCGCGTTGGCTGTAAGCTACATAGAGCGGGCGTCATCTCAATCATTAATACCCGCTGTCCGGCTTTGCTGGCGTCAGCCGCTTGAGCGGGCAGCATGATGGCGCCCTGCAATAACAGTAAAGCCGTCACGCCAAGCGCGGCGTTGCCTTTAATTTCATACCTTTTGCTGATCAAGTGCTTGTTAACATGCTCTGATAGCGTTATCTTTGACATCGAGCCCACCTTGGTCTGAATAGATAATTGACGCCTAGCCTGCGACGATATGGGCAAATTAAAATATTTTTTAATCATAAGAAGTTAGAGCATTTAGCAATGACGAATAGGAGCTTTTAGGCTTAATTACTTTTCAAAACTCAAACCAAGACATTGATTAAACTAGGTCGCTTGAAAGTAATTGGCCTTTTAAGAATAAACCAACAGAAAATACAGACGGAAACTAAAACAATGGTAGCAAATTGCTTTTTTTAATCTATAGCAAAAACGTAAACAGCGCGTGAGAAGCCTATGCCAGTTTTAAATAGCGCTAACAAATGAATGGTATAAAAAGACCATTAGCAGTGATGAGATGCTAATGGTCTTTTAAGGCAAAACTGAGTGATTAAAACGCGGCAGGAATGGTTCCCATGCGTTGACTAATAGGCTGACCGCGGCCAAGCAAACTGCTATAAATGGTGGCGTTTTCCATCACGTGCTTGACATAATTGCGCGTTTCAGGAAAAGCAATCGACTCGACATACTGATCCGCTGGGAGTGAGCCATAAACAGGCTGCCAGCGTTTGGCATTGTTGGGACCGGCGTTGTAGCCCGCTGTTGCCAAAACGGGCTGACTGTTCAATTTACCAAAGATATCGCCCATATACCACGTACCGTAGCGAATATTGGTATCGCCACTATTGGCGCGGCTGGCGCTATACGTCTCGCCCAATTTCCGCGCGATATATTTAGCGGTATCGGGCATGACCTGCATAAGGCCACTGGCGCCAACGTTTGAGCGCGCCGACGGCACAAAACGGCTTTCTTGACGCATGATGCCATACGCCCACGCAGGGTCGATACCTGCCGCCTGACTATGGCGCACAACCGCCGATTGGTGAGGCATCGGATGGGATAGAGCCAAGTTGTTGACTGTATCGGTATTTTCAATGGCATAAATTGCCCGATCGAGCCAGCCGATATCATACGCTTGACGCGCCGCCGCAATAATCAAGTTATTATCGCGATTGTCGCGCGCTTTTTTTACCGCCCAATTCCACTCGCGGTTGGCATAGGCACGGCTGGCATCGGCGTTATATAATGCAAACGCGCGGGCAAAGTGCGGGTTTTGCATGACGCGCGCACGCTCAGCGCTACTGACATTTGGTAAATTATTACCACCCAAACGGCTGGCATCAAAACGCTGACCGACTTTATCCTTGGCCATCAGACCATAGTAGTCATTACTCTTCGCCAAGTTTTGATACATTTTTTTAGCGGTACTGCGCTTACCTACATTATTTGATTGCTCATAAGCTCGCGCCAGCCAGTACTGCCATTGATTGGTTTTTTGCGTTTCGGCGTCCATCTTTGAGATGGCTTCGACCACATCGTCCCAACGACTAAAACGAATCGCGGCGATGGCATAATATTCAGCTTCTTCAAAGCTAAAATCATTATCCAAGCTATTACGGAACCAATCGACCGCTTCAACATTAAAGCCGTCATCGGTATTGTGGTTCATACGCTGGACGCCAAGAATGCGATAAGCGTAACGGCGAGTGTCATCATTTAACAGCTTTGCTGCGCGCTGATTGTCTTGTTTAATATCAAAATCTAACTGCAGCGCCGCCTCGCGATAGGACTTTTCTGCCAAGCGTCCCATGGCATATAAATACAAATATTGATTCATTTGGCTGTTTGGTTCGCGGGCAAAACGACTAAAAAACGCCGACGGACTCAGCTGAATTTCACTTAACGACGAGTAAGGAATTGGCGTGCCCAAGCGCGAAGATAAGGCCATGATGTCGCCCGTCTTACCTTTACGCAGCATACGTTTGAGGCGTGATACTCTATCTTGATTGCTGATTAGCGCATTATTATTCATCTCAAGCGCCAATTGATCGCACAGCGCTGGCTGCTTTTTGGTGGTTAGCCAAACATCGGACTTGGCTGCTAGCGCACGCATGCTATCGCCGCCGTTATTAAACCCTAGCGCAACGGCACACTTTTCACTGTCATCGGCGTTGGTAATGAGATTTGCCACTTGGCGGACGGCGGCATAATCGTTTGAGCCTGCTTTGGTTTCGGCAAAATCGGCAACCAATTTTTCTGCCATGACGCTATCGGGATACTGACGGACGAACTGCGTGACCGCTGCTGGGCTCTGTGAGCTTAGCTCTAAATTCATGCGCCAATAAGGCGGATACATAGCAAACAAACCACCACTCATCGCCTGCTCATAATTATAAAGGGCGTTGATATCGCCGCGTTCTGCTGCAATTGCCGCTGCTGTAAATGAACCGACGCCACTGTCGGCCTGATAGCCCGAGTTTGCTTGATAAGCGTTCGTTGGCTGTGAGCTTGGCGATTGATAACTCTGCGGTTGATAATTGTCAGGTTGATAGCTTTGAGGTTGGAAATTATCGGGTTTATAGCTATCAGGTTTATAGTTGTCGGGTTGATAACTCTTTGGTTGATAGCTCCCTTCTTGCGGATAACTATTGACATTACTGCTGGTATTATTACCCCAAGTAAGCTCGGCATAAGCCGCTTGCGACACTACCAGCGCTCCCATTGCCGCGGCTATACTCAACACGCTGGCTTTTAGCGATGTTCCTTTAAAATGGCTAGGCAGTTTATTTTGATAATTGGCATCTTTATCCTTGATACTCTGAGCAACTTGCGGCTTTGACATACGGACTCTCTTTCTAATAGGTCTAAATAATTTGGCTCGATAAATAGGCTAAATATAGAATTAAAATAATATTTTTTTCTATTTAAAACACTCATTTAAACAATAGTGCGGATATGGTTGCCCTCATCATACTATACTCGTTGCACATTCAACCATAAGCTTTACTTTTCGTTAATAAATTGGATAGCCCTGCGTAACACAAAGGTGTTACGGCGCTTTTACGGGTTATAATTGTTCAAAATGGCATTGTTTGAGCGACAATACTGCTTAAGCAATTGATACTATTATAAATAATCAAGGGCAATTAACCGCATACGCGCTTGCTAACTTTTCACATTGAAGCCAGATTATGATAAAATACGCCACCGGTTAATCGCCTACCCCGCTATATTTTTAGTCAATCATGGACTTTGCTTATGAGTGTTACTGTATTTAATCCCCGCATCGATGACGCTGCTGTTGACACAAGGGTTACTGCGCCTGCCGTTACGGCACTCGAAGCGTCAAACTCTGTCCAAGCATCTACCGTCCAAACACCGGTCAGCGTCAATGACAGTGGCACGCCAAAAAAAGTCTTTGTTACCACGCAGGGTTGTCAGATGAATGTCTATGACTCTGGCAAAATGCTTGACGTGCTGGGCGATTCGCACGGTATGGAAGTGACGCACAACATCGACGAAGCCGATGTGCTATTAATGAATACCTGCTCGATTCGCGAAAAAGCCCAAGAAAAAGTGTTTTCAGAATTGGGCCGCTGGCGCAAGTTAAAAGAAAAACGCCCTGATTTGGTCATCGGCGTTGGCGGTTGTGTGGCCTCGCAAGAAGGCGACAATATCCAAAAACGCGCGCCCTATGTCGATATGGTTTTTGGGCCACAGACATTGCACCGCCTGCCAGAGCTTTATGACCAATCGCATGAGCAGCGTGAAATCTCGCCTAAAAATCGCATCGGTACGGTGGATGTGTCCTTCCCAAGTATCGAAAAGTTTGATTTTTTGCCGGAGCCGCGCGTTGAAGGCTACAAAGCCTTTGTATCTATTATGGAAGGCTGCTCGAAGTATTGCTCGTTTTGCGTGGTGCCCTATACACGCGGTGAAGAATTATCACGTCCGCTTGATGATGTCTTAGCAGAAATTGATAGTCTTGCCGCCCAAGGCGTGCGCGAGATTAACCTACTTGGTCAAAACGTCAATGGCTATCGCGGCGAAAAAGACGATGGTAGTATTTGCCGTTTCGCCGAGCTCTTGCATTACGTATCGCACGTCGATGGTGTCGAGCGTATTCGCTATACCACAAGCCACCCGCTTGAGTTCACCGATGATATCATTGATGCTTACGCCAAGTTGCCAGAGCTGGTGTCACACCTGCATTTGCCCGTCCAAAGTGGCTCAAATGCCATCTTGGCGGCGATGAAACGCAACCATACCATTGATGTTTATATCAATCAGATTAATAAGCTTAAAGCCATTCGCCCTGATATTCATTTATCGAGCGACTTTATCATTGGCTTCCCAGGCGAAACTGACGAAGATTTTCAAGATACCTTAAACTTGGCAAAAGAATTAAACTTCGATCACTCTTATAGCTTTATTTATTCTAAGCGTCCGGGTACGCCAGCGGCAGAGTTGCCTGATGATGTCAGCTTCTCTACCAAAAAGGCGCGCCTAGCAGAGTTTCAAAAAGTCATTGTTGAGTCAACGCTAGCCAAAACCCATGAAATGGTCGGCACTACGACTCGCGTCTTGGTCGAGCAAGTTGCCGATCGTCATCCCGATTGTCTGATCGGGACAGCTGATAATACTCGCACGGTTATGTTCCCTTATGACTTAGATAAAATGGACGAGCTACTGGGTAAAATCGTTAGCGTACGCGTGACCGATTTTGTCAGTCCGCATATGGTAAAAGGTGAGCTGGTTGAGGTATTGGCTTAAAATTTCAGATAAAATTGGATAAAAAAAAAGCCGTTCGCTAATCCATAGCGAACGGCTTTTTTTATGAGCGAATAATAGCAGCCTTTTTTAAGCCATAAAACCATTTAACACTTCTGCCAACAGCGCCGCTGCAATCAAGATAAATATAACCCCGCAGCCGCGATTTAGCCAAGCTAAACGCGCGCCAACATCTAACCAGCCAGCTAGCTTTTTGCCACCAATGGTATAAATAAGCTGCCAAATCGTTTCACTCAAAAAAAGCCCACAGGTCAGCATGATATATTGCGGCCATAGCGGCGCGCTAAAATTGATAAATTTGGGGAAAAAGGCGGCAAAAAATAAAATCGCTTTTGGATTCGATAATGATACCCACATACCCGTTCGGAACAGCAGCCATTCACGCGGCGGCGCTTTGACAGCAGCGCTCGAAAGTGAGCGCGGCATAGGTTTATCCGCCATTTCCGTAGCCGCAGTCAGCTCTTTATTAACTTCCGTACTCAGCGCATTGGCATCGTTCATTAAGCTACTATCACTGGCACTATCGCGCCATGACGTCACGCCTAAATAAATAAGATAAGTGGCACCAACGACTTTAATGACCGTCAATAACCATGGCGACTGACGGCTAATAACATCGAGTCCAAGAAGCGTTGATAGCAGCAAAATAAACAGCCCAAGACTAAGCCCTGCCAGCGTCCACAAGGTACGCTTGACGCCGTAATTAAGACCGTATTGAAACGCCAGTAGCATGTTTGGACCGGGGGTCGCTGAGATAAAAAACGTACTTGCAAAAAATACCGCAAACAGATGCCAAGACATCAACCAACCCCTACTTTTTTATAAGAAACTTACATATTTTATGCGACAGGGTGAAAAAATAAACACCGCCATAGCGACGGTGTATTTTATACCAACTATTACGGCAACCACTACCCAGATTAAATGAATTATTTATCCGCAGTAGCAACCGTACAACTGCCCAACAGCTTTTGTAAAAAGCCGTCACAGCGTTTAATTTCGCTCAGCTCGACATACTCATCGGCCTTATGCGCCTGTTCAATGCTACCGGGACCGCAGATAATGGTCGGAATACCACTATTGGTAAACTGCCCGCCTTCGGTCGCATACGCTACTTTGTGGCGTTCATCATCGCCGGTCAGGGCTGCAATTAACGCTTGTAGCTCAGCGCTGTCGCTATCGGTCATCGCTGGTACGGCCTCCAGTTGCTGCAGCTCAATACCAGTATCGGCAGCCCGTGCTTGCATCTGCGCGCTCAATTCAGCAACTTTTGCTTCAATCGGCGCCACAATATCGTCTTGCGTCATATGCGGTAGATTTCGATAATCAAAAGTAAATTCGCACAAATTGGGAACGATATTGGTCGCTGTGCCTCCTTGAATGGTGCCAACGGACAAGGTTGAATACGGCACATCAAACATGCCATCGTTATCATCACGCTGGCTGATTTCTTCCGCTAACGTATCAACATAGCTGATTAAACGGCTAGCATAGCTAATCGCATTCACGCCTTGCGCCGTCAATGACGAATGCGCCGATTTACCATGGACGCGGCAACGATAAACCGCAATGCCTTTATGTGCCACCACCATCGCCATATTGGTTGGCTCGCCAACAATGCAATAATCAGGGGTAATATCACGCGCTTTTAAATCTGCCAAGAGTAGCGGCGCGCCCAAACAGCCCACTTCTTCATCAAACGACAGCGCCAAATGCAGCGGTCGGCGCAGCTGGCCTGCGTTAGACAATTTGACCGCTTGCGGCAATAAGTTAAGCGCACAAGCAACAAAACCTTTCATATCACAAGCACCGCGCCCGTATAGCTTATTGCCGCGAATGGTCGCGGTAAATGGTTCAGACGACCAGTCTTGCCCATCGACAGGCACGACATCGGTATGTCCCGATAGCACCAAACCGTGATTGACTTCATCGGCATTTTTTCCCGCTGGCACGGTGACGAACAAATTGGCCTTGTTTTTAGCCTCATTAAAGGTCAAATCTACCGTTAAACCCAATTGTTCACAGTATGCTTGCACGTCTTCAATAAGAGCTAAGTTTGAATGGCGACTGACCGTATCAAAGCCAATCAGACGCGTTAGCCAATCGATGCTATCACGAGGATAGTCCGCATGTGATAGGGGTTGATTTTTATTTGCTTTAATATCAGTGCCTTGATTTTCATTGGCATGGTGGATGATGATTGTCATAAGACATCCTTATCGTACTACAAGATAAAAAGACCTAACTTTTTTGATGAACCTTTTGATGAGCCTTTTTAAGCAGATTTTTAATTAGCTTTTTTGAAACGAGCGCTGCTGCAGGGCTTTGACTTCTTCATCTAAACCCGCAATCGGACCTTCGACTGGAACATTAGGTGCCACTTCTTGGATACTTAATGAATTGATGGGCGATGTTGAGGTGACGCCCATCTCATCCATCCATGCACCAAGTTGTTTTGATGAGCTGATATAAACAATACGGCCAAGCCCTGCCCACGCATGCGCCGCTGAACACATGGCGCAGTGCTCGCCCGAGGTATATACCACGGCTTTTGCCCGCGCGTCCGCCGTCATGTTTCTTGCCGCCCACCGTGCCACGGCAATTTCGGGATGGTAAGTGGCATCGACTGTATTGGCGCGATTACGATCTTCGCGTAATACATTGCCATCGCCATCGACCAACACACTGCCAAACGGCTCATCACCTGCTTCTAGCGCTTCAGCAGCAAGCGCCACACAGCGGCGCAAGTGAATCATCTCATTATCCGTTGTCATCATAGTCTCCTTTCTATTTTATCTAATAGCCAAGCGCAGTTTTTTTACCCTTATTTTATGGCACTTATTTTACGACGCCCAGCTATCGACTCTATTCATCCTACCATATTATTTATGGGGACTTATTTATGACGGACGGTTTTGATTCATCACATCAACGACAGGTGGCATTGGTTTGGGTAATTTACCTTCTGCTTGTAATTCCTTGGTGGTTTTAGCATCGATAGCCAAGCCAGCAATCAAGGCAATCTCTTTAACAGGTTTGCGCTTACGGGTAGCAAAGCTGACCGGCACCATACGCGCAAACTCATAAATATATAAATAAGACTCCTCGCCACCTTCAAAGTCTTCATCATCTTCTAAGCGAATCGCGCCAATTTTTGCCAAATCTGACAGCATCTCGTTTTCTTCAGCGCTTAGACTACAATCTGTGATACCAAAACCCGTCATAAAACCATTTGCCCACTGTTTCAGGGCCATCACGCGCTCGTATAGGTCATGTTCATCGTCTGGCACCAGCGGCATATACGCATAAGCGTCATCTTTGTCTTTTAACTGAAAAACGATGTCTTCTGCTTCTTCTGCGAGCAACGTCAACGCCTCATCAGGTAAAGGCGCAAAGCTTAGCTCCTCAAATACCTTTGCCCATACTGCCTCATCGGGCGCGTTACAGGCGGTCATCAGCCCCGTCATCAAGCCGTGTACCTCGCTGATAGACACGTCATTCCAGTCATCAAATACTGCGAGCCACGTATTCCAGCCAGAGATATTGTCATTCATAATAGATGTCCTAGTCATTGATTAATAGTAGTAAATAAATAAACGCCGTACGCTACCATCGATGGTATGGCGACAGTATGGCGATAACACAGCGATGGAAAAAGCCACGAAACAAAGCGCGATACAATTACTTTGTTGATATAGATATTATGCGGTCACCTATGGCATTATTAAACGCAGAGAACAAAATTCATTTACGCTTACTTGTTAAGGATAAAAACTGACTATGTATGACCAACTTAGAATATTAGAAAAAATGGTACTCGACATCAAAAAACAGTATCAGCTTGTCAGTGCTGAACTTAGCAGCCTCAAACAACAACCCGTGTCTGACCCAAAAGAGCTCGCCGCCCTCAAAACCAAGCTCGATAATAGTTATGCAGAGCGCGACGGTGCCAAAAAACAATTACATGATCTTGATAAACGCTATCAAAGTCTTGCTGAAGCGCATCATATGATTGGTGAAGAACAGGACAAACTGCAAAAGCAAATTGAACAATTAAAACATCAAAACCACGCACTGCAGCAGCGCAATAACGAGTTAAAGCAGCAGTACAGCGATATTAAGCAGCAAAATAGTGAGCTGAGAAAGAAAAACGAGCTAGCGGCCGAGCGTACGCAAGTGGTCTTACAGCGTTTGACACGTATTGATCAAGCCGAAAGTTAAGTAGTCATTGATATTAATCACGTTTAATTCGCTCGCTTTTACTGACTCATTTTCGCCTATTAAGCTGCCGAATTTGTAATCACCAATATTTATAGCAGTAATAGTTAATTACTCACTTTAATGATACATATTGTAGGATTTATTATGACCGATGACCGCGTAAACCCCGTAGATAGTCAACTTAAAAACAATCAGCCTCAAAATAATCAATCAACAAACAACCAATCAAAAAATACTCAAGCACAAAAACCCATGCCAAATAACGCAAGTATTAATAGCAGTAATGTAAACAATAGCGCCGCTAGACCGGCTGCTAAAGCTGAAAGCGCCCCTGAACCGCAAATCAAAAAGGTCGATGTGGTAATTGCAGGCGTGACCTATCCTATCTACTGCCCAGTCCATGAGCAAGAAGAACTCCACTCGGCGGTTTCTTATATCAATAACTATGCGCTAGACCTCAAGCGCGATGCGCCAAGCCTCAGCCAAGAAAGTCTTTTAGTACTGTGCTGCTTGAATTTGTATGAAAAAATTCATGCCAATCAAAGAGACGAAGAAGACCGTTTGCAGCAAACTAAGCAGTCTGAAGCCCTGCTAAGCAAGATTATGAAAGATGCGCATTCTATTTTATAAGTTTGCAGTTATATTAAATCGCCATTGGTGCATTAAAATGATAAGCGCTTAACTCACTGATGCTAAGCGCTTTTTTAAATGTAAATGACAGCTTATCGACTTATAATTTACAAGTTAAGCGTCTGTTTTATAAGTCTTGCCGGCATGAAAGTCTGCTTGATGCTCATAATTGCAAAAGAATAACTCTTTATTAGCGGCAATATTATCACTACTACTACCATCTAAAACAGGTTTAGATTCAAGCACGCCGCGATATTCAGCCAAATGATTGCCACAATAATCACACTGACGCGGTGTGGTCACATCGCCTTTTTTTGGCATCATGCTTTTGGGCGGGCGCGGGTACATAAACTTATAAAAGCCCCACATCATAGCCCAGATAATGAGAATTACAATGATAACAGCAGCCATGACAGCATTCCTTTTGATATAAGTTAACGCTATGAGTCATAAAAAACTGGCTATATGAAGCCAGTTTTTATGTTACAGAATACATGATGCAAACATCAGAATGATTGAACTATAGCTGTAGCTCGCTGATATCAGCAACGGTTAAGAATAACGCACGAACTTGCTTTAGTAGGGCTAAGCGATTGTTCTTTAGCGCCGCATCTTCACTATTTACCATCACATCAGCGAAAAACTCTGACAAAGGCGCATCTAAACTGACCAGCGTTTGTAAGACTTGCGTATAATCAGCCGTTTCAAGCAAAGGTTTAACCGCTGTTTGTGCTTGCTGCACGGCTTGATATAACGCTTGCTCAGCAGGTTCAGATAATAACGCTTCATCGACAGTGTCCGCGACGCTTACTTCTGATTTGGCTAAAATATTGGCAACGCGTTTATTTGAGTCAGCAAGCTTTTCGGCTTGAGGCAGCTCGCTAAAGGTTTGTACTGCGCGAATACGCTGATCAAAATCAAGCGGCATGTGCGGATTAATTGCTTGCACTGCCTGAATGGTATCGACGCTAACGCCCTGCTCGGTATACATCGCCCGATAGCGTGAGTTCAAGAACGCCATCACTTGGGTAAAGGTGTCGCCCATTTTGGCAATTTTGCTGCCCTCGCTGGTGCTATAACCTTTAATCGCTTGCTCAACGAGCGCCACCAGATTAATTGGCAGCTGTTTTTCAATCAAAATGCGCAAGATACCAATGGCGGAGCGGCGTAAGCTAAACGGGTCTTTTGAGCCGGTCGGCGCTTGGTCAATGGCAAAAATACCAACCAAGGTATCTAAACGATCAGCCAATGCTAAGCAAATACCAATTGGCGTTTTTGGTAACACATCACCGCTGAACTTAGGCAGGTATTGCTCTTCCAAACTTGCGGCAACGGCCTCTGGCTCGTCATTTAAGCGCGCATAATACGTCCCAGCAATACCTTGCAGTTCAGGATATTCGCCAACCAGTGAGCTGGCCAAATCCGCTTTCGACAAAATACCTGCCCGTACCGTTTCATCAACACTGATATCATAACCCTGCTCTTGCATTAACGTAGCAATAAAAGCGGCAAGCTTGGCAATACGTTCAGATTTTTCCCAAATCGTACCCAGTTTGTCTTGGAAGACGCGAGTTTTTAGGCTTTCGGTCAAGGCAAATAACGGCTGCTTTTGGTCTTGTAAAAAGAAAAATTCGGCATCGGCCAAACGCGGACGCACGACCTTCTCGTTACCTTCAATGATTTGTTTGGGGTCTTTTGACTCAATATTGGTAATAAAAATAAAGTACGGTTGCAGTTTACCCGCTTTATCGGTCAAGCAAAAATACTTTTGATCCGCTTGCATGGTAGAAATCAATGCTTCTTGCGGCACTTGCAAAAAGCGCGGCTCAAAGTTTGCCCGCAGCGCAATCGGGAAATCAACCAGCGCCGTTACTTCGTCCAATAAATCTTGTGGGACGATAGAATCAGCATTGACCTCATCGGCAAGCGCTTTAACTTGGTTTTTAATCAGCGTTTGACGCTTATCAAAATCCGCCACCACTTTTAAACCATCAAGCAGCTGTTCATAGTCATTGGCGTGCGCAATCTCATGATAGTCAGGACTGTGGAAGCGGTGACCACGAGTATGTTTGCCAGTTTGATGCCCTTGGATAGTGGCGTCAATGACGGCGCCATCTTGCATCAATACTGTCCACTGTACTGGACGCACAAACTCATCACGGCTGCTACCTGCGCGCATACGTTTTGCAATTGGCAAATCATCAAGCGCGGTCTGAAAAATAGCTGGCAATAGCTCAGTGGTTGCTCGGCCATGAATGACTTGCTCATAGCCGACATAATCCCCTTTATCGGTGTTAATGGTGATTAGCTCGCTTGGGTCAATGCCCAAGCCTTTAGCAAAGCCCATCGCTGCGCGCGTCGGATTACCATCGGCATCAAACGCCGCTTTAATCGCCGGGCCACGCTTTTGCTCGCTACGGTCAGGCTGCTTATCGCTAATCCCTTGAATTTGAATGGCTAAACGGCGCGGGGCAGCAAAGGCTTTAATGCTATCAAAGCCAATTTCTGCTTCATTTAATTGTTCAGTGACACTTGTTTGTAGCGCGTCACGTAAAGGTTTTAGGCTTTTTGGAGGTAGCTCTTCACACCCCAGTTCAAATAAAATAGTACTCATGGGATGCTCCTATTAATGATTAGTTTGGTTATTGTCGGTAGATGGATTGCTTTGTTTATTATCAGCAGCTTCTTCTTTTGGCAAATACTTATCAAGCGCCGCCTGACGATGCGCCTCATCCGCGAGTGGGAAGCCCAATTTGGCGCGCGCTTCGACATAACCAAAGGCGACTTTACGCGCAAGCGTACGCACGCGTAGGATAAAACGCTGGCGTTCCGTCACCGAAATCGCCCCGCGCGCATCGAGTAAATTAAAGGCATGCGACGCTTTTAATATCATCTCATAGGCTGGCAATGGCAATCCTTCAGCAACCAATTTATCAGCCTGCTGCTCATAAAAATCAAACATCTGGCCCATCATTGGCACATCGGCGTGCTCAAAGTTATAGGTCGATTGCTCAACTTCGTTTTGATGAAAAACATCGCCATAAGTCACGCGGCCAAACTCGCCATCGGCCCAGACCAAGTCATAAACGCTATCGACGCCTTGCACATACATGGCTAAGCGCTCAAGACCGTAGGTAATCTCGCCCGTCACAGGGAAACACTCAATGCCGCCCACTTGTTGGAAATAGGTAAACTGCGTCACTTCCATGCCGTTAAGCCAAATCTCCCAGCCAAGTCCCCACGCACCCAGCGTTGGCGACTCCCAGTTGTCTTCAACAAAACGCACATCATGCACCAATGGATCAATACCAATCGCGCGTAAAGAGTCCAAATATAACTCTTGGATATTAGGCGGATTGGGCTTTAACACCACTTGGAATTGATAGTAATGTTGCAAACGGTTTGGGTTATCACCATAGCGGCCATCAGTTGGACGGCGTGATGGCTGCACATAAGCGGCGTTCCAGCGCTCAGGCCCTAGTGAACGCAAAAATGTCGCGGTGTGAAAGGTACCGGCGCCGACTTCCATATCGTAAGGCTGCAAGATAACGCAGCCCTTTTCAGCCCAGTAACTTTGTAGGGTTAGGATTAAATCTTGAAACGTCATCGGCTGACGGTCTTTTTCTTGTATCATCGAGGTTGTCGCTTGGGAGGTCATAGTTTGGGTTTTCATCGTTTAGGGCATTATAAAGCCACTGTGGAATTAGTATTATTGAATAAAACGTTAATAGCGCTCGTATCGCCTATTTGGCAACGACTCTATTTGCCTGCTCACCTTACTAAAAATTGACTATTTTATCTATATTTACCGCAACTAAATTTGTCGCGGCAGGCGAAATACGCCGTCAAATACCTTGTTTCTCGACCATCTGCATAAATGAGCGCCATTAAGGCTATAGATAAAAAAATACCCAAATGCGTGAGCATCTGGGCAGGAGGAAAAGTGTGTCGCGGGCATCCTGATGAGTCAGGCTTTTTGTTTTTACGGGGGCTATTATTTTCTTATTAGCCTTATTTTTTCGTTTTTTAAAACGTCTCTTTAACTGTTATTTAAAACTCTTACTTACATAATTACTGATACGACTGATCAGTGGCTTTTGGCATGATAATCCACAAAATAATGTAAATTAAAATTCCCGGTACGGCAGCACTTAGTGTTGAGACAACCATGAATAACACTCTTACCCAAGTTGGTGACCAACCGACGTATTCTGCGATGCCGCCCATCACACCCGCAATCATGCGGTTATTTCTTGAGCGATGTAATTTTGCTAACTTAGCCAAACCAAATACCTCTCTTCTTATTTATATTTATTTTAAAGCTTTTATTTATCATTATTTTTATAATTTGTCCTAAAAACAATTTTGCTCTTTTTGCTTTTTGGACTTACGAGTAAGTATAGCAACTATTGACTTTTTATCTGTTGATGATATAGACGTGCTTTGTGAGTTTATGCTACTTAAGCTTGCCCTAATCTCTCGTAAACCCTCCTAAACCCCTGATTTTAAATAAGTATTTCAAAATGTTTCGCAATTAGCTTTGTTTCTCTTACCTTACACCTTTTGTTACAACTTCGTTTTTAACAACCCCTATTGGCTCAATTATTTTCATAATCTGCCATTAAAAAGAAGAAGCTGTTTTGAATAATTGCAAGTAAATGAAGCGCTTAATTGTATTAACAATAAGAGAAAACATACGCCCATTTACAATAACCTACCTGTAAATCTGTTTAAACCTTTATACCATGCTGATAAACGACGAAAATAGCGATTTCGATAAAAAATTTTTACCGCAATAAGGATAATTATGTACGAGTCAGGCTTAATGATTGGACATTTTGAACCGCTCCATTTAGGACAAATGCGCAGTATATTAGACGCAGCAGGACAAGCGAAAACCCTGCATATCGTTATTACGGCGCACCCTGACCCGCATTCAGATTTTAATATTACCTTGCAAGATAAGGCGCGCTGGTTACAGATGGCGTGTGCAGATTTGCCCTTTATCCATATTTATACCACTGATGAGATTGAGCTGCCGCTGCATGAGAATTTTGCTGACGTCACCATTGACATTGCCGCCAGTAATGCCAAATTGCAGCGCTTAATAGAGGCGTTAGCGCTGCCAGCAGACACGGTATTGTTTATCGCAGAAAACCATCCGCTAGCGCAGTTGGACGTTTCTGAGCAGCTACTCATGCAGGTGGTCACCACGCCACTGCAGCCTGAATTTGATTCTTACGCGATTGCACGCAATCCAGTCGCGCACTGGCCGGCACTGCATCCACAAGTGCGCGGCGACTATACCAAAACGGTGGCGATTGTGGGCGGGGAAAGCTCGGGCAAGACAACGCTGGTGCATAAGCTTGCCAACTATTATGGGGCCAGCTTTGCCCTTGAGATGGGACGGCTGTATGTCGGCACGGATTTGGGCGGTAGCGAGATTGGGCTTCAGTACAGCGATTATGGACCGATTGCCCTCAATCATGCTCAGGCTATTCGAGAAGCTACCGCCATGGCAACGGCGCCTGTCACTATTATAGATACGGATTTTGTGACCACTCAAGCTTTTTGTGAAGAGTACGAAGGTCGTACCCATCCCTTTGTAGCGGCGTGTGTCGATGAATTTCGCTTAGACCATACCATTATGCTCGACAACAATACGCCTTGGATTGACGATGGCATGCGCTCATTGGGCACGCCTGAGGCTCGCGGACGCTTTGAGCAGCGCTTATTGGATATTTTCGCCCGTCATAGTATTAAGCCCTATATGATTGATAAAGCCGATTACGATGCCCGCTATCAGCAAGCTTTATTAATTATTGATAAGCTTATCTATGGTAAATAATAAATTTAAAAAAACCATAAAAAAATGCTGTTAAAAAAAAATTCTAAAATAAGAAAAATCGATGATAGTTTTCATACTTTGGGGAAAAAGACATTATGCGTATTCAGCTACTAGATAACATTACCGGAAAATGGGCACTACAATGGATTGTCCTATGGTTTATTTGCGGCGTCATCGCCTTGTCAGCAGGCTTTTGGCTGACCACCAAACATAATACGCTCGATTGGTTTTACTTAGCGGTCTCCTTTATTGGTTTGGTGTGCGTGGTGTCGTTGTCGTTTCGCAAAAACATCTTGGGTAATGGCTTTGGGATGGCGGCAACCGCTGGGGAGTTTGTGGTACAAGCAACCGCGGGCGCAGTTGGTTTGATGCTAGCGCCGTTATTTAACTTTTTTAGTCATGTTTATGGCATTTTTTATTGGTCAAAGCACACTGATGCAGACGGCGATATGGTGCCCAAATCTGCCAATCGCTGGATTTGGTTACTGACCATCGTCTTTATGGTCATCGGTCTAGCGCTGTTTCCTACGGTAAACGATTTGCTTGCCAGCTATGGTTACGCCGTTGTTGAAGATGACAACAGTAAATTTTTGGGCTTTATCTCTTTTTTTTGGATTAACGTCATCGCTTTTGTGCTTTCTATCACCGCGCAAGCAGCGATGATTTTACGTTACTCATTTAACTGGTGGTTATGGATTATATCTAACTTCGTTTGGCTCACCGTCAACCTTATGTCGGGCAATTATATCTTTGCGATTCAAACCATGATCTATCAAGTCAACTCGTTTGTCGGACTGTATGAATGGTATCGCAGCGAGCAAGACTCCGTAGAACAGGCCCAACCAAAACGCTAACATAGCGTTAGCAAGCGATAAAAAGTTGCAAAATAAACGGATAAAGTTAAAGAGATGGCATGATTTGACTGTGCGGTTTACCAGATAAAATGGCAGATTGTGCCAATTAGTGCTACAACTGATATTAACAAGTAGGTTTATGCAATTGATTTAATGTTAGTTATCTACGATCCATCATTTATTTGCTAACAAGGAGGTTAGTATGTCGCGTACTCGTCAAGGCCGTATGTCTAAACGCACGCTTGAGCAATGGCTCAGTGAATACTCTGTCAGTCACCAAAACCTAGTCAACAAAAAAATCCATTGGCTCTGTGTCCCAACCATATTTGTCAGTTTGTTGGGCATGGGTATGTCGCTATCAGTATGGTTTACCTTAGTGCTGAGCGCTTTGGTATTATTATTCTATATGCGCTTATCGACGCCGCTATTTTTAGCCATGGGTATGTTTATTCTCATTTGCTTGTCAGTCATGACGTTACTGCCGTGGGGCTTTAAGGTTTGGGCGGCCATTTTTGTGGTTGCTTGGATTGGCCAGTTTATTGGTCATAAAATTGAAGGCAAAAAACCGTCTTTCTTTGAAGATTTACAGTTCTTGCTAATTGGTCCTGCTTGGGTGGCTAATAGCTTAATGGGCCGTAAAAAAGCTGAATAATGGCTATTTCAAACTACCCTTTATTTCAAGTTATCATTATATTTAACTTCATCATTTGACATTGTCATTTAGCATCATCATTTAAAACAGATAAAAAAAGCGCCACCCAATAATCAATTGCGTGGCGCTTTTTCTATGTGCTAATTGGCCTTTTCAAGAATGGCTTATTTACCAAATACTTTCATACGTTCTTCAATCGGCTTAAATTCTTTATCGCCCGCTGGCTGCTCGATAGCACCAAATACCATTTGCGCATTTAATTCCCAATGCTCATCGATATTCCACTCGTCCGCCACTTTTTTATCAATGATAGGATTATAATGCTGTAAGTTGGCGCCGACATTAATACTTGCCAATGCTACCCAGATTGCATACTGGTGCATGGCATTGGTTTGATGCGCCCAAATTGGGAATTTATCCGCGTACAAAGGCGCAGCGGCTTGCATGTCTCTTACGACGCTATGATCTTCAAAGAACAAAATGGTACCAGCGCCCGCTTTAAAGCCAGCAATTTTTTGCTTGGTTGAAGCAAATTGCTCTTCACTATCTACGAGGTCACGTAACGTATCTTCGGTTAATTGCCAAAGCTTGTTATGGTCGTCACCAAACAAAACAGCGATACGCGTTGATTGCGAGTTAAATGACGATGGCGTATGTAAAACCGCATGTTCAACCAACTTGACGATTTCATCATTTGAAACGGGTAATTGATCGCTCAAAGCATAAACTGAACGTCGTTTTTCTGCCAATTTCTCTAATGTTTTTAGGTCGGACATAATTTTCTCCATATTATTTATTAGGAATATTAGTGATTAAGTATATTAGTGATTAGGAATATTAGTGATTAGGAATATTAGTGATTAGGAATATTAGTGATTAAGAATTAATGAATACGAGTACGATTAATGGGTAATACCAAGCAATTGTACTATCAACAAATCTGCTGTATTATAAGAAAGATTGAGCTTAATCAATACTTCCTTTTTGTAATTATATCTTATTAATAACCTATAGAGGCCAAGGTAAACTAAACAAATTAACCTTTAAAGCCTTGTGGTAATTCTGGTGCTGGCAAGCGTTTCATGTCTGAGTCGACATTACCAAAACGCTCATGACCGTTGTTCCAGTCGATGATAGATTGCTCAACCTCTTCTTTGTTGTCGGCGACAAAGTTCCACCACAGCAGCACTTGGTTATTTAATGGCTCACCGCCGATAAACATCACACGGGTGCCTTTTTTGGCAACTAGCTTGATGCTTTTATTATTGGCAACGTCGCTATCGTGGAAGCGGAACAATTGATCTTGCTCACAAATTTTGCCTTCAGACTCAATCTGTCCTTCTGTCACCAAGATACCATATTCAAAACCCGGTTCTAGGTTAAGCGTAACTTCACCATCCTCTAAAAAGTAAACGTCGATACCGACCATTTTTGAGTACTGAATGGTTGGCGCTTCATAGCGCTTACCTGTGACGCTGTCATAGCTGCCCGTCGTCAATACCATCTCGACGTTATCTTCACGCCATGTCGGTAGCTCTGGATAATGGTGGAAACTGCATTCGATTTGTTGACCGGTCGGTAGCGCAATCCACAGTTGTACCATACTTAGACCACGAGCGGCATCTACCGAACCACCGGTATCAGGAAAAACGCTCTGCTCTGTATGACTGATACCTTGGGTAAGGCCAGTACCTGCTGTCATGACGTTGACCTGGTTTTGGGTAATCACTTGCTTATTTCCCAAGCTGTCTTTGTGCAGTACTTCACCATTTAGCATCCAGCTAAAGGTTTGCAGGTTAGTGTGCGGATGACGACCGACTTGCATACCGTTTTCATCTTCGCCAAATTCAGCAGGACCTGCATGGTCTAGAAAGCACCAAGCACCAATTGGCTGCTTACCTTTATTGGGTAACAGACGAGCAATGGGAATGCCGCCCACATCTGCTAAACGCGGCTCTAGGGTTTCAATACTCATGATTTACCTCTTATGATGTAATATAGAATCTAGTGTGACCAAAAGATAAGAATTAATGTCTATTATTTGGCATTAAAAGCTCATTTAGTATCAAAAGCTCATAGGTACTTCCATGAGCAAAACTCTGGCCTCATCGAGGACATCCATCGTAAAGTTCTTAGTATCCCAAACACCTAGACCATCGCGGGTATCCAAAGTGTTACCGTTTATAACGACTTTACCGCTAATGACAAAAATATAGACACCATTGTTAGGATTTTTAAGCTGATACGTCTCTGTCACGCCTTTATCAAAATCACCCATACTGAACCATGCATCTTGATGAATCCACACGCCTGCATCATCGCTATTAGGCGATAAAATTTGGTTAAACGCATTTGGCTTCATCAGTTCATCCATACGGATTTGCTGATAACGAGGCTCAACGTTCATTTTGTTTGGGATGACCCAAATCTGTAAAAAACTCACCGCCTCATGATTATCGGCGTTCATTTCACTATGGGTGATACCCGTACCTGCCGACATGACTTGGATTTCACCGGTTTCAATGATGCCATTATTACCGATGTTATCGCCGTGACCGAGCTTGCCTGATAAAGGAATACTGATAATTTCCATATCACGATGTGAATGTTTACCAAAACCTTGACCTGCGATGACAAAATCATCATTAATGACACGTAGCGCACCAAAGCCCATACGTTCTGGATTATGATAATTGGCAAAACTAAAGGTATGCTTGCTTTTTAACCAACCATGGTTGGCATCGCCACGAGAATCCGCTGCATGATAGATGGTTCTCATAATGTATCCTTAATTATTAGTAAGTTAAACGGCTTTAGAATTTGACATTCATTAACTCGTTTAAACAATGAAACTATTATAATTGTTGTCTACTAACAGATAAACAACGATATTCGCAATTGACTATTCTTATTTTTAGAACAATGTCATCATAAAGGTAAGGTAATATATTTATAACAGAACCCTGTATACTCATAACAGTACAACTAGCTTGAGCTGTTACTATGGCCAAAGTTACGATAAAAGTGTCATGAAAAAAGTAACGCGAGCAGGTGTAAATTGAGTCCAGAAGATGTTAATCATACGATATAAGGAAATTTAACCATGTCAGATATGGCAAAGACAGATATGAAAAATAAACAACCATTACATTATGAAGTCATTAATAATACCGAGAAAAAGCGTTTTGAGATTCATATCGATGACAAAATCGCTTTAGAGGATTATGAATTTTTCACCACGAGTGCCGGCGAAAAAGGTATTGAATACAAACATACCGAAGTGCCAGCAGAGTTAGGTGGCCAAGGTATTGCAGGGTATCTGGTCAAATATATTTTGGATGATGCAGCGGCGAAAAACCTGCGGGTGAAACCAACTTGTTCTTATGTAAAGTCTTATATTGACAAGCATCTAGGGTACCAAGACAATTCAGTATTTCATAACGCTACGCCTTAAATAGCGATACATAAGTGCTTAACCAGCAAGCAAAAAAATGCCCTATCCATAAAGCTAGGGCGTTTTTTATTGGCAATGGTTTAGGTGAGATTTATTATTGGTAGTATTCCTTAAGCGATATGCGCTAAGACTTCTTTATCGCGTGCCATCACTGATAAATACAGCACCGGCAATACAAACAAACCTACGGCCCAAAAACTCAGCTGCATATATAGCAAAGCACTTACTAACGCGCCAACTAAAAAGCTAAACACCAATACCGAGCTGTGGGCCAATTTTTTGCCATTATCGGCGTTTCGGTTAAGGAGATAATCAGTCAAATTGATACCCAGTTGGGTGGTATTTCCAGTCATCAATACCGTCGGGCTCATGTGTTTAATCACTGTCTTGCTAGCGGTATTACGAATCGCTAGCGCAATCAAACCTAATCTACCTGTGATTGCCACGGTGATATCGCCGGCATCAACAAACGGCTGGTAATAAAGACCAGCCACCATAAACGCGGTCAAAAAAGCCGCTTCTGCTAAAAATAAATGGCTTAAGGTCAGTTGTTTATTTTTACTGCGGTCAATAAATATCTTGGTGACCATAACCGTTAAAATAAATAGCGGCAAAGCAGCAAGTTTAATCCATAGACCCGCTTCACCTTTTACCAAGCCACTACCCGCCATCACCAAGTTACCCGTGACATGGGCAGTAAAGAACCCAAACAAGGTGATAAAACCAATGGTATCAATCGCGCCGCCGACCACTGTTAAAAGTACGGGCGTTTGATGACGTTGCCAGAAGCTTGGCAGCTTGGCAGTCTCTGTAGAGATAGGATTAGGCACGCGACGACTGCCCTGCAAATTTACGATTGATGGATTCTTTTCGCAAACTACCGATAATTAATACGATGTTTATGGATGCGCTCATAGGTGCTCCTTGATTATAATTATAAGATGATATTGTCTAAACCATTTACTCTACTAGATTCTGTGCGTATGACTGTTATCAATTGAATATGCGCCTGGTCCATGAGTAAAAATCATCAAGAAACCGCCTGCCATGGCAATGTTTTTCATAAACGGGTTCATTTGCGATTCATCAATCCAAAATTGATGGAAAAGTAGCGCCGACACAATGCTAAAACCAGCCATTAGAATCGCCACCAAGCGCGCTTTGAAGCCTAATAAAATTGCAATACCGCCAAGCAGCTCAACAGCAATGACCAAAGGCAATAGCATACCCGGTACGCCCATCGATTCCATATAACCTTGGGTGGCCGCGTAGCCAGTAATTTTGGTAAAGCCAGAAAAGATAAAGATCATCGATAACAATAAGCGACCAATTGGGGCGCTCAGCTCTTGCAGCTTATCCATAAGTATTCTCCAATAACATAAAAGTCATCATTATAAAAATTTTACCCAAAAGACTTTTGTTCGATTAAATGATGGCATTATTGTAGTCGTTATTGTAGTCGTTGCTTAATAGCAGATAAACCAAGATAATCGCAAATATAAGTTCTCTTTTAGAGAACAGTCAAATAGTAATTCTACTGGTACAATATTAAAAACGACAATAGTGTTACGTGCTATTTATGCTCACTATTAAGACAGTTAGCATTTTAGCCATACTATTAGACGCTAGAGATAAGCGCCACAGAAAGAAACATTTTTCGATGCCATTTAGCGTTTAATATCCTAATTTTTTGCTACACTCATCATGTTGTTATGTAAGACATACTTAACGCTAGCTTCTACTTACTCACCTAAAAAGGATGATTTATGATCACTATAAATTCTATTAAAAAAACAAACCGCGCAATTACTTTTGCTGCTATCGGTATGCTTGGTTTGCTTAGCACACTAGGTCACGCTGCGACTTATGAGCTTGATTCCAAACATACCGCCGTACGTTTCTTCGTCGATCACTTTGGTACCACGACCAACGCTGGCGGCTTTTATAATCTATCGGGTACGCTTGAGTACGCGCCTAAAGAGAAAAAAGGCTTTGTCGGTATTACCATCCCGATGGGCAGCTTGAGCACAGGTATTAAAGCGTTTGATGGTCACCTTAAATCTGCCGAT
The DNA here is from genome assembly GCF_002414005.1 of Psychrobacter sp. UBA5136. Taxonomy (GTDB): domain Bacteria; phylum Pseudomonadota; class Gammaproteobacteria; order Pseudomonadales; family Moraxellaceae; genus Psychrobacter. The sequence continues at coordinate 84,612 of NZ_DHYG01000053.1, forward strand.
TTCTTCAATGTAAAAGAACACCCAACCGCTTATTTTAAATCGACTAAGTGGGAATTTGACGGCGATAAAGTCAAAGCGGTCAAAGGCGATTTAACGCTGCTAGGTCAGACGCATCCAATCACTTTAACGGCCACTAAATTTAACTGTTATGACAGTCCTTTATTAAAAGCTGAAGCGTGCGGTGGTGATTTTGAAACCACGATAGATAGAACCAAATGGGGTATCAATACCTTTACCGATGGCGGTATGATGAAAGACATTAAACTGGTCGTTCAAGTAGAAGGCAGTAAAAAAGCCGATCTTAAATAAGACGGCTTGACGACTTTAAACCGTATTTTATACGGAACACAGTCTAAACTATTTGGCGTTATTGATAAAAAGACTGGGTTTTTAACTCGGTCTTTTATTTTTTATATGATTAACCGCTAAATAATAACAGCCAAATAACAGTAAGGAGGTAGCTAAGATGGGACAACTAGAAGATATGGCGATGTTTGTGCGTATAGTCGAAGCGGGTAGCATTACCAAGGCCGCCGAGCAACTTAATATTGCTAAATCAGCAGTAAGCCGCCGACTCAAGGATTTAGAGACGCGTTTGGGCAGTCAACTGATTAGCCGTACCACGCGCCAATCAAACTTAACCCAAGCTGGCGAGCAATATTACCAAAAGGTGAGTAATATCCTCAGCGAAGTGGATGCGCTAAACGAGGAAACCAGTGGCGCGCCGACGCGTATCGAGGGCACCTTAAAAATGACTGCGCCTTTGTCATTTGGCTTGATGCACTTAAACGATGTCATCGATGAATATGCCAATCAGCATCCTAATCTGAACTTTGAATTAAACTTTTCCGACCGCCATACCGATCTGGTCGAAGAAGGCTTTGAATTAGCGATTCGGATTAGAGAGCTGCAAGATTCAAGTTATCAAGCCAAACGTCTGGCGCTGATTCGTTATACCTTATGTGCCAGTCCTGAATATCTGACTAGAATGGGCACACCAAAAACCATAGAAGATTTGGCCAAGCATGCGTTTTTACAATACGGTCTGAGTAAATCTAGCACGATAGAGCTGATAGACGAGCAAGGCAAAAAACATCAAGTCGCTATCAATTCAAAAATAAAAGTCAATAACGGCGATTTTTTGCGCGATATGGCGGTAAAGGGACACGGTATTGCTTTTTTACCCAATTTTATCACTTATAACACCCTAGCCAGTGGTGAGCTTGTCCCCATTATGCAGCAGTATCAACTGCCTACTTTAAACGCTTATGCGGTCTACCCGAAAAATCGCTTTTTGTCGCAGCGCTGTCGCTATCTCATTGATTTTATTGCCGAGCGTTTTGGTGATAATCCTTACTGGGATGACTTCTAATGCGCCTAATTTAAGACACTGAACAGTTTTCTAAAGTTGCTATAAATGTTAAAACAATACTGCTAGTCTTATCTTAATATATCCATCAGTCATAAGGAGATGCAATATGGATCTAACATCGCTTGGCATGAAAGCCATTCACGACTTTGATGACGTGCGCCAAAGTCCGTTACCACAAGAGCGCCTAAAAGCCGCGCGCAGGCAAGCAAATGCTTTTAGAGAGCGCTTTATGGATGAAGCGCCAGTACAGTTTTATCAAAGTGCTGACATGGTGCGCGTGCCCTTCCCCACTTGGTACGCCTATAGCGGCGTCTATACCCAAAGCGCTTATAAATTCCCCTACCTTCATATCCTAAACCGCCTATTTATCGTGCAGTATCATGACTTTTCAGGCGAATTAAAAACCTTGGGTGTAATGGACATTATTCATGCTGTCGTAGGGACTAACGCTATATACTGTCTATATTTGCAAGGAATCAACGCCATGAATCAAAAAACTGCCCTTTTTGTCGTGATAAACACACCAAGAAGAACGGACGTAAGCTTGGCAAACAGCAGTATCAATGCCTAGCTTGCAGACGGCAGTTTTTAGGTGGCACAAGACTCAATAACCAAACCCTTTGGACGGAATACACTCAGGGAAAACAGACCTACCAACAGCTGGCTAATAAATATAACTGTAGTCTCAAGACCATTCAAAGACGCTTAGATAAAGTCAGTACCCAGTATCAGATTAAGCGACCAATGACTGCTAATATCATCATGGATACCACTTACTTTGGTCGCAAGTTTGGTTTAATGGTCTTTATGGACAATACCACTAAAGCCGTTCTTTATTACGCGATAGTGAGTCATGAAACCAACAGCGCCTACAAACAAGGAATTGATCATCTAGCAACGCTGGGCGTTGATATACAAAGCATTACCCGTGATGGTAGACGAGGACTGCGTACGTTATTCACCCGTATCCCTTGCCAGATGTGCCAGTTTCATCAGGTGCAAATAGTGACTCGCTATCTCACTCGTCGACCTAAGAACATCGCCAGTATCGAGCTTAGACGGCTCACTTTAAACTTAACACAGTTTAAGAAAGCTGACTTCATAGAGCGTTTAGATCAGTGGCATTTAACCCATGAAGACTATCTGAATGAGCGTAGTACCAATGACGATAACAGTAGAACATGGTACACGCACAAACGTCTTAGAAGTGCTTATCGTAGCCTCAGAACCAATAGCGATTGGTTATTCACTTATCAAGAATATGGGCATTTAGATATACCAAACACCACCAACTCTCTTGAAGGATTATTCAGTGAGTTAAAGCGACAATTACACAGTCATCATGGCTTAAATGAGCAGCGTAAGTTACGGTTTATTAAAGACTTCCTACTATCAAAGTCACTCAAATAGCATGAATTATGTCCATTAGCGACTACCTTCTACTTTTTAGCATGAATTTTGTCCATTACACCAAACCTTGTTATTCTCTCCTTCCGATATCGAAGCGGATCGTGAGACGCCATTTTTTAAACGCTTGACCGACAAAATGCCAAGTTGGTCGCCGCTTGAAAGTGTCGTTGCGCCTATCATCCGCGATGTGGCTGGCGCCTTAGCCGAAGTCGGTTTGTCCCCAGAAGATGTTGATTATATTAGCTATGACCATTTGCATACCCAAGATGTCCGTGGCTGGCTTGGCACTAAAAATCTAGGTGCAAAAGATACACCTGCTTATTTCCCTAACGCCAAGTTGTTGGTTCACGAGCAAGAATGGCTAAGCACCACTTCTTTATTACCCGTGCAAGCAGATTGGTATTGCCCAAATGGCATCGCAGGTATCGATCCTGACAAAGTGATTAAGTTCACGGGTAGTATCCAATTGGGCGAAGGCGTTGCGCTCGTGCATACCCCCGGCCATACAGAGGGCAATCATTCATTGGTCGCCCGCGTGCCAGATGGCATCAGAGTGACTTCAGAAAATGGCGTCGGCGCCGATGCTTATGCGCCCATGAATTCGACAGTAAATGCTATCCACCGCTATGCTAAGCAGACGGGCGTAGAAGTAATTTTAAATGGCAATACCCTAGAAGGCAGTAACGAGCAATATATCTCAATGGTCATTGAAAAAACCATCGCTGGCCCCTCTAACAACCCTGACTTTCCGAACTGCGCTTCAAGTAGTGAAGCAACGCCTTATTGGTTGTTTCCGGGGCATAAAGTCAGCCACCTGATTGGCGAGGCAAAGTTTGGGCATTTACAGAAAAAGACGGCAAAACAGCCGAGCTCAATAGAACAAACCAACTTGGTAAAAGACAGCTCATTGCAAAAGGAAAGCGCGTGATGGGTTATTTTACGGGTAAAACTGTCTATATCACTGGTGCCGCCTCCGGAATCGGATTTGAGACGGCTAAGCAGCTGATTGAGCAAGATGCCAATTTGGTGTTGTTTGATAGGCAGGCGCTCGATAAAGCGGCTATCACGCTGCAAGGCCTGAACAAAAACAAAGCTTCGATCATTAGCTATGAGTTAGACGTCACCGACGCCGATATGACAACCAAGAAAATCGCTGAGGCGGCAAGCAAGCTAGTGCCTGACATCTTGATGCACTTTGTTGGGATTACGGGGCCTTGGACGTTTGATGAGATGAGCCAAGAGCAGTTTGAGCGCGTGCTGACGATCAATCTATTTGGCACGCGCAACGTTCTAGCAGCCATGCGTCCGTTTTTATCACGCGGCGACCAAGTCATGGTTACCGCTTCGATGGCGTCATTTACCGGCAGTTATGGCTACAGCTCTTATAGTGCCTCAAAATTTGCTATTTGGGGCATGATGCAATCCATCGCTTTTGAGTGGAAGCCTGACGGCATTGATATCACTGTCTTTGCGCCGCCACCGATAGATACGCCGCTGACCCAAGCAGAAGTTGGCGTCATGGCGCAGGCGGGCGTTGGGATGAAAAAACTGGCTGGTGAATTAAAAATTGACGATGCGGTGAAATCCATGCTCAAAGGCGTAGAAAAACGACAGTTTTTGGTCGTGCCGGGCGTGATGGCAAATTTAATTAGATTGCAGCTGCGTTTCTTCCCCGGCAGCTGGGTCAATTGGATAGGCAACAAAACCGTCGCTTTTTCGCTTAAAAAATAACGATTAACAAAAGGCTTTGCACCTAAAAAACGTCGCCTAACAAGAGATCAGGTGACGTTTTTTATGACTAGCTCTCTAAACTAGCTACTTATAATTTTAATCTAACGTTTGCACGCCGCCACCGTTGACGAATAACGTTTGACCACTGACCCATGCAGAGATTGGCGAGGCAAAATACAGCATGGCGCCCGCGATATCATCGGCTTCGCCCAAACGCTTGATAGGGGTATGCGATAGCATTCTCTCTTCAATTTCAGGCGTTAGTACACTCTCTAACGCTGCAGTGCGCGTGGCACCTGGACCGACGGCATTGATACGCACCTCAGGGCCAAAGTCGTGCGCTAGGTTTGCTACCATGTGATTGACCGCCGCTTTTGATGCCGCATAACCGCTCATATCAGGACTCTTATTCACGCTCGACATCGATGTGGTAATGACAATTGCGCCATAGCCTGAGGCTTTCATGTGGGGCACGCATAATTGGCATAGTCGCCATGCGCTAAAGACGTTTAATTCAAAGTCGCGGCGGTAATCATCAACAGAGATTTTAAATGGATTTTCTTGGCCACCGCCCCCGCCGCCAGCGTTGTTAATCAAGATATTGACGGTGCCAAATTCCTCTACCGTTTTATCGACCAGCGCGACCAAGTCATCATCTTTTAAAATATTGCATTCAACCGCTAAGGCTTTGACGCCATAACTTTCGATTTCTTTGGCCGCTTCATTGGCATCTGCTATTTTTAAATCAGCAATGACGATATTGGCGCCAGCTTGTGCCAAACGCAAAGCACTGGCTTTGCCGATACCGTTGGCACCGCCTGTAACTATCGCTGTTTTACCGCTTAGGTCAAATAATTCGTTAAATGCTTTTGGTTGAAAATTTGGCATACTCAATCCTTATAATCGTTATTATTTTTAAAAGCTACAGACTATAATATTGAACGTATTTTTTTCTGTAACTGACCAAGGATAAGTATGCGCGGCTAAAGTCAAATGACTGTGTCAAATCATCCGTATTTTGTAACGGCGCTGTTTTAAAGTGCTGCTGTTTAACAATGCTGTTTTTTTAATATAGTCGAATCTAAATAGATCAGATACGTAGCTATCAAGTCGCTCAATGAAAAGTTGTTCTTCTTGCGTGCTGTGCCTACGCCGACAGATGCTGCGAAAAACAACTTTTCATCTCGCTGTATCGTTTTTATATCGAATGAAATATAGTGCTACGAGCGGATTTTATAAATTTTAGGCATAAAAAAAGCCCCACAATGAAGTGAGGCTTTAGTGCTCTAAAAGAGTCATATTTGGAGCGGGATAAGAGATTCGAACTCTCGACCCCAACCTTGGCAAGGTTATGCTCTACCACTGAGCTAATCCCGCTAAACATCAAACCGTAATGTTGTTAACAACGACTACGTCTCGATAGGCTGGCTATTTTAGCAAATTTTCTGTACGTGTCAACAGCTTTTTTCAAATTTTTGACTAATAGCTTACGCCCTGAGCGCTTTTTAAGACAGATGCGCGTATATACTATTGATTTTAAGTAATATTTTAAAAAGCATCAATAAAGATATTTTATTTTAAATGCTTATAGAGAATCACCAATTTTATGATATCTATATGGCGCTGGATTAAGCACTTATAAATGACATTTACAATCCTACCGCGTATTGTTACTTTTTTTGCCTTGGTTTGAGTTTGTTAACATTATTATACTTATGCCTAATGACAGTTGGCGTAAAATTTTACTGTTTAGGTAGTGTGGCGGGCGGTAGTAGAACTTCAATAATAAACTACCCTTTGCTCTACTGTTTTGATTTCAGCTTTGTTCAACTTTACTTTTTTATTTATAGCGAGGATGTTTATTATGAAAAAAATGCTTACTACCACGGTGATGGCCGCATCACTATCAGCATTGTCTCTAGCGGGTTGTTCTAGCACGACCAGCACGGGGGCCGTTGGTGTTGACCGTCAGCAGCTGCTTTTGGTTTCTAGCGAGCAAGTACAGCAGTTATCAGCGCAAAGTTATAATAAAAGTATCCAAGAAGCGCGAGCGCGTGGGTTACTTGATACCAACACAGCGCAGCTTAATCGCTTAAAAAAAATCTCTAGTCGCCTTATTGGTCAAGTGGGCGTTTACCGTCCTGATGCCGCGAAATGGAAGTGGGAAGTTCATACCATCAAGTCTAATGAGTTGAATGCGTTTGTTATGCCCGGCGGTAAAGTCATGTTTTACACTGGCATCATCGATCGTCTAAACCTGAGTGATGACGAAATTGCTGCTATTATGGGCCATGAGATGGCTCATGCGCTTCGTGAGCACTCACGCGAGCGTCTTTCACGTCAATACGCCACCCAAACTGGCATCGGCGTAGCAGCGAGTATCTTTGGTCTCTCGCAAGGTCAAGCTGAGCTGGCAAATATCGCCGGTGATTTGGGTCTAAGCCGTCCACATAGCCGCACCCAAGAAGCCGAAGCCGATCAAATCGGTCTTGAGCTAATGGCACGTGCAGGCTATAACCCACAAGCAGCCATTAGCTTATGGCAAAAAATGCAGCGCGCCAGCCAAGGCGAGCCACCACAATTCTTGAGTACGCACCCAACCAGTAGCCACCGTATTGCGCAAATACAATCACTACTGCCTAAGGTGATGCCGCTATATCAAAAAGCGCGTCGCTAAAATTTGACGCTAACATTTAATGCTAAGTAGTGTTCATAATAAATACGAACAGACGATAAAAGCAGAGTGCACTCTTATGGCGCTCTGCTTTTTTTGCGGGTAACTATCTGTTTTTAGCGTTACGCTATGGGACTGGGCAGCATTGGGGCTAGGCAGCTTTGCCGCATAGGTATCAGGGTCTGCTATAATGGACACAATCAGCCGTTTAAAAGGCTTAGCATCAAACTATAATTGCTACTAAATAAAATAGATAGATGCCTTAAATACGCACACTGGTATAAACTTTTCTTGCTTGCTGTGCCGATAGAGGCTGCGAAAAATTTATACCAGTCTTGCTGTATCTCTTTTATCAAAACCTAACTTTATTGGGGATTACTATGATGACGAATGTATCTTCTAAAACGCCGACCGCAGACGCCCTAAATCATGAGCTACAAGCTTTGCAAGCGCAGCATATTGAACTGGTTAATGAATCTATGAATCATGCCGGTTATTTTGACGGTAAAGAAAGTCATTTTAAGCTGACCATTGTTAGCGACGCCTTTGAAGGCAAACGTCTGGTTGCGCGTCATCAGCTGGTATATGGTTTGGCAAATCCGCTGTTGACCTCGCAAGGCGGTCAAATTCATGCGCTGGCCATCCATGCTTATACGCCGTCAGAGTGGCAAGGCCAGAGCCCTGAGAGTCCGCTATGCGCTGGACAAAATAAAGGCTAGATGATTTTTTAGACAAGCTTTTTTAGACAAAGGTTTTTAGACAGTCAATTTTCAAATAACGGTAGTCACCTATAATAAATACGCTGGTAAATAGCACTTTTCAAACAGCATTTTTCAAACAACACTTTTCAAACAACATCTTGCAAAGGGCACTCTTAAAGGAAACGGTATCCGATGAAACATCTTCACATACTGATGGCAGTACTCTTGATTGCGCTGTTTTTATACCAAAGCTATGTGGTGTTACGCGCAAACAGGCAGCCACCATTTGTCGTCAAAATCTCAACCCATATTCTCTATGCCGTTATCATTATTTCAGGGGCTGGGATGTTGGTGCAATTGATGAGTGCCAATGCGCCAGTCCAATGGGTATTTGCAAAGGTTATTTTGCTCGTTGCCGCGCTCAGCGCCAGTATTAAGGCCTTTAATCCGAGCGCGGCACCTAGCCAAACAAAAACTGGCATTCTTGTCGCAGGTATCGCCTATATCGGCATTTTAATACTTGCCTTTACCAAACCGGGTAATTTGTTTTAATCATTGTAAAATGAGCTAATTTTCAATATCTTAAACGCATTTTTTTTGCTATCTTACATAAATACAAACCCATCGACGTCGCTTAATGGAGACATTATGAAAACTCTTACTGCAGCAACCTTACTGGCAACAGCTGGCGTTTTTGCTCTCTCAGGCTGCGCCTCGACGGGTAGTATTACCCCGCAATATGTGCCGCCAAGCACCTATCAAAGCTATGATTGCCAAGCACTGAGCCAAGAATACAATCGTGTCAACCGCTATGTCGACGCGGCGCGCAATGAGCAATCCACCCTATCCGCCTCAGGTGTCGGCGTTGGCGTTTCCGCTGGCCGCTGGGGTATCTCGCCTAATATCAGCTTTGGCGTGGGCAAAAGCAACAATACCAAAGCGCGCGATGCCAAATTATCGCGGCTTTATGGTGAGCGTGATGCCATTGTCCAGTCAGCCCGTATTCAGCGTTGTAGCTTTGCCAATGGCGTAAAGATTTATGGTGAGTAAAGCACAATTAGCCAAATTTGATGGTTTAATTTTTCACTGATTTTAAAAGCCACTCGTTAAAAAGCCAATACGCAGTTAGCATATTGGCTTTTTTATATTTAATCATGACGGGCATTTAATCATGACGAGCATTAACTCAGTCAAAGCTTAAACATTTAAGCTTCTCACCCACTGCACGATTTGGTCGCTTGGTAATGCTCCAGATTGACGCGCGACTTCTTTGCCGTTTTTAAAGGCAACCATCGTCGGCAAGCTACGAATATTATAAGGTGCCGCCGCTTGTTCGTATTTATCCGTTTGTATTTTGGCAAAAACCACTTGCGGTAACTGACTGGCGGCTGCTTTAAACTGCGGCGCCATCATCAAACACGGCTGACACCAACTTGCCCAAAAATCAACGATGGTTAATACCTCATTTTTTTGAATGACCTTACTAACCGTTTGCGCGTTTAGCTCGTGCGGACTACCCGTCAATAACGGCTGACCACATTTACCGCAGTTTGGCGCTGCATTAAGCCGCGCATCGGGTACACGATTGGTGGCCTGACAATGAGGACAGACCAGATGAGAGTTTTGTTCACTCATGATAGGACTCCTTTACAAATAACCGTGGCGAGCGCCTGAGCAACGCGCCAATAGTGAATACTGCAATGTTTAATACTTTTTAATGAACGATAAAACGTCTAATCGCTAGTCTTATTTAAACATCTATATTGATAGTACAGACTAGCATTATGATGGCGGTGACTCGTATTGTGCTTGCGTAACGGTTTACTTTTTTTGCCTATAGCTTATTTATTAGCCTTTGATAAGTCGGCTTTGATAAACTTTGATAAACAAAGCATCCGCATGGCTGATTAAAGCGCATTGATTGGCACCTTTAGATAGCGCGTGCCATTGTCCTCGGGTTTTGGTAAGTGACCAGCGTCGATATTGATTTGTACTGACGGGATAATCAGCCGCGGCATCTCTAGCGTGGCATCGCGGCGCTCGCGCATCTCGACAAACTCCGCTTCATTGATGCCCTCTTTGACATGGATATTACCAAGTTTTTGCGCGGCAACCGTCGTGGTTGGGCAATGCTTGCGTCCTTGACTTGGATAGTCATGGCACAGATACATGATGGTCTCATCAGGGAGCGCCAGTAGCTTTTGAATCGACTGATATAAGGTTTTGGCATCGCCGCCTGGAAAGTCACAGCGCGCCGTACCCACATCTGGAGCAAATATTGTATCACCGACAAAGACCACGGTTTTTTCATCATCAGCGGCAAGATAAGCCATATCAGCCCGCGTGTGTCCGGGTACGTACATCGCGGTGATGGTAATGCCGCCAAGCATCAAGGTCTCGCCCTCATCGGTCAAGATATCGAACTGACTGGCATCGGTATGAAAGCTGGTATCAAAGTTAAAGATTTGCTTAAATACTTTTTGTACTTCGGAGATATATTGACCGATGACCAATTTGCCGCCAAGCTCATCTTTTACATGCATAGCCGCCGATATATGATCGGCATGAGCATGGGTTTCTATAATATAGACCAGCTTCCAGTCCTGCTCGCGCACAAACGCTATCACCTCATCAATGCTAGCCGTAGCAGTGTGTCCCGACTTGGCATCGAAATCTAATACAGGATCGATAATGGCACACACTTGCTGCTGTACGTCAGCGAGTACGTGGGTGTAGGTTTCCGTGTCGCTATGTAAGAAAGAATGAACTTGCATGGCTACCTCTCTACTTTTATATGAATGTTTTAATTTTTAATGGATACTTACGTATAATAGGCGCGTCATTTATGATATTTGCTTGTCAGTAGTTTTTAGCAGACCTTGTTAGCAGGTCTTGATTATTAGCAAGCCTTGATATCATTAAGCACAATCTATTTATACATACCACTATAGCAATCGCCATACAATTTATCCATTTATATAATGTAAATAACGATAACTTGCTATCACTACCGAAATCATTGATAATTAATCATATATAGTTATATCTTCTCTATTACTTTGCTTTTTTATCCCTATCTTATATAAGGAGCTCGCTCTGACTACTTCAAATTCAGCATTGAGCACATCTACTAACGATACTGATGCGCCTGTATCGACCAGCGCAGCGGACTTTGCGCCCAAAGACCTTGCTGAGCAAATGCAGCAAGCCTCTATGCAAGCCAGCCAATTATTAAAATCACTCTCGCATCCTGATCGCCTGTTACTCTTATGTCAGCTAACGCAAGGTGAGTACTGCGTCAGTGAGCTTGAAGGTTTGGTTGGTGTCGGTCAGCCGAGCTTATCGCAGCAGCTTGGTATCCTGCGCAAAGACGAGCTGGTCACGACTCGCCGCGAGGGCAAGCAAATTTACTATAGTATCGCAAGCGATGATGCGTTATCGGTACTACAATTATTGTATGAGCGCTTTTGTGCTAAGACCGACAAGTAGCTTGTTCGCTTAATTTTTAGCGCTTGGCTATGCTCAGTTAAATTGCTCAGTTAAATTGCTCAGCTAAATCACTTAGCCAAATCAACCTTTTATACATGATGACATAATGCTATGCCCTCTATCGCCGCTCGTCTGATTCCTGCTTGGCTGCGCCAGTACCAGCTGTCTGCCCTGCCGACTGACATCATCGCAGGATTGGTGGTTGGGGTGCTTGTTATTCCCCAAAGCTTAGGTTATGCGGTGTTGGCAGGTTTGCCGCCTGTCTATGGACTTTATGCTGCCATCGTGCCGGTTATGGTTTATGCGTGGATAGGCTCAAGTAATGTACAAGCTGTAGGCCCCGTTGCTATCACCGCGATTATGACGGCAAGCAGTCTGCATGCTTATGCTGCAGAGAGCGCGCAGCAGTACGCGTTAATGGCCAGTTTATTATCCTTGATGGTTGGCGTATTGTTGTGGCTGGCAGGTCGGCTCAAGCTTGGCTGGATCATGCAGTTTATCAGCCGCGGCGTATCTGCTGGTTTTATCAGTGGCGCGGCGGTATTGATTTTTGTCAGTCAGCTTAAGTATTTGACCGCAATCCCAATTGCAGGCAATGGTTTGATTGGCTACCTAGCGAGTATGCAAATGTATGCTCGTCAATTGCATCCGCTAACCTTAGTAATCGGTATCATTGCTTTTGCGCTGTTAATTGCCAATCGCTACGCTAGCACATGGGTCTGGCGCTCTTGGTTGTCGGCCTCTTATGCTAAATGGGCTGAACGTCTGTTTCCGCTCATTTTACTTGGCATTGCCATCGTATTAAGCATGAGCTTACATTGGACAACGCGCGGCGTGGCAACGATTGGTAGTATTCCGCAAGGGCTACCTACCTTTACCCTACCATACATACCTGATTTTCATGAAGCCTTAAACCTGTTGCCCAGTGCAAGTTTGATGGCACTGATTATTTTTGTTTCAAGCAGTTCAGTGGCAAGCAACTACGCGCGCCTACGCGGTGAAACCTTTGACGCTAACCGCGAGCTAAACGGACTTGGTTTGGCCAATATTGCGGGCGGTTTTTTTCAAAGCTTTACGATTGCAGGCGGCTTTTCACGTACCGCTATCAATGCCGACTCAGGCGCCAAAACACCGGCCGCAAGTTTGGTAACCGTATTGGTGATGATTGCGGCGTTAATTGCTTTTGGTCATTTATTGGCGCCTCTGCCCTATGCCTTATTGGGCGCGACCATCATGGCATCGATTATCGGCCTCATTGATATAGCGACTTTAAAATCAGCATGGCAACGTGACCGTTTAGACGCGGCAAGTTTTATGGCCGCATTTGCTGGCGTGCTGATATTTGGCTTAAATACGGGCTTGGTGATCGGTTTGATGGTATCGTTTGCCAGCCTGATTTGGCAATCGAGCAAACCCCACGTCGCCGTCGTCGGCCAGCTAGCGGACACGGGTCATTTTCGCAATATCAACCGCCATGATGTGGTGACATTTCGCAATTTATTGATGCTACGTATCGATGAGAGCTTGTTTTTTGGCAATAGTGAATCCGTGCATCGCAGCGTCATACAAGCCACGCGGCAATACCCTAACGCGCAGGAAATCATCCTTATCATGTCCGCGGTCAATCATATCGACTTGACCGGACAAGAAATGCTAATTAGCCTCAATCAAGAGCTATTAAACCAAAACAAACACTTAAGCTTTAGTTTTATTAAGGGGCCTGTAATGGATATTATCGAGCATACCCCCGTTATTACTGGTCTGTCAGGAAAGGTTTATTTAAGCACCATGGATGCGGTGAACGCGCTAAAAGAAACATAACTTATAATTGCCTAGTTGTCATGTTACATGCATCACACCAGTGATTGTCTGTGACAAAATATAGCTATGATAAAAGCTGTGTTATGCTAAATTGTTATAAACATTTAAAAGTTATAAGCCTTGAAAAAGTTCCGCTTCTCAAAGAAGAAGAAACAGTCTTTAAAAAATGACCCTTAACTTAAAACACGCTACCTCCAAACGCCTTTAATATACGTGACCGAAACACTTATGACCGATGATTTGACCATTTATAAGCAGATTTATCCAAGCCAGTGTGTCAAGATTGCAGAGCTTGGCTATCGCTCTGTGCTCAATATCCGTCCTGACGCTGAGGTTAACTCGCAGCCTAATAGCTGTGACTTTGCCGATGCGAGTGCTAAAGCCAATTTGACCTATCAGCATTTGCCGTTTGACGACGAGCGCTTGAGCATAGCGACCGTCGAGCAATTTGCCGCCTTTTATCGCGCCATGCCCAAACCCATCCTGATGTTTTGCGGCACGGGTGCACGCGCCAAACTGCTGTACCAAAGTGCGCTGATGCAAGGTCTGCTGTAAAAAGGCGCTACAACGTAATTAAACGTTATATGTTAATGATAAAAATTTACTTTTACGCTAAAAATAAAAAGGAGCTCCTATGAGCCATCAAGTGAGTATTACCGGACAAATCACCCCTGACCAAGTACCAATGATTGCGGAAAATGGCTTTAAAACCATTATTAATAACCGTCCAGATGGTGAAGAACCAAATCAACCAACCAGCGCTGAGATTGAAGCGGCAGCTAAAAAAGCAGGTCTTGCTTATAAAGAAGTGTCTTTTGCTGGTAGTGAGCTCAACCAAAACCATGTCGAAGAATTTGCGGACTTTTTTAATCAAGCTGAGCAGCCAATATTGATTTTTTGTCGCACGGGCAACCGTTCAACAGGTATCTATGAAGCGGCAAAGCGTATGGATTTGTTAGACGATTAAGAGTGCTCTAATTTTAAGTCTTCCTGCTAAAAAAATAAAACCCCTAAAGTCGTAATAGACTTTAGGGGTTTAAAACATTGATAAGAATTAATACAAAATCCTACTTCATGACCTTATTGCATCACCAAGTATTCAAATGCTGATAATGCGGCTTTTGAACCTTCGCCCATCGCAATGTTAATCTGTTTAAAGGGGACAGTGGTCACGTCACCACAGGCAAAGATGCCTTTACGGTCGGTGCGGCAGCGCTCATCAATCTCAATCTCGCCAAAGCGGTTTAAATCGACAAAGCCTTTGATAAATTCAGTATTTGGCACCAAGCCGATTTGGACAAACACCGCTGAAATATCAAGCTCTTTGGTCTCATTGCTGTTACGATCTTGATAAACAAGTGAAGTCACTTTACCACCGTTCGCTTTAATTTCCTGCGTTGCAGCACTGGTAATGATATCGATATTGCTCTTTTCTTTGGCTTTATTAATCAGTACTTGGTCAGCTTTTAGGTCATCGGCAAATTCAAGAACGGTCACGTGCTTAACGATACCTGCCAAGTCTAGCGCCGCCTCGATACCTGAGTTACCACCGCCAACGACCGCAATATCTTTACCTTTAAAGAATGGGCCATCACAGTGCGCACAGTAGGCCACGCCTTGACCGACGTTTTCATCTTCACCCGGCACACCAAGCTTGCGCCACTGGGCACCCGTCGCTAGGATAATACTACGCGTTTCAAACGTCTCACCAGTATTTAGATGAATACGGTAGTTTTCTTCTTCAGTTTCGCTGATTTCTTTCACGCTGACATGCTCTTTGAGCGTAATGTCATATTCGTGCAAATGCTTTGCAAAGTTCGCCGACAGCTCACTACCCGTGGTTAAAGGCACAGAGATTAAGTTTTCAATATCTTGCGTGTCTTTGACCTGCCCACCAATACGGTCAGCGACCATGGTGACTTTTAAGCCTTTACGCGCGGTATAAATCGCCGCTGCTACGCCAGCAGGGCCCGCACCAATAACCGTCACATCTTGCTGCTCTAGCTGCTCAGCATCATCACTGGCATCGCTCAACAAATCAGGGAACTGCTCTTGTAATTTCTCAATCAATTTGGCCGTGTCGATTTTACCATTGGCAAACGGTTTGCCGTTTAAAAATACTGCCGGTACACCTTGGATATTATTGGCTTCTACTTGCTCTTGGAACAAGGCGCCATCGATCATCTCGTTACTGATGTCATCATTTAATAACGCAAATTGGTTCAGCGCCTGCACGACATCTGGACAGCTGTGGCACGATAATGAGACATAAGTCTGAAACTGTAGCGGCTTATTAAAGCGTTTAATCAGCTTTTGAATGCCCTCGTCTAGTTTTAGCGTATGTCCGCCCGCTTGCAAAATTGCCAAAATCAATGAGGTGAATTCATGGCCACCCGGAATACCGCTAAAGACAATACCCGTATCGGTCAATGCACCATCAATATGACTGACGACTTTAAAGCTAATCGCGCTCGGTAAGCTGTCATCAGTTGCTGTGCTATCAAAATTAATCTTGTCTGTTGTGCCAGCGATTTTGGTCAAAAAATCAATCAGCTCGGCGCGCTTGCTATGCTCGCCACTACCGAGTACAAAATTAATGGGACGGGTCATGTTTTCACTATAGCTTTTGACGGCATCTAATAAACTTTGATCTATCATGTTTGTTCCTCGTTATTATCGAATATGTAACGCTCGCTATCATTCTGAGCGTTTAAATAGGGTTTGGTCATAAGTTAAGTCGCTGATTTAAAAAGCTATAAACGCTTGGCTTATCACCTTTGATGCGTCCATTATCAAGGGTTTGCGCGCTTTGAGCAAGCGCATAAACTTAAACCTTACGTTTTATAAAACAAATCGTAAGTCAATTTTTTTAATTAATTGTAAAACCATGCATGGAGCGATGAATAATGATAGCCATGGTATCTGGTAATTTTTTTCGCTACAATCGAGTGAGGCGAATAAGAAAAAGTCTTATTTACCTGCCAGCAGATTGACTGTTACTTGTACTTATTAAACGCCCTATCTGCTGCTATTAAGCCTGTTACGATTGAGCTGGATCACGATTTGGCTCGGTAATATTGACGTCTCACAATCATATCAATTCATCAGAGCACTCCTCACAGAGCACTCTTAACTAAAATGCGCTATTGCTTTGATAAGCTTGCGCTTCATACCAAGGATGACAACATGAGAAAGACTGATACATGGCAAGACAACAGAGATATTATTTGCGAACTTAAGCAGAAAGACAGCCACTTTGCGAGTATTTTTGATGAGCATAGCAAGCTTGATCAGCAAATCAATCAGCTCGATAAAGATTTGGTGACCCACGCCAGTTGTGACGAAGAAATAGAGCAGCTAAAAAGGCGAAAGCTACATCTAAAAGATGAAATTTATAGAATAATCGATAAAAACAAAATTAATTCTGCCGTCTAAGCGCTTTCTAAGCACTTTATTCTATAACTTTACCTGATTTAATAGCGGCTTGATTCGATGATCACTCACTCATCAAATCAAGCCGTTATTTTTTGCCGTTATTTTTAACGGGTTTGGGTTAATGGCCGTTTGATAAGCCCTTTTTTAATTAGCTCTTTCTTAATTAACTATTTTTAGTCAACCAAGCATCCAAACTTCTATGCACCGACAATTTCGCCGCCATTCACATGAATGACCTGACCCGTCACATAACTTGCATCGTCGCTTGCTAAGTATAGGTAAGCAGGCGCAACTTCGTTTGGCTGACCGGCGCGGCCCATAGGCGTGCTTTGACCAAATTTTTCTACCTCATCAGGGGTAAATGAGGCCACAATAAGTGGTGTCCAAATAGGCCCTGGCGCCACGCCATTGACGCGAATGCCTTTATCATGACTCATTAAATTATTGGCTAAAGCGCGGGTGAAAGACAAAATCGCGCCCTTGGTAGCAGCATAATCAATCAGATGGTCACTGCCGCGATAAGCGGTGATAGAGGTCGTATTGATAATCGCGCTACCTGCTGACATATGCGGCAAGGCAAATTTACTCAGCCAAAAATGCGGATAAAAATTGGTATGAATGGTTTTATCAAACTGCTCGCTACTGATGTCAGTAAGAGATTCTTGTTCAATTTGCATCCCCGCGTTATTTACTAAAATATCAATTTTACCGAACTCTGAGATGGCGGTATCGACCAGCTTTTGGCAGTTGGACTCTTGTGACAAATCTGCCGCAACCAATACGCAGCGCCGGTTATAAGACTCCACGTGCTTTTTGGTCTTGTTGGCATCTTCATCTTCACACAAATAGCCGACCACCACATCCGCGCCTTCTTTGGCAAACAATATCGCCACGGCTTGACCAATTCCGCTATCGGCACCAGTGACAACGGCGACTTTTCCAGCAAGCTTGCCATTTGGATATTCTTTTGGCAGTACCTCAGGGGTTGGATGCTGCGCCTGCTGCGACCCTGGCAGCGACTGCTCTTGTTTTGGAAACTCTTTATCAGATGATTTATCGTTACTCATAATGTCCTCTCTTTATTACCGATTAGTGTTATTGACATCAACATAACAAACGTTTTTTAGCGGCTGAGCATTAAAGACGTTTGTTATAGCCATCTTTACTTTCATAGACACTTAATTATCATAGACACTTATTATCATAGAGGCTTAGTTATAAAGTTCGAATGCGCTTAGGTGACATTCTGTAGACAGCATGTAATTTTGTGCATAAATAAAAATTAAGTAAAAAAAAAGCCCCATCAACCATGGCTGATGGGGACTTTTTTAAGTGAGAAATTAATAGCATGTTTACTATTTACTAAACCCTAACTATTAAAATTCACCCTTAATATTTTATTCATCTAAGTAGCTAGTTATCTAAATACTTATTTAGGTTTATACTGACTTAGATTTTACCTACTAGATCTAGGCTTGGTTTTAGCGTTTCTTGACCTTTTTCCCAAGCTGCTGGGCAAACTTCACCGTCGTTTTCGCGCACATACTGTGCCGCTTTTACTTTACGAACCATGTCTTTTGCGCTACGGCCGATACCGCCAGCATGGATTTCAGCAACTTGAATCTTACCGTCTGGGTCAACTAAGAAAGTACCACGCTCAGCCAAACCTGCTTCTTCGATCATGACGTTAAAGCCACGAGTGATACGGCCAGTTGGATCACCGATCATTGGGAAAGTAACTTTACCAATAGCATCTGAAGAATCATGCCATGCTTTGTGGGTGAAATGAGTATCGGTTGATACTGAGTACACTTCTACGCCTAAGCCTTTAAGCTCTTCGTACTGGTTTGCCATGTCTTCAAGTTCAGTTGGGCAAACAAAGGTAAAGTCTGCTGGGTAGAACATAAAAATTGCCCAGCTGCCTTTTACGTCTTCTGAGGTGATGGTTTTGAACTCACCATTTACAAACGCTTCTGCTGAAAACTCTGGAATTTCTTGATTGATAATTGACGCCATGATTGGCTCCTTTTTTGATGGATTGTTGTTAAGTTAATGGATGTTTATTGTTGAAGGTTGCCACGAACCCGCTCATTAACTGGGTTACAAGACAAACTATACGCGAATTCTATGGTTAATCCAGTTAAAAGTTTTTAATGTGATGTTTTGTTTTATTAAACTTGTTAAACTATTCTAACGGTCTTCTTATACGTACAGTGGTATTAAATTGCTATAGTACACAAGATAAACGCTTAAAACAAATAGCCTTAGAAACCCATTAACAGAGAGGTTTTATGATTACCCTACGTCAACTTGAGTTTGCCTTAGCGGTTGCTAAACATCGTCATTTTAAACGCGCGGCGGAAGAGTGTAATATTTCGCAGTCGGCGCTAAGCTTAGGTATCGCTGAGCTAGAAAAGCAATTGGATACGCAGATTTTTGAGCGTAATAATAAGCAGGTTTTGATTACGCCCATCGGTGAGGACATCCTGAGACGGGCGCAGCGGGTGTTTTCTGAAGTCAACGATTTGACCACGCGGGCGCATAGCCATCAGTCCCCGCTTGCTTACCCTATGACGGTCGGTATCATTCCGACGATTGCGCCGTATCTGCTACCAAAAGTGTTGCCAGCGCTGCGTAAGCATTATCCTGAATTTCGCATGACCGTTATCGAGCAGCAAACCGAGCGCTTACTTGAGCAAGTACGCTACGGTCATATTGATACGGCGATTATTGCGCTGCCTTATGCGGTCGATGGTTTGCATACCTTTGAGTTTTGGGCAGAGGATTTTTTTGCTGTCTTTCCAAAAGACGATGCCCATGCCAAGCTTGAAAAAATTAACGCCGATGAGCTGGCAGCGGCGAATCTGATGCTGCTTGGCGAAGGACATTGCTTGACCGATCAAACCTTGACGGTTTGTCATTTTGACCGCGCGCAGATGAAATCAAGCTTTTCTGATGCCAGCTTAAATACCTTAATACAAATGGCGCTTGCCAATATGGGCACGACATTGGTGCCAGAGATGGCACTCGATCAATTGCATCTACAAAACCAAAATGCAGTCGCAGTGCCCTTAAGCGAGGCAGGCCCGCATCGTCATATTGCCTTTGTCACCCGCTTAAATTATGCCCGCGTTGATGATGTCAATTTGCTCGGTCAATTGTTTAAACAAGCGCTTGAAGAGGCTGCTAATAACAAATAAATGACGGCTGATAAATTATCGGTAGCTATAAAGTAAAGGTTACATATGAGCGCTTTTTTGCAAATAGATAATAAGCTGGGCAGGCGTTTTTATACGCATTTAGCGGCTATAAATAATGATATCGAACCAGTAAAAGGGCGAGCGCTTTGGCAAGATATCGCTAGGCGCTATAACGAAACCCAGCGCGCTTATCATACTTTGCAGCATATTCAGCAGTTATTTGCCCAGTTTGACCAAATCAGGCAGCACCTTTATGAGCCGCATATTATTGCGTTGGCTCTCTTTTATCATGATGTGATATACGAGCCGACGTGCGCTGATAATGAGCTTAAAAGTGCAGAATATGCCGTAGAGTCGTTAAGCCTATATTTAACGGCTGAACAATGCCAACATATCCATGCGCTGATTATGATGACTGCCAATCACCAAATTGAAAAAGTTGATGATTGCTCAGATAAAAACAGAGACAATGCTAAAGAAAAAGAAAGCGATGCGGCCTACTTACTCGATATAGATTTAAGCATTTTAGGCGCATCTTGGGCTGAGTATGCGCAATATGCACAAGCTATTCGCCAAGAGTATGCGCATGTTTCAAATGCAGATTACCGCGCCGGACGCATCGCGGTATTAACAGACTTATTAGCGCATCCGGCGCTTTATCTGAGCAATTACTATCATTCTCGACTAGAGGAACAAGCGCGGCATAATATCCAGCGTGAGATTAAGATTTTACACGCATCTTAATAAACAGCTCACTGCCCTGCCGCGCCGGATGCGAGTTATAGCTCGGCTCCATAATCTCAATATCGAAATAAGGCGCAAAACGCTGTTGGTATTCAGCCTTTGTACCGCCAAACGGTGGCTCAGCTCGTCCAAAGTCTTTATCAAAAAGTAAACCAGCCAGCTTACCATTTGGTTTAAGAAGGGCGGCCATTTGCTTGACATACTCATCGCGGCGCGCAGGATTAATCGCACAAAAAAACGTTTGCTCAAGCACCCAATCAAACTGGTATTGCGCAGGCGATAGCTCAAAAAAATCGGCACAGATTAGGTGCTCACTGGGAAAGTCAGGGTAGCGCTCGGCAAATGCTTTAATCGGCGCAGGGGCAAAGTCAACCAAGGTAACATTGGTAAATCCTTGCTCGTGTAAGTAGCCAACCTCATAGGCGTTACCCGCTCCCGCTACCAAAATAGCTTGATCTTTAGCAGCCTCAGGTAGCTGATCGATATAGGCTTTTAGCGGTGGCGATACTTGTCCCATATCCCAGCCGATACTGTCTTGTTCATAACGCTGCTGCCAAAAATCGGCTTGGTTGACGTTTTCCATAGGGCATCCTTGTCTTGATAGAAAAACCTATCTTAGCAGATTACGGCGAGATATCTGGCTGTTTAGGGGTAGCAGGACTTTAATCTAATTGTCCCCTCTTTCCTGCTAGCATATTATGCCAGCGCTTATAATCAGGCATCGCGGCAGCTACGGTTTGCCAAAACGCGCGGCTATGATTGTCATGGTGCAAATGACACAATTCATGGACGATGACGTACTCACAACATTCGATAGGATAAGCGGGCAGATATACAGACAACCAAATTCGCCGCGCGCGCGTGTTGCAAGTGCCCCAGCGCGTGTACATTTTTTTTAGGCGTATCTCATTAGCATAAGCGCCGACGATAGGCTGCCATTTTTCAAATAATGAAGGCGCTACTTTAGAGAGATGTTGTCGATAATAGGCAACTTTTTCGTCATGACTGAGCGTAAACGCTTGCTCTACCCCCCACAACCGCGTAGGACGATTGGCGCTTGCTGACTGAGATAAAGCGCTTTGCTTGCGTTTGTACTGTTCTAACACTTGCGGGTGATTGGCGAGCGCCCATGGCACACGTTTATTGACAGCCTGTGCCACCTGCGCTGTGCTAATAACCATGGGCACAGATACCAGTAATTTATGCGGCTTTAGACGAAAATTGATATTTTTAACGCGCTTTTTCGTCATCTGTAGCTCAATTTGCGCTTGCGCTAAGTCCTGTATAGCGCTTGCTAATAAGGACGTGTATTCTGGTGGCACACTCATATTCATAGCGCTTGCAAGTGATTGTCAAACGACATCGTATGAGATTTGCTGTCTGTCAAGAGACGCTCCTCTTTATCGCTAGCAGACAACTCCGCACTTGCTACGCGATCCACACTTATCTTAGTTAGCTGGCCTTGCCCATCGCTAACGATAAAACCTGATTTCTCAGTGTTGTCGTCTTTTTTATTAGCGCTCTGGTTAAAAAACACCGCTGCCCCTGCACAATCGGGCAAATTGACATCACCAATGAATGCTCGCGTGTTTAAATCATAAATTGCCGCGCAGCCACCAATCGGTGTGGTCACGCATAATAAGTTACGCTCACTATCGACTGCTACGCTAGCAATATATTGATGGAAGCGTTGCCATTGATTGTTGGGCATCTCAAGCGCTGTAAAATCAGCATCACCGCGCTTATGCGTCAACACCAAGGGAACATTGATGTGCTTTTCGCCTTGGAACTGGATACCTATCATCACAGTACCATTATTGTGCATGGCCAAATGACGAACGCTCATTTGATTGTGCTCGGGCGTAATTTGCTCAAGTAAGGTGCCATTATGACGATTGAGATAAACCAATGAAGGGTGCATGCTGTCTAAATTTAGCTCTTCGCGAGACGCTTGCTCAGTCTTAATACCACCATTTGCAATCACCAGCGTATCGCCATCAGGATGCATAATCAGCTCATGCGGGCCAATACCATAAGAATCAAATTCCGCTATTTTTTTATAATCATCATAAGCAGCATAAACGCCAACTTTGCCGTCTAAACTTATGGTGTCATTTTCGGTCACATAGAGCAGTTTACCGTCTAAGCTATAGCAAGCATGGCCGTAAAAATGACGCTGCGTTGATGCTTTAATAGCAAACTTTACTTGTCCGTTTGCCGTATCTAACACCCAAAACTTCTCACTTGGGCGACGGCCCATAACGACAACATCGCGTGTTTGGTCATTTTTAGCAGATGAGTTTTGCGCATTAGAAATAGGTTGAACGACAATATCGTGGACGCGTTCGGGCATGGTGGTTTGCCAAACAATTTGTCTATCGGCATCGATACCAACCACGCCAAAGTCATTTTCATGGCTGTCGTCATGTGCTAAGGCGATATTTTTTGGCATAGACGCCACACCACTAACCCAGCAAACAGGACGCGGCAGTAACGTGGTCGTATGTAATGAGCGTAGCGCGCTAAAGTCAGTGACGCTGTTATGATGGGAAAAATGCTCAGCACCCGTTGGTAGGCGATAAGCCTGTTGCCATGCAAGAGCTGCTTGCTGACAGGCATAGCGAAATTGCGTTAGCAGCTGCAACTGCGAGCGTAGACCTACTCCATAATCTCGTAAGCTTGCATTGGGCTGACGCTGCTTGCGGTAATGATGATGGACACCGACAAGCGCTGCTGTACCTACGACTGAGCCAAGCGCTGTCAATGCGGATGTCGCGAGCAGCTCGTAGTAAGGCTGCTTATCCGGCTTTTTATCTGCTGTCTTAGCGTTGACGTTGATAGTAAGCATTATTTAATCGCCATCAGTGCTGTTAAAGCCGACACGCAGGCCGAGGGTCGGAATCAATTGACGCTTAATCAAGCGTGTAATGGTCGTCAGATGGTCGTACAATTCTTGCTGCGCCGCTTTATCAGCATTGGACAAGTCTTCTGGCATTTGCGCCAGTAACGTGCTGGTTTCAGCAAGCGCGGTCGATAGACTATCCGCCACTTCATTTTCATTGTTACTACCAAGAATAGCGGTCAAAACGGGATCAGTCAGAGCTTTATTTAGTATAGCCAATTTAGCGTTGATAATAGCACGGCTTTGTCCAGCGGTAGCGGCTGGTAGATGTCCTTTAGCTTTACCCGTTAGGCCGAGTGGCTGATCGATAGCGTTAGATTTCATGGTCTCAACCAATGAAAGTAACGAGTTAAACCACTGGTTCAGACCTCGATCATTATCAGTGGTGGTATCAATCGCTAATAACTCGGTTGAGTTTTGCTGCCAGTCCTTTTCGATATTTTTGAGTCGGGTGTTTAACGCGCTACTGGCACTGATCACATAAGCGCATTGCCCAGCATCCAAGCTATCATTAGCGTAGAGCACTTCTTCTAAGCCTGGTACACCTTGGACGATGGCGCTCTCGTCAGCCAACTGCTCGGCGGTGAGGTTAGGATTGGCGGCAATCAATTCAGCAACGCCACTGTGTACCAATCCGCGCTCATCAGGGTAGTAATTGATATATAAATTACTCATGCTCGCCGTCGCTGGACCAAAGTTAACCATCTCAGCGCTTGCCCATGCTTGTGCTAGCACGAGCCACTGGTCGCGCAATTCTTTTAATTCTTCACCGCTAACTGGCGCTTGTTGGCAATGCTTTTGTGCCAAATCCTGCAATAAACTACTTTGCTTAGTCACATCAGCATAAACTGGAATGACGATATCTTTTGCCACATGGGACAAATAGGTTTTTCCAGTCTCAGCGCTGACATCAACCGCGGTCACTTTCACTGCACTGCCATTATTGTCATCGGCGCTAGTGGTTGCTGTTTTGTCTTGGGCGACTTGACTATCTACCTCTGGCGCTTTGTTTTCTTCTGCAGGTTTGACGCAGCTGATAAGAATACCAGCACTTAACGCTGATAGTGCCATTGCTAAAGCAGGGTTTAATTTCATAAGTTTCTCAGTATTTATAGGGGTATTGATATAGGTAATTATTTAAATCGCTACACATAAAAGAGATAGCTAAAATATAATCGATACGCAATAAAATAGATCGTTCCTTAAATACGCAAGATGGGTATATCTCTTTTATAAGCATCTAATTATAGGTAGCCCAATTTTTATAATGATTTTAAGAAAGCCGTTAACTCAGCACGGCCTTGTTTGTCTAACTTTAATACTTTTTGTTTCTGTTTTTCAGCTTCGCCGCCATGCCAGAGCACCGCTTCCATCAAGGTGCGCGCGCGGCCATCATGTAAAAATGTCGCTTGCGGATCGACCGTTTGCGCAAGCCCAATGCCCCACAATGCAGGTGTGCGCCACTCATAAGAATTGGCTAAAAATTCAACCTGTAAATCTTTTGATGGCAGTTTGCCCGCTATTGTCCGATCGGCAAGGTCATTGCCCATGTCGTGCAATAACAAATCCGTATAAGGATAAATCACTTGCCCGTGCTGCTCAAGATGGTCATCGTCGGTTTTTGGCAACTGATACCTTGGTGTATGACAGCTTTGACAGCCCATATCATAAAAGCGTTTTTTGCCTGCCAACACCAGCTTGTCTTCGGCATTGCGGCGATGTGGCACCGCCAAATTACGGGTATAAAATTCGACAAACTTTGCTACCTCATCATTGACTTCGACGGGCGGTTTGCCATTACCTTGCTCATCAGCGCCAGTCGCCGCATTGACACAAGCGCTCTGCGTTGGCATACACGATTCATGCGGACGGATGTTAGAAGTCAGCCCCATATCCTCATTAAACGCACTTTGATTTTGGGTAATGAGTTTGGTTTGGCCCGCTTTCCAGCCAAAACGTCCCAAGGCGACTTTCCCTGTTTGCGGGTCCATCACCATATTAAATTTGCCGCTAATGTCGCTATTGGCATTTTTTGCCTTTATCGCTTGTTTTTTGATATCGTCGTCAGGAATTTGCTCAAGCAGCCCAAGCCCAATCATCGGCAAAGCAACACGCGGTGACACCATCAGCTCATCATTAAATGGGCCATAACCCGGTTTGGTCAAATTGAAGGTTGGCGCGCGCAAAGTCTCGACATGACCATCAGCAAAGGTAACCGGCTTATCTGTCCACTGTACTGCAATTCGGGCTTCAGCAGGGACACCTTGAACGCCGCGATCCTGCAATTGACCGCCGTACATAGGATGCACCACTTTTTCAATTAAGGAGTTTTTTAATTTTTGCCGCTGCTCATCAGTGGTAGCTGGCATCGCAAGACGGATCAGCAAACTGTCGGCATCGTCGTCACTACTCATCGGCGCATGACCGCGACCGTCTTTGATATGACACGATTGACAAGCGGCAACGTTAAATAAAGCGCCAAGACCATCGCGGCTGTCTGTACTGGCTGGCGCAACCACCCATGGCTGCCTAAAAAACGCATTACCAATAAAAAATGAGCCTTTACGTGAGGCAGTAATATTTGAGGAAGGTTTAGAGTAGCTCTCGCTCGTGGTGATACTTATGCCAGTATCACCGCCTTGCTTGATTTCTTGCGGATCAAAGCTGACCAACTGCTGCATAGGCACTCCTGCCAGCGCTTCAATCGTCTGCGCACGTTCAGAAGTGATGGCTTGCGAATGGCTGTTTTCTTGCGCTTGACTACTAGCATCGGCAGTATTGTTGGCAGCATTATCGCTCGGCTGGCATGCACTTAATGATAATGCACACGCTATTCCTAGCGATAGCTTCAATGGCGTATTCTTAAATATCAAAGAGGAATAAAACGCGATAGATTGTTTGGCGGTTGACACATTGCTGCTGCTCATAGGGGACCTTAGTTCTGCTACAGAACTATTAAAAACACGTACTATAATTTTTTACTGCTATTTGATAAGTAACCACGACACCCTGACATATCTGGCTATGTTAATACGCTATAAAAAAACACGCTGCCAACAGCGGTTGACAACGTGTATATTACACCGAAATTACTTTTCCATGAAAATAATTCCCATTCACTGATAAAGACTCATCAGGCACATAAATATAGGCAATGGATAGCTTCCCACATGAACACAGCAAGCACTGCTTTAAACAACAACCCCTATTTTAAACAGTAAGCGCTACTTTAAAACTGTGAGCCTGCATCGGCGTCCAAATTGTCGATACCAACCGCTTTTGCGGCGTTTTCGATACCGGCGGTTAGCTCTTGTAAGCTCGTAATGCTGCTTTCAATCCAGCCGCGGCGTTTATTTTGCTCTTCAGCAGAGATGCCGTGCTTACTCGCCTGACCTACCGTTGCAATCATCTGATCGACCTTGATGCCTTCTTTCTCAGCTTTTTCAACGATCACGTTAAATGCCGCCTCTACTTTAGCAAAGTCAGCCGCTAACTTATCAGCCGCTTCTTTATTGCCGGTATCGACAAGATAGTTCTTTAGTCCATAACCGCCCACGGTCTTGCCAGCGACGGTTTTATAGCTGCCATTAAAAATATTTTGAATACCGCGCGCATTATTGGCATAGCTTAAATGGGTCAAGTCACTAAAGCATTCATGCTCATCTTCGGTAGAGCCGGTGACGAAAGCAACCTGTATACGCTCAGATGCCAGCTCGCCAAGCGCTAGGCTGCCCATTTGATACATGATTTGACGCAGTGCATTTTTGTCTTTACGCGCCATCATGTCGCTACGCAAGGTGTTTTCGCTATCAGGTTGCCACTCGGCTTCCATCGCGGTTAAATCATCGACCAATAACTGAGTGACCGCTTTTAAATACTGTCCACGGCGCTCACAAATACTAGCATCGGTGTTTTTAGTTTCCCCGCTGGTACATTCGCCATCGGTAGTCATATAGTCGCTGACCGGACGATTACCTGCGCCTTCACCGACGCCGTTGGTATCTTGACCCCACAGCAGAAACTCAATCGCATGATAGCCTGTGGTAACATTGGCTTCGCTGCCGCCAATCTCATTCATCTCAGCCAATAGTTCAGGCGTAATGGTGCTCGTATCTTGCTTTATGCTACCAACCGTGATGCTGTCGCTATTGATAATATTGTCTGGACTGTTATATTCGCCCTCATAATTGTCACTGACATAGTCAATCAATGCCTCATCAAGCGGCCAAGCATTCACCTGCCCTTCCCAACCATCCACACTACCAATGGCACGTTTATCATTAGCCGTCACAAAACCTTCGTCAAAGCGAAACACCTCAGTCTGTGAATATGGCTGACGCGCCGCTTTATAGGCAGCCTTTGCAGCGTCAAGGTTAGCTTGAGTCGGTGTTTCTACATACGTATTGACCGCCGTTTGTAAGGTCTTGGCAGTCTCTAAAGCATCCTTGTAGACGGCGTGTGCCATATCTGCATAGCTAATCAGCAAGCGATCGGTATGCGCTTGCTCAGCAGCGGACGAGGTTTTGCTATCTGTGTTTTCTGCCCCTTGGACGTCAGTTTGCGCATCTGCCGTTGGGGTTTCATCAGACTGTTTGGTACATCCTGATACTAGCAGTATCCCTGCCAATGCAGCAGCTAAAGTAGTCGGTAAAATTTTACGGCTTGTCGCTGGGCTGTTATTCATACACGTCCTCGATGAAATACATTAAATAAAATGGCAAAAGATAAAATAGCAAAATGGCAGTTTACAGAGGCAAAGAATTATAATTTCATAAGGTAAAACTTTAGTAGCTGTTTAAACCTTAGTTAAATATGAGTTAAATATGAGTTAAACACGAATGAAACACGAATGAAACACGATTAACATTCAATGCCTGCAAATTATAAAGTTATTGATAACTATTATCAAATATAATTTTTTGAAGTTTAAACAATTTTTAAGCAAAAAAAGACCAACTTTATGCTGGTCTTTTTAGCCAAATCAATATTTTTAGTAAACTGTCTACTATCTTAGTAAACTGACTACTGATTAACGCACGCTGCTTGGCGCGTTTACGGTTAGCTCAACACGGCGGTTTTGCTGACGACCAAAATCAGTGCTGTTATCAGCAATTGGACGAGTTTGGCCATAAGCAACGACGTTGATACGGTTAGAAGCTACGCCGCGACTAACCAGATAATTCCTAACAGCATTGGCGCGATCACGCGACAAATTCATGTTATAAGATGGATTACCCACGCTATCAGTGTGACCAGCAATGGTGATGGTGTTTTGGTTATATTCGTTCATCGTCGCTGCAAGCTTATCAAGCGTTGGTCTAAACGATGGGTTCAGTGAAGCACTATCAAATGCAAAGGTGATATTGCCTGGCATCACTAGATCAATATTACCATTAGCATTTGGCGTAACGGTCACGCCAGTACCAGCCATTTGCTGCTCAAGCTGCTTAGCCTGACGCTCCATGTAATAACCAACGCCTGCACCTAATGCAGCGCCAATAGCAGCATCGCGACCAGTTTTACTACCGCCTGTCGCTTTTGAGATAGCCGCGCCGCCAGCTGCACCCGCTAGCGTACCAATTGCTGTTTTATTCAAACGTTGTTGTCCAGAATATGGATCGGTAGTACAACCGCTGAGAGCCAAACCTGAAGCCAACGCTGCAACCATTAATGTATTACGCATAATATTTCCTCTTAAGTTAAAAATTGAATATTAATAGATAGATTGTGTTTTTTATAAATATTGCTTGTCACGATTGCTTATCACAACGATGCGTTAACAAGCGCCTTTATTCGTCTATGCACACTTGTTGTTATTATGGCAATTGCCGTCTATTTATGTGTAATATTTTGTCACATCTATGTATGAAAAGTGCATAGGTATCTATAGAGCACTGTTTATAAAAGCCTCTTATTTGTTACCGCAAGTCACGTTTACAGTCGTACACTCTAATTCTTTTCTGCTAAAATTGGCCAATAAACCGGTCAGCTACAAACATACTTTAAAAGTATAAAGTCAAATAATGACTGGACTTAAATAGGCTTTTATCTGTTATTAATGCTAAAAATTTTAACAAATAACAGAGCTTTTATAAGCAATGTGACAGCTACTCGAAGTTGCTGCAAAAGTCGATGAAAAAAGTTTGAGAGATTAACGAGATAAATAGGAAGGGATTGGACATGCGCTTGAACGCTGCTATGCAAAAAATACACGAACGAGCCCCAAAACTTGGCAAAGCAATGTCGCTTGCCACAGCAAGTGGGGTCATCGCTGCCAATAGCTTTGGCGGTAGCATTCCGTTATGGCTCATGGGCGTGAGTAAAATCATCACAGGCGCCCCTATCGCTGATAAAACAGTAATTAAAATCGCTGACCACTGGATTAGTAGCAATAATGCCCTGATCGATACTATTTTGCCCCGTAAAGACTGGCGCATTAACTTGCCGGACGATGTGCGTATGGACGGTAAATACCTGCTCGTCAGTAACCATCAATCTTGGGTAGATACCAGCATCGTGCAATACATCAGTGAAAAGCGCTTACCGCTGACGCGTTTTTTTACCAAGTTTGAGCTGATTTACATTCCCATCGTTGGGCAAGCGTTTTACTTTTTAGACTTTCCAATGATGCGCCGGCACTCTAAAGAAGCGGTTGCCAAAAACCCTGCCCTTAAAGGTAAAGATATCGAGGAAGCCAAGCGCGCTTGTGCCTTATTAAAAGATAAGCCGTTTACTTTGTTAAATTATCTAGAAGGCACACGCTTTACCCAAGAAAAACACGCTAAGCAAAACTCCCCCTATAAGCATCTGTTAAAACCACGCGCTGGCGGTTTATCGCTGGCCATTAACGCTTTGGGCGCTGACATCGATGGCATCTTAGATATGACCATCGTCTATCCCGACGGCGTGCCGAGTTATGGCGATTTATGGAAGGGCAATATCAAACGCTTGGGCGTCGATGTCCGTTATATCGACATACCCAAAGACCTGTTTGTGGGCATTCAAAACGGCGGCTATGAAAACGATGACGCTATCAAAGCGCAAATGTTTGATTGGGTCGAGCAAATTTGGCAGCAAAAAGACCAACGCATTACAAAAATGCTCGCTGAGTTTGATGAAAGAGAGGCCGCTCAAACATCAAATACTTAGCATAATATTCAAAACTCTCTCTTCTTTCAGTCGGCTAACTGGTCGACTGATGGTATATCAAATTTTTTATACAAAAGGTTTTTCTGCAAAAGGTTTTCATGCATAAGGATTTTGTATAAATAGATAAGGGATAAAATACCAAATTATAATGGTTGATGGCTTGTTTTTTGGCATGATTCATTGATAATGTGAATAACCGTTAAAACTCGCTGCTTATTTGGTAGTGGTTGGCGTAAAGCGCTTCACTACTGAGCCATTTATTATTTAATAAGGTATGACTGTGCCCGCCTCTTCTACTACCAGCGCGCCTATAGAACCAACGCCCGCGCTCAATCAGTCCTCAGATTTATCGCATAGCCCGCCGCCAAAACCAAACCGTCCCAAGCCCAATCGCTTGAAGCTGACCTACGATATCGTGATGATTATCGCCATCAGTATTGATTTATTACTCATCAGTATTGACGCTATCTTGATGAGTAATTTTAGTAGCAATACGGCGCCGCGTTTAGCAATGAGCGAGACACTAAATTGGTACCAAAACCATGTCCATGATTCGTTACGAACCGCAGGCGGCTTCTTTACCCTATTTTTGATTGCTGAGCTGCTGTTACGCTGGGCGACTGCCATTAAACAAAAAATTTATTACCGCTGGTTCTTCTTCCCTTTTGTGCATTGGTACGAGGTATTGGGCTGTTTCCCGCAGCTGCGCGCGCTGCGTTTATTTCGCGCCGTGATTATTGGACGCCGCTTATATCAGCTGGGTTATCAGGTATTGCCGCAGCCGTGGATCAATCGCATTAATTTTTATATCAATTTACTGTTAGAAGAATTGTCTGACCGCGTCATCTTAACCACCATTCAGACCTTTCGCCAGCAGCTAACCGATCCTAAAATGCATAAGTCGTTTATTGACTCTACTATCGCGCGCAATCGTGATGAGATTGAAGCGGCGGTGCTATCGCTACTGCGTACCGAGCTGGCGCCAAAGTTGCAAGCCTTAACCGAATCATCGGGTGGCGGTGCTATGATTGCCACGGAAATGGGCAACGCGATTAAAGAGGGGCTGGCCAATACGCCTGAGCTACGCCGCTATCTACGCATGATACCCATTGCCGGCACTTTAATTGAATCTCAGCTCCAGCATGTCGGGCACAATATTGGCGAAAACGTGGTGTATGCGCTAAACGAGCGCCTGCTTGACGCCGAACGTATCGATGCTTTAATGGTTGCTATTGCCAGCGGCGTCGCTCAAATCGATACCGATAACAGCGCCCTTGATACGTTAATCGCAAGCATCATCGCTGATGGTCTGGATGAATTTGAAGCGCAAATAAAGGTTCAGCAATGGAAGCATCAGGACATGCTTAATTTATAATGATTTTAATAAGAACCAGATCTTTTAATAATCATACTTTTAATAACCAGACTTTGATGCTATATGCCGAGGCAAAAACGGCACATTGAACACTGCAACACGACCATTTTTGAGGATTCATATATGACGATTTCAAACGATAAACAGCAGGCGCTTGACTCACCTACCACGCCCGCTTTGGCATTTTACGGCAAGATGTTGACCTTTTCGCGGCTACAGTTTAGCACCGATGATTTTGCGGCGATTGCTGACCAGCTTGATAGCACGCTCAGCAATAAAAACAGCAATATCCCTGTGTTGATTGATAGCGATGTTGAGCAAGATTTATCGGCGCTGGTAGAGCTACTTTGGTCGTGGGGTTTGCAACCTATCGGCGTGGTTACGGGTGTACTTGATGAGCAAGCACGTAAGCTGCGCTTAGCAATATTCCCAGCGGACGGCAAACGTATCGAGCGCATTTTGCCCAGTAAAAAAGTCACTACGCAGCTAAGCCAAGTCGCTGCTACTGAAGCGAATACCCAGTCGGCTGTATCTACTAACGACACGGTAAACAGTAGCGCTGACTATAATAGCGCTGACCATACAACAACTGCCGAGCAGGCGAGCTCAACAGCGCGTAGCCAGACGGCTGCCGCAACCGAAGCCGATGAGTCAGCTAGAGCCCCGTTGACCGCAGAAACGCTCATCAGCGCTGAGCATATTACCAGTCTTATTTATGATCAAATGCTACGCTCGGGCCAAAGCCTTAACCATGTTGGCGGCGATTTAATTTTAACCAATAGCGTCAATAGCGGCGCCGAAGCCATTACCGACAATAACCTGCACGTCTATG
This sequence comes from Psychrobacter sp. UBA5136, assembly GCF_002414005.1. GTDB lineage: Bacteria > Pseudomonadota > Gammaproteobacteria > Pseudomonadales > Moraxellaceae > Psychrobacter. The sequence continues at coordinate 117,447 of NZ_DHYG01000053.1, forward strand.
GCCGCGCCCAAGGCCGCCTGGTCGCAGGCGCGACGGGTGATAAAGACGCGCGTATTTTCTGCCAAGTGTTTAACCCTTCTTTGGTATCAGTCGCTGGTACTTACTGCCTGCGCGACAATTTGCCCGAACATGTGATTGATAAATCCGTTGAAGTGCGTTATTTAGAAGGTCAGGGCTTGGTCTTTACCGTTATGGACAATGCTTAAGTCAGTTTTATGTTAAATTGTTCAAAGACTTTAACTCATCAATGTTAGTTTAGCGCTGCTGATTTAAGACTGTTGGTTTAGTACTTTTGTTTTAGATAAGCTGAGTAATAAATTCTAAATTGGCTGCCCAAGTAGCATGGTTAATATTATAGTAAGTTTATTTAACAAAATTGCGCTATGATGAATTTTTAGCTCTGCCACTATTTACCAGCTTATATGTGCTGCGCTGACATAAAGGTGATATAGCGGCTGTTTTTTATGCTTAACTACAGACCGGCTATAAGTTTTTGTATATTTATGCTAGGCTTACGCTCGCAGATAGCACATATACGCTAGATAAACGACGAATAATTGTGCTACTTTATATCTATACTGTTTCATCTCATAAATATCCCATCAATTCATAGGAGTGTGCCATTGTGGCGAAGATTGTTGTAATCACTTCGGGTAAAGGCGGTGTGGGCAAAACCACGACCAGCGCTTCTTTTGCTGCCGGTTTAGCATTACGTGGCTATAAGACAGTTGTTATCGATTTTGATGTAGGCTTACGTAATCTGGACTTGATTATGGGCTGCGAAAATCGAATTGTTTATGACTTTGTCGATGTTATCAATGGTAATGCCCGCTTATCTCAAGCGCTGGTAAAAGACAAGCAACTAGAAAACTTATACATTCTACCCGCCAGTCAAACGCGCGATAAAGATGCGTTAACGGACGAAGGCGTGGCAGAAGTCATGGATGAGCTATCCAAGCAGTTTGACTATATCATTTGTGACTCGCCTGCTGGTATCGAGCGCGGTGCCCAGCTTGCGATGTATCATGCTGATGAAGCCATTATTGTCACCAACCCTGAAATATCTTCAGTACGTGACTCGGACCGTATTATTGGTATTTTGCAAAGCCAAACCAAAAAAGTGGCTGAAAACCAAGGGACGGTACGTGAACATCTTATCATCACTCGCTACAATGCAGACCGCGCAGCCGCTAACGAGATGATGGATATCAATACCATCTCTAACGATATTCTAAAGGTGCCGTTACTGGGTGTGGTTCCTGAAAGCCATTCTGTGCTTGAGGCATCTAACCACGGTGAGCCTGTGATTCATTATACCGACTCTGTCGCTGGACAATGCTATGACGATATCGTTGCCCGTTTCTTAGGGGAAGAGCGTCCATTACGTCACATTGATGTGAAGAAGAAAAGTCTATTACAGCGCTGGTTTGGGGGTTAAGAATGAGTAAGAAAAAAGGATTTTGGAGTAGCCTATTTGGTACTGACGACAGCAGTAATACTGGCAGCGCCAACATGGCAACTGAGCGTCTAAAGGTCATCGTTGCCAGCGAAAATCGCTTGAACAATCGCTTGACCACTGACCGTATCGAAAAAATGAAACGTGAAATACTAGAAGTGGTTAATAAGTACGTCAACGGTGTGCAGATTGATGATGTCAATATCAATCACCGCTCTGAAGACAGCTTAGACGTGCTCGAGATGAATATCAGTTTGCCTGAACATAAAAAGTAGGCTGCTTAACCTTATATTTATACATTTTACTTATACAAAGAAAAGCCCTAAGCAGATACTTAGGGCTTTTTTATGCGCGTTTTTTCTTATCTTTTTCTTTAAGCTTCTATTTTATACGCGCCATAATATTGTCTTTTTTGATAAATTGATGGTGTAAAGCGGCGGCAATATGAAGCAAAGTAAAAGCGATAAGCATTGGCCACAAAACATCAGTATGCCAATCATTGTAAAGCCGTGCCAAACCCCTATCTGGCGTAACAAAGACAGGAATTTGAAATAAACCAAAGACGTCAACCGCTCGGCCGCCATAGACAGTCATGAGTAGTCCTGCAATGGGCATAGCGATTAATAAAGCATATAAAACAAAGTGAGATAGGTGAGATATGAACACTTGCCATTTTGGCATTACGACCGCTGGCGGCGCTTTGGTAAACACGCGACTGATCACGCGGGCAATCGTCCAAAATAACAAACTGACCCCAAACGCTTTGTGCAAGCCGATATAGACCTTGCTATCAAGATTGTCATATAAAAGTATCATGATCCAAGTGATCAGTAATAAAATGGCGCTAACCCAGTGAAAAATTCGACTAGCAACCGACCACCTTGTTAGATTTGAATGGACGTTATTCATAGTGTATTTTATCACCCCTATTGCTCATTGTGCGCATTGTGCTCATCGGTGCTGACTGAAGCTGATGAAATGACATTGATAAACAGCGATTGATAAACAGCTATGCGCCGACAAAGAAGCGTTTTAATGTTTTATCTCAAAGCTAATTATGCTATCTCAGAGCTAATGATAAAGACCAGTATGACAAGCGTAACCATGAGCAAACTAGCTGTCTAAATCAACCAATTGATGGGCGATTTTATCCAAATCTGGCACCAAGTAAAGCGTATTATCAATCATCACCGTTTGAAAGAGGTAGGATAACACAACATCTTCTTGTACGCGCTGCTGAACCTTATCGATTTTGCGCTCTGCATTGATAAAATGCTCAGGCAGATCGACATCTTTGACATCAGAGATACGTGCCTGTAGTTGGCGCAGCTCGCCTGCCGTCTGTAGCGCGATACGGTGCGCGGCCGTGTTCCCTTCTAAGACAATCATTTTATCCGGCGTGTGATGACGCGGCAATAGGTGGAATACAGCGACCTCTTGTTGTTGCCACTCATAATTCCACGTATATTCGCTGCACTCATCGACACTTAAAATCAGGCTACTAGGAATAATCCAATCAGGTTGGTCGACTGCTGGCACAATCGTCACGTCGAGCATACCATTATTAGTGGTCAATAAGCTCACGGCCTCAAACGAGTGTTTTAAAATCTGTTTCATAAGTCGCTCACAATAAATGGATCCGAAGAGGCGTTCACTGCCCTCTCAGCAATGTAATGGGTAAGTTTTTCTGCTAAGGCTTGGGGACTGCCGACAAACTGACAATATCCTGAATCAATAATGGCCTGCGGCTGACTAGGGCAAGCGCTTGAGCTCGGGTCTTGCGCCCACAACTGGCTATCATTATCTTGGATTAAGTCTAAATATTGCGTACCATCATTGCCCATCCCTGAAAATATAATATTGATCAGCTCACTGCCATAAACGTCACTGGTGTTTTTCAAGATTTGACCGATAGCGGGCTTATAATCGCCCTCCCAAGCTTGATCTACTAAGATAATACGTCCAGTTGAATCGCAGATAATTTGTTTATCAATAGGCACAATAAGGCATTGTCCGCTGCGCAAACGCTGAGAGGTGGTAATCAGCTGACAGCGCCACTTATTATGACGATTGAGTATGCGTGGCAGGGTACCTATCATGGTTTGGTTAAAATGATGGGCCAATAGAATACTTACAGGTAGCGCAGGCGATAAATGGTCTAAAAATTCTTTGACCGCACTAGGACCGCCCATTGAAGCGCCTAAAAATACCACATAATGCCAATCATTGGCTTCATTTTTGTAGGCAGTGTCTTTATAGTTAGTGCCTTTATAAGCAGGACTCTCATAAGCCGTATTATTTACTAGCATAGGCAGCGCCAGCATTTGCGCAAGCTTACGCTTGAGTTTACGCTGCCACTTGGCGTATTGCTGGGCTTCATTAAGATACGGTGCCTGACTAAAACCTACCAACACCGCAGCAGGTTTAGCGGCGGTGGTCGCTGTCGCCATATAATCATCGTAATCACCATCTATGAGCCAAATATCGATAGCCGTGGCATAGCTGTTAGACTTATCTTGCAACTGCGCCCGCGATAGGCAGTCAACTAGCTGCAAACCACAACTGCGCACAGTATCTGAAAAAGCCATGCGCTGATGATGATCTTCTGCGACGACTAATACCTTGATATCACTTTTATGCTTATTCTTTAGCGCCAAGGCATGTACCTTATCCTTCATTAACTAAGCCAGCCTCTGTACCCAACAACGCTTGGATTTTATTAAGAAGCTGATTTTCTTGGAAAGGTTTGCCCATGTAGTCATTGACGCCAATCTCATACGCGCGTTCGCGATGCTTTTCACCAGTCCGTGAGGTAATCATAATGATAGGCAAATGTTGCAGGCGTCTATTGTGGCGAACTTGTGTCGCAACTTCGAAACCATCCATTCGCGGCATTTCAATATCAAGTAGCATCAAGTCTGGTGTGGTTTCTTGTAAAATCTCAAGTGCATCGATACCATCTTTGGCAAGCACCACATTGAAGCCTTGACGTTCTAAGAAACGTGAGGTGACTTTTCGTACCGTGACTGAGTCATCGACGACCAAAATGGTGGCTTTAGATTCTGTACTGCTACGGACACCGATAGCAGGTTTTGCTCCTTCTTTCACCAAAGCGGCATTTCGCATCAACGCAATCAAATCAAGAATAAGCATTACCGAGCCGTCACCCATGATGGTCGCAGCTGAGATACCCGATAAATTTGAGAACTGCTGTCCCAAAGGTTTTACCACGACTTCGATACGTGAGCCTGCGATTTGATCAACCTGTAGTGCCATATTTTGTCCACTACGGTTTTTGATAATAATAAGCGGGACGCTGGTATTGGTATTAACGACCAGCTCATTGAGTTTATTACCTGATAAAATCTCATTTAAATAACGGACGCGATAATCGGTACCTTCAAAGTTAAGCACGGCCGCACCTGACTGATAATAGTCGTAAATCTTTTCTGGATTGATACGTACTACCCGCTCAATCTGCACTAGCGGAATCGCATAATATCGGTCGGCGGCGCGAACCACCAAAGCATCAGAGACGGCAACGGTAAGCGGCACACGCATCGTAAAGCGAGAGCCTTTACCAAGCTCTGAAACCACCGATACCGACCCGCCTAACTGACGAATCTCACTAATCACGACGTCCATGCCGACACCACGCCCTGATATTTGCGTCACCTGCTTACTGGTACTTAAACCGGCATTAAAGATATACTGCATGATATCAAGGTCGCTTAAACTGGTGTCTTCTGCGTCAATCAAACCTTGCGAGATGGCTTTATTGCGTACCGCTTCTACATCAATGCCGCGTCCATCATCGGTTAGCTGGATGACGATCTCACTACCTTCACGCAGTACTTCTAAGGTGATTTGTCCACTGCGCTCTTTGCCCGCCTCTAGGCGCGCCGCCACAGTTTCAATGCCGTGATCGACAGCGTTTCTTAACATGTGCTCAAGCGGCGAGGTAATACGCTCTAGAATGGTTCTATCCATCTCGTCATCAGCATTGATAATCTTTAGCTCAACCGATTTATTAAGCTCATTGGCCGTTTGACGCACGACACGCTCAAGCCTTGGCGTCAGGCGCGTAAATGGAACCATCCGCGAATTCATCAAACCATCTTGAAGCTCAGTTTGCGTCCGCGATAATTGCAGTAACAGGCTTTCACTGTCGCGCATTTTTTCGAGTAAGGTATGATTAATATCAACCAAATCCGAGGCCGACTCTGACAAAGACTTTGACAACTGATTTAGCGACGAGTATTGATCCATCTCGAGAGGATCAAAGCCTTCATGACTGACCAATTCGTCATCGATCTGCGATAAAATCTGCGCCTCAAGCTCAATCTCCATCCGGCGCAACTGATCTGCCAAACGCTGTACGGTCGTGCCCATCTCTTCGATACTAGTGGTTAAACTACTCATGCCCATATCGATACGCGCACGGTTGATCGCCGACTCGCCCGATAGGTTAATCATATGCTCAATCAGGCCGCCTGAGATACGAATCATCTCATTATTGCTGGCGTTGTGCTCCTGCTCGGCAGTATTAGCCACCATCGCTGGCATCTCACTGATATCTTTTTGGATATAGGTTGTTTCTTGCTTTTCTTTCGCAAGAAGAATGGCTTCACGCTGCGGTTGCAATGATTCTTTCGGTACCTGCTTTAAGCTGTCAGGGTTTTTGCTAAATTGCTGTAGCGCCTCAATTAATAAGTCAGGCGTTGGCGGATTCACCTGCTGCGCGAGAATAAACACGGCATCTGCCAGCCAGTCATGGCAAGCTACTAATAGCGCTAAAACTTTTTTGGTAGCAGGACGGCGACGATCAATAAAATCGGTATAAACAGATTCCATCTCATGCGCAAGATCAGCAATACCACTTGCCGTCACCATACGCGCGCCACCTTTTAGGGTGTGTAAGTCGCGCTGTAGCGCCTGCAATGCAACCGTATCGCCTGCATCACTTAAAAACGCTTGCAGATATTCATTGCGGTTGGTCAGCGCTTCGGCTTCTTCTAAAAATACTTCCAAAATATCGGGGTCAGGCAAGCCGTGCGCCCATGATTGCTGAATGATTCTATCTAAGCTTAAAGTATCGGCGGCTTTTTCTATACGATGTGTGTATTCATCTGCCAGAATTTTTGGTTCCGCATCAACCTGATGCTTCGGCATCGGTACAATAAGTTGAACGGTGTTTGGCAACGCTGCCGCTTTTTCAAACCGCTGCAGCTGCTCAATCAGTTCCGGCGTAAAAAATGAGTGTTGATAGCGGACAATATGCGCCACTTGCAATGACAACGTATCTTGCACGACTTGCATAATTTCAAGCCACTGCGCAGTTGGCACGCGTCTTTCTTCAACAAACGCCTCGTAAATGCTCTCTGCCTCATGGGTTAAATCTCCAATACTACGAATACCTGCCATCCGCGCGCCACCTTTGATGGTATGCAGGTGGCGCTGTAAGACCTTTAAGGTATTGATATTACTAATATCAGCGCGCCATTTACTAAAGCTCTCATTGAGCGCATCATCAAGCTCTTGCGCTTCTTCTAAGAAGATTTCTAATAGCTCAATATCGGTATCGATCGTTTCAAGCGCAAGCTCAGACGCGGCGATACTTTGTACTGTCACCTCATCCTCGGCGTCAGCATCAGCATTAGCATCAGCACTAGCTTGCGCATCGAGAGTAGCGTCTGCATTAATATTAACGTCTGAATTGCCAGCCTCTTTTTCCTCACTACTATCGTCGCTTTGAGCAATACTTTGTAGCCGCTCAAGGGTTTGCTCGTCAATTTTTAATGAGGTGCAGGCCGCTAACGCATCAAATAAACCGACTAATTGCGCGTGCCCAGCAAGTAACGCTGCCTGAATTTCAGTATCAGCAGATTTTTTAGGATGTTGACTTAAATAAGCATAAGCATTGCCCAATGCATTGAGAACGGTGGTAAATTTCGGAAACGCTTGTGCCTTGCTGGTTAAATAGTTTATTTGTGAAATTTGCTGCGCTATATAAGCTTGCACCCGTTCATTGTCTGAGCTGTTAAAGACGGCTTCCAGCTGCCATTCTGCATCTAGCAGCTCATTGATATGATCATCCAACAGTTGGCTTATCGTTGGCATATCCTCGGCTGGGTTTTCGCTATCGTTAATGGCATACTGCTCACCAAGCATGGCTTGTAAAGAAGCAATGTCTTGCTGACTTTGCGTTTCTTCTAACGCAGCTTGTTGCTCCTGAACGTTTTGCTTGTCATTGTCTAGCTTATAATTGTTTAAATAGCCCTCAATAAGCGTTACAGACTGAGCGAGCGCTTTTAGATGCTGCGCACTCATGGGCGTATCTTGCTGCTGTAGAAGCTCTAAACTTTGCTCTATGGTCGCGCCAACCTCGCTAATCGCTGCCAACGCACTAGAGCCAGAAGCTGCCCTTAAGGTATGAAATGCGCGGACAATCTCATCACGCACGGCGACATAAGGCTCGTCTTGATGACAACGGACAAAGTCATTCACGCTCTCTAATAACTCTTCGGCTTCTTCAACAAAAATATCAAAAAAGGCTTGCTCTTCTTCGCTTTGCGGCGTCAAAACGATAGGCGCTTCTGCTATTTTTTCATTCACCGAATGTATCGTTTGCAGCATGCTGTCGATGTTGTCAATATTGTCGATACTGCCAACAGTGTCATAACCATTGTCGCTAGCACGTTCCTCAGCAGAATCTTTATCATTAAAAGCTTTAGCATCAGAGCTTTGAGCGGTAATGGTGTCGTGTAGTGGTTCAGAGCGCTTAAGTAGTTGACTATGGAGCGCACGGTAGCTGAATTCATCACCCAACTGTTTGCTATAAGCCTGCGCACAAGCCACCCATAACGGCACAATCGCAGGATAATCTTGGCGGTTGTTTTCAAAGGTGGTTAATAGCGCTGGATAAGCTGCTAATACATCACCGATAAGCTGCTGGATATCTGTTGAAGCGGCAATAGTATGGTCTAAAATACGGTTTAGCATGTTTTCTATCGACCACGCTAACTCAGCACTATAATGAGCACCGACCATACGGCCCGAACCTTTTAGGGTATGAAAGCCGCGGCGAATATCTGTCAGTTTACTCACGTCATCAGGAGTAAGCTGCCAGTGCTCATACAAAGGGCCAATTTCTTCCAAGACCTCATTGGCCTCTTCTATAAATATCTCTTTAATGTCAGGATCGGCATCGCTCACATCCGTCGGTAGCGGCTGTGCGGCTGACATAAAAGGTTCTAATACGGCGGGTATTTCCAAATCCATGAATGACGCAGAGGAGTTTTCTTCTGCTTCAAAGATTTCGCTAGAGGCGCTAACACTAGCCGTTATATCTGAATTATCTACTTGTTCAATGTCTAAGACTGACTCATCCGATAGCAGCTCTTTTTCCGATATCGTACTATTTTCTTTAACATTATCTATAGAAGAATCACGTTCAAGCGCTTCTAAACCGGTACGCATAGGTTGCTGGCTCATCAAATTATTACTTTGCAAAATAGTAATGGCAGGATCAAAACTTGGCGGGTTCTGCGCTGCAAAATCAGCCAACATCGCTGGTAGACGCTCGGTAGTTTTTGTCACTAGCGCAACAATCTCATCTGTCACCGGTAATGTTTTGTCCAACAGGCGATTGAGCAGGTTTTCAATTGACCAGGCCATCTCACTAATACTAAAAGCTCCAACCATACGCCCTGATCCTTTTAGGGTATGAAATGCACGGCGTACTTCAGTTAACGGCGTTAAGTCTTGCGCATCTTGTTGCCAAATTGGTAAAAAATTCTCCAAATCAGCAACAACCTCTTCAACCTCTTCGATAAAAATATCCCGAATATCTCCATCAACCTCAAAGTTATCAGGCTTAAGCTCACGGCGAGCCTTTGATAAAGCGGCACTTTCGGTTTTATTGCTATTATCCGTACTGCTATCATCAGCCGAATCGTGGTTTTTAGTAACAATAGGGGCAATCTCACCACTGTCGTCATAGCGCAGTACATCATTTGCCGCTTGCTTTTGCGTTAAAAAGGTTTCATTAACCGTTTCAGGCGCGGCAATATAGCCGCCAAGCAGCGCTGCCGCCTTGTCGATATAGTCATTAGCTTTTGTCAATAAAGGTTGGTCAAAGACTTGCTGAGCGAGATGGTCAAGTAGCAATTCAATAGAAGTCAAACCTTCTGCTAAGGCTTCGGTGACGTCCCAGCTGAGTATTTCAATCTCATGGGTGCTTAGTTGGCCGAAGATATCGGCTATTTTATCTGTGGTTTGGCGGATGGATGGCAGGCCCATGCTATCAAAGGCGGCGCCAATCTTGCTAAAGTCCGCGGCGTCCGGTAATAGCTCTAGATGTTGGCGCTGAATATAGTCGTTAAAGCCTTGTTTAACGTCTTCGACAGCAATACGCAGCTCGCGCAGCTCTTTATCGTTTGCGCTAATGTGCTGGCTACTTTCTACCTGTAAGCTATCCACATTGTCATTAGCAACGACTTCAGCTTTAGGAATAAAAGAAGCAGCGTTTCCTATTTTGCTTGAGATAATTTGTTCGGTATTGTAGATAGCATTGTATAATTCTTGGAGCTGCTGCTCAATTTGCGCCTGCTCTTTTATCGTTCCTGCTTGTGCAGTTAAGTTTTCTTCTATATCCGCTAGGATTGATGCCGCTTGCGAGGCAAACAGCGACCAACCGCGGCTCTCAAGTTGATTGATTATTTGCTGTAGCGGTTTTGGTAAGGTATCAGGCTTATCAAGGTCAAAAATTAGGGTGTCAATGTCACCTAATATGCGCGGTAAAAAACGTGTTTCTGCATCTGGCTGCCATGCGCTGCGCATTATAGACTGTGTATTTACGCCCTGGTTGGCAAGACTGCTGCTTTCGATATAAATGCTCGTTAGCAGGTCGTCGATAACGCTCGGCGCTACCTCACTTTGATGGGCGCCGGACTCTATTAGCGCATCTAATTGACTTAATAGCGCCGCATAATACTTAGGTCGCGGTGTTTCATTATGGGCAAGGTCATGTAACCAAGTTTCAGTCAGATACCAAAGACGCTGCACATCGGCATCTTGTGTCGTTTGCCATAGGTAGTGACTAACCTTTTCTAAGATCGCCAGTATAGAAGGGTTATTGGTATCAGCTGCAAGTAACGCTTGCACTTGTTGACGCCAAACCAATAATAACTGCTGATACTGCTCATGGTCTAAACTGATCATTGCCATACTGGCTGGTAATGTAATATCAATAGAATCGTTATGGGCAATGCTAGCAGAACTGTCATCTTCAGCGGACAAAAAGGCATCTGTAAGGTGATCGTTTGCTATGTCGTAGCGTGATAAGGCTTGCGTTAGCTCAGCCGATGTTTTATTTATTAGAGCCCTATGATGCGCACCCGTATGGGCATAGTGAGTAAGCTCACGCGCGAGCAGTCGATGCGCTATCTGACCAATACGGCTTACTTCAGTACCAAAGCAGTCTGCTCCTGCTCCTGCTCCTGCTCCTGCTCCTGCTAATAAGCTAAGCTTAGTGGCTAAACTTGCCAACGCAGGCAAGTTAATCATGGTCAAAGCCCCAGCAATTTGATGATAGCTCTGTGCCATTTTCTCATAATCAGCGTTTTTTTCGCCTAATTGCCAGCCATCAGCTACCTGTGATAATTGCTGATTAAACAGTGGCATTAACCACTCAAGCGTCACCATGTCATTGGGCTGGTTTTTCATAGATGTATCCTAACTCGTCTAGGCGCAAATTTAGGCACTGATTTTTTGCCATGCGTTAATCTGTGGGTGCGCAATACGGCGCATATTTGAAGGACGCCAAAACAACGCCTCACCTGGAGCCAATATAATATAACCGCCCAGCGCACACTGCTCTGATAGCCGCGCTAGAATGTCACGCTGATCAAACTTACGAAAATAAAGCAGCATATTTTGGCAAACAATGACCTGTTGTAAGTGCGGCGTTGGCGGCTCTTTATCAATAATATTGTGTAAAGCAAAGCGTACATGCTGTTTTAATGTCGGCATAACCTGCCAGTGTGCACGAACTCTTTTTTCCGTATTTTCTTTCCTAGTCACAGGAAGAAAACGTAATTCTTCAACAATACTTGCTGGGCGCAATGGCTGAATAAACTGCTGACAATCTTGCGGAATTAGAGCCTGTTGCTTTTTATCGTACTGTCCTAAGCGTGCTTTTTTTAATGCTTGCTGACTGACATCAGTCCCCAATATGCTGTAATTAGTCAGCTGCTTTGCGGCCAAACTCATGGCCAGTGACCAAGTCTCTTGCCCACTAGCACAGCCTACGCTCCAAATACGAAATGTTTCATCAAGCTTAGTAGCCTTACTGTTATTAGTATGGTCGCTAGAGCTAGCAGTATGGTTACTAGAGCTGGCATTGATTAGCTGCGCTCGTTGATGCTGCAAAGCATACTCAGTGATAAATTTTATCGAAGGCAGATGACGAAAAAAGCGGCTTTCATGAATCAGCACTTTATCCAATAATTGCTGGCGCAGCTCATAGTTAAACGGCAACTGATTCCATAACTGTATAATGGATAGACCATAGGATAACGCCGTTTGACTGACTGCATTGATCAGCCAATTACTCTGAACAGTCGGTAAGATAAAGCCAATCTCTTGCTCTATATAACGTTGCCACTGCTCGCTATCAAAAGCAGTATCATGCTTTAAAGCCTCGGCTGCTAAAGCGTCAGCTTTATTCATGATAAGGCTATCTTTTTGAGTATGATTATTCACGTGACCTGCTATTAATAATGTTGCCCTAAATAAACGATGACAAGAGCAACCTTTTGGTTAACATTTCAATATAACAATCATAAATTTATAGCGGCTGATTAAAGAGCTCGTCAATAAGCAACAAATCGTTTTTACATACTGTCTGTAATTCTTTCATCAAGCTCTAAATATTCATCGTCGATCAGATCTTGATCCAACTGCTCATCATCATTAGAAAGCTTAAAGCCTGTTACTGATTCTTGTAGCGCCGCCGCCATCTCATTGAGCTCACCAATAGAGCGCGCTGTTGCCATCGAGCCTGACGAGGTCTGTGAGGTAATATCTTGAATGATATTCATCGTATGCGAGATATGACCTGCAGACTCGGCCTGTTGCATCGCCGCGTTAGAGATGTTTTGAATCAGATCCGCCAAGGTATTAGAAACGGTCTGCACCTCTTCTAGCGCCTCCCCCGCATCCTTTGCCAAGCGAGCACCGCGTACCACCTCAGAAGTCGTTGATTCCATTGACATTACTGCTTCACTGGTATCCGCCTGAATGGTTTTTACCAGCGTTTCAATCTGTTTGGTTGCATTTGCTGAACGCTCCGCCAGACGCTGAACCTCATCGGCAACCACCGCAAAGCCTCGTCCCGCTTCACCTGCCATCGATGCCTGAATCGCGGCGTTCAATGCTAAAACGTTGGTTTGGTCAGCAATATCGTTAATCAAGCCAACGATGTCACCAATCTCTTGTGAAGACTCACCCAAGCGTTTGATACGTTTTGAGGTCTCTTGAATCTGATCTCGAATAACGTTCATCCCTTCAATCGAGCGCTGTACCACTTCTGCGCCATTATACGCAATGGCAACCGAACGCTGTGCAACCGTCGCTGATTCTGCAGCGTTGTTTGATACTTGGTCAATCGATACCGTCATCTCATTAATAGCCGCCGATACCCCAGCAATTTCTTGTGCTTGGTGCTCAGATGCCTCAGCAAGTTCAACCGCATTCATCTGCGTTTGCTGTGATGATTGTGAGACGCGCTCAGCAGTACTATTAATCACCAGTACCAACTGACGTAATTGGTCAATCGCAAAGTTAACAGAGTCAGCAATCGCACCAGTAAAATCTTCTGATACGGTCGCATTTACCGTCAAGTCACCATCTGCTAAGTCGCCCAACTCATCAAGTAAGCGTAAAATTGCAATCTGGTTACGCTCGTTTTCTTCTTGAATTTGACGCGCACGCTCAGATTCCGCTTCTGCTTCTTGGCGACGGCGTAATGTTTCTTTTTCAATAAGCAGACGCTCTGTGCCGCCACGTTGTTTGAGTAATTGGTATAAAGCAAATAAGGCACCAATGACCGCTATGACAAAGACAATCATCGGCAATACGACTGCCTGATTAAAGTTCGTTAAATGTTGACTGACCGATGATAAGGAGCTGACCAGCCAAAACAGACAAGCCACGCTCACTAAAACAAAAAGCCCTAAGAACAGCTTCCATTTACTATTAACATCTGTCGTTGTTTTATTCGTACCAGCTACAGGGCTGTTTATAACATCACTCATCGTGCCTATTCCTTTCAAACAATCATCAAAGTCGTGTCGTGACTGACTTTGAAATCATATTGCTATCAAAACAACAGTGATTCACAAAGCCTGTATGAATGCTGACATCTCATCGAACCATGTCAGCCTTTGTTTTTCTATCGCTTTAACAAAAACTGCGCATTGAAAAGGGTTGTTTGTTAAAGACGGTTAATTTACCAACAGCAATTATTTATTAAAGACCCAATTATCAGAGACCACCATTATCAAAGACCACTATGCTTAGGTTTATATGGCAGCATCGGTGTACTGCAAATCCTGTGCCAGTAAGCTTGGCATGAACACATACCAATCTTGCTCATCTTTAAAAAACTTGCCGTGGTTATAAGGCGCAAATGGTGAGCTAGGCTCAAGCGCTTCTGCACGGTACTGGTCTTGAGTAAATTGTTCAATACCGAGCACCTGATCGACCAGCAGCCCTGAAAACATATTATCATGATCGATAACGATGACTTTACGCTGGCTCATTTGCGATAATCGGCTGGGCACTTGTAAAAACCGAGACAAATCGGTTAATGGCAACAAGCGCCCACGAATGTTGGCGATGCCGAGCATCCAAGGCTTTACTAAAGGTAAGCTGGTATATTCTGGCATGGAGAGTACTTCTGATACTTGACCCATCGGCGCCACCAAACGCTGACCGCCAATTTCAAATACCACCCCTTGCCAGTCGAACTCCTTTCCTCCGCGGCGCTCACTTTTACGCGCGCGGGCTAAGTCTGCTATGCGCAGCAGCTCAATAAATCCTCTGGATGCCACAAGCTACCCCATTACTTTACGAATTATCTGGACCAGACCGCTTTCATCAATTGGCTTAGTAATATACTCTTTAGCGCCCTGACGCTTGCCCCATACCCGATCGGTTTCTTGATTTTTGGTACTAATCATAATGACAGGAATGTGAGACGTCGTTTCACCGCGCGTAATCTTACGGGTTGCTTGAAAACCATTCATCTCAGGCATTACTACATCCATCAAAATGACGTCTGGTAGATGATCGGCGGCCATCTGACAGCCTTGCTCTCCATTTGACGCCTCTAATACTTGAAAGTTATTTTTAGAGAGCATGTCGCGAAATTTCGCCATCTCAGAGGGCGAGTCGTCAATGACTAAAACAGTAGTCATGGGTATTTCCTTTATTTTCGATAATATCTATTAAGATATAGGGTTAAAATAAACCGATTAAAAATAAGTGGCTTTGATTGCATAAAAGCATTATTTTCATCGTGATTAAAATTAAGTAGTAAACCCTTATTATTAACCTGCGTAACCCACCTTATAATGGATTTTTTATAGCGGGTTTTTAAAGCGCTACTATTAATGGTACTGATTAATGAACGATAGAGATTATCGATACTGGTTAATCGCCTCAAAAAGCTCATCTTTACTAAATGGCTTGGTCAAGTACTCATCAGAACCAACAATACGGCCACGGGCTTTATCAAACAAACCATCTTTAGATGACAACATGATCACAGGCTTGCTGGCGTAATCGGGATTGTTTTTTATCAGCGCGCAGGTCTGATAACCATCCAAACGTGGCATCATAATGTCCACAAAAATGATATCTGGATTGTGATCAACAATCTTAGCTAAGGCATCAAAACCGTCAATGGCGGTGACGACTTCACAACCTGCTTTTTGCAATAAGGTTTCTGCGGTACGGCGAATGGTTTTTGAGTCATCGATCACCATAACTTTTAAACCATCAAAACTATTTTCCATTATCTCTGTCCTATTAACGACTATTTATTCGTGGTGCTATCTATAAATACGAACTATCAATCTCATCTCACAATACAAGCTAAGCTATTCATAACATAAATAAGCGCTCAGCTCACTTGAGCAGTTGGCTTATCTTATATAAAGATGAATAACTATTTTTGTATTGTGGTCTGTCATCACAGCTAAGTTTATACTCTCAATGTCTGCCTATTCACTAAGCATTATAAATAGAGCATGACCATTGGTCACTATACGCACTTTAGGGTAAATTATCTTAGCAAATTGCGCGGCATTTTAAGTTTTTTTGGCTATTTATGATAGTTATATCAATATAGGCAATTGCATCATTCAACCATAGGTTTAAATGCTCACTAACCAAACTGCCATCCTTTCTCTCTTTAATGGCATTAAATAAAGCGTAGAGTTATGCAATAGAATATGGTTTGGTAAAAACCGTAAATAGACAGCATAATTTGGAACCGCGATAATTCAGCTATGATATAAAAATGGTCAGCACCTTACCGAATAATTTTCTTTTGTCATATAAATGTATCAATATATTTTATTATGTTCGTTTTAGCACAGTTATACCAGCTTTTCCAGTTATTTAATGAATTTATGTTCAAATAAATGGCTGTAAATTCATCACTCTAGCAAAATTCCCTTTGTTTACCGCCTCTGTACGTGCTTACCCTCCTTACGCGATATTCATACTCTTAAATGCAAGGAGCAATTCTAGGTTAGTAAATAAGGGTAATCATTTCACCGCCTTAAAATTCACTATATAATAAAAATTCGTTGACGAGGGTGCGAGGGTGGTTGGTATGTCAGATTTTATGGGTTTAAAACGCTTAAGCGCTATCTTTTCAAGTACTGTTTCTTCAAGTACTGTTTCTTCAAGTACTGTTTCTTCAAGTACTGTTTCTTCAAGTACTGTTTCTTCAAGTACTGGTTCTTCAAGTACTGGTTCTTCAAGTACTGGTTCTTCAAGTACTGGTTCTTTAAGTACTGTATTTTTAGCTTCTAGCCCGCTAAAAAAGAGCATTTGTCTTTTGAGTGCTGCGTTAATTATCGCCTGTCAACCCTCCTCTCCTACCTCAGATGTGACCGCTGAAAATAGCGAGGCGTTTGATACCAAGCTTCTTATACGCGCTGATAGCATTACGATGACTCCTGACCATATTCTTAGCATTAAGCCAACCCGTTATCAGCCAAGTCTTGGTTTAGAAGGTGACATTGAACCTATCAAACAGGTAAACCTAATTGCCGCCCAAGCGCTGACAGTAGAGCAAGTATTGGTGAAAAAGAATCAACGGGTAAAAAAAGGTGCGCCGTTATTCACAGTGCGCCGTCAAACAGCGCCCATGGAATCAATAGAGTCGTCTGAACAAGACGATAATGAAGCATTAACTCCCTTAGAGGTAGAAGGCGAAGTAGCAGATAATAAAAGTACGGCGACTGAACCAGAACCGTCTGCCGTTAATACTGCTCAAGCGGCACCAAAAGATTCCACTGCTAAAAATTCAGATAATATAAAACCCAATGCAGAAAAAAATGGCGAGGATGATAAAGAAAATTCTGCTAGTGCAAGCAGTAACGACTTAGACAATAACCAGGCTTCTAAGCATACAGAAACGGCAAATAACCTGATAACGGTGCGGGCAAGCTTCGCAGGCCGTATCGAAAAGCTGTATGTTAAAAAAGGCCAAAAAGTAGCGCCGCGCCAGCCATTGTTAACGCTCAGTGATGGAACCGAACTGCATTTTATCGCAAGCCTTCCTATTGAAGCCAAATCGCAAATCTCTGTCGGGCAAACGGTTAACTTTACCGCTGACGGTTTGATAGATAAATTTACTGGACAGGTCAGCAAATTGACCGTCACTGGCCTACCAAAACAGCTACTGGTTTATGTCAATGTGGTTGATAATGAAGTCAGCCGTAACCAGATAAAGCCCGGTATGAAGGTGACTGGACGCGTCGACTACGGACAAATAGAAGTTGGCACGATTGTTCCTAAGCGTGCGCTGCACAATGTTGACCTAACTGTGCTGCACAAACCGCCTTATAAGCCGCTGCGCCCGTTAAGTGCCAACGTCTGGATTATTAAGCAAAACCAGCGTTTAACCCGCCAACCTGTCGAAGTCATCGAATATGATCCGCTGACCAAGCAGTACTTAATTGCGGGTATTACCAATGACAGTTTGATATGTTTGGCAAACTTACCTGACGAATCAGAAGGTAAAAAGGCAGTGGTTTCATAGCGGTTGAAGCCATTAGTTACATTGTGTAGAAACATTAACAAAGCATGTCTTGTTTAATAACATCCTGTTTAGGCAATATAGCGTAAAATAGTAGTGGTCAAGCTTGAATTGAAAACTAAGGGCATGCTTATCTATAAAAACAGTCCACAAAGACAGAACTTATAGAGAAGCAGTTTTGAATAAGCATTTTAAATAAACTATAACAACAACTAGAGGAAAAATTATGAGTAAGCAAATTTTATTAATCGAAGATGATCCAGATTTGGCCGAGTTAATCAGCGATTATCTGACCATGAATTACTACGATGTGCATCACGCAGGATTGGGTCAAGAAGGTCTGGACTTATTGGACGCCAAAGAGCGCGACATTGATTTGGTTGTATTAGATTTGATGCTGCCTGATATGGATGGCATGCAAGTTTGCCAAAAGATACGCGGCAACAAAAACAACATGACCAATAAAGTACCGATTATTATGCTGACGGCAAAAGGCGATACCACAGACCGTGTATTGGGTTTAGAGATGGGCGCCGATGATTACATTGCCAAACCGTTTGAGCCACGCGAACTACTCGCGCGTATTCGTGCCGTCATTCGTCGTCATGAGCAGCCAAATCAAGCTGATAGCCAGTCAGACAGCCTGACTTTTGGTCGCTTAAGCGTCTTCCCTGACAGTCATGAAGTCACTATCGATGATCAGCCTGTACGCTTGACGACGCATCAGTTTCAGCTGCTGCATTACTTTGCTACCCACTCGGGCAAAGTATTAAACCGCGAGCAATTATGGCAAGCGATGCCAAACGATGACAGCTCGGATAACATCGATCGCGCCATTGACGTGCATATTTCTCGTCTGCGCGCTTTAATCGAAGACAATCCGCGCCAGCCAAAACGTATCATTACCGTACGCGGTGTGGGTTATCAATTTGCAACGGATCAGGTGTAAATGGTAAATAAAAGCAAATGGCATGCAATAAAACGCTACCCTTAGGATAGTTTTAACAACAATAACAGACCAATAAAATGGTTATAAGCGTTTGATAATAGAGATGAATTAATGCAACAACTGGGTTTTCGTTCCGTATTTGCTAAGCTATTTGCCAGTGTCATGCTGGCACTTATCTTATTTGCGGTAGCGATGGTGTTATTAACCCAGTTAGTTCATGATAAAGATGCCGGCATTCGCTCAGAGATACTAGCCACGCAAATTTTGGGTCAAATAGACCCATTTTTGCATGAGCTAAATATCGCGGTTAGCAAGGACAACCGTTTACAGGCGCGCTTTATGCTAGCGGTGGTCAAAAAGAGCTTTGATATTTTTGATGAATCGCTGCAGGCAAAAATGGGGTTATATGACAATGAAGGTCACTTGCTTATGCAAAGTGACAACAGCGATTTACCGCTAGAATTGCCTGCGCCGCCCTCGCTATTAGCCCGCGTTTTTCCATCGTTTGCAGAAACCTCCCCAACCAAGCAAGCCCAAGTTTATAGCAGTACGGGCTATACGCTATTATACGAATCACGCCTACCGCCGAAAAAACCTGTACTCTCCGCGGCATTAAATTTATTTACCGGTACTCTATTGCTGCTACTTATTATGGCAGGTGTGCTTTGGTGGATTGCCCGTACCATTACCTGGCGTATCAATCAGATGAGCCAGCAGATGACGCAGCTGGGTGATGGCGACTTTACCGTACGGGTCAACGCGCGCGGTAATGACGAGATTGCAACCCTTGCTCGCGGCTTTAACCAGGCGGCACAAAAAATCGAACATCTAATCAATGCCAATAATCTGCTATTAGCACACGCCTCGCACGAGCTGCGCACGCCCATTACCCGTATCCGCTTACAAATTGAGATGATGGACATGCTCGCGGGGGCGCTGCCGAGTGATACCAAAGAAAAATTTGATAAGCGCGCGCAGGCCATCAATCGCGACCTGTCGGGGTTAAATGATTTGGTCGAGAGTATTTTGCTGGTGAGCCGTTTGGACGCGGGTCACGCCTTACAACAAATTGAACATTTAGACTTATATGACTTAGTGAACCAAGAGCGCCAGCATTATCCTGAAGCAACCTTGATTGGCGAGCACATCGTTATCGATGGTCAATCGTCGATGCTGACCCATTTAATTCGCAATCTATTGACCAATGCTATGCTGCATGGTAAGCCGCCCGTCACCGTCTTACTGTATGGCGTCCAATCGTTAGATGAAGCCAGCGATATTCCTGACTATCTTTTGCAAACCATACTTTGCAGTAGTTTTGTCGACTATAACAGCTCAGATTTTGATTCTTATGATGAAGACGTCTCTCATAGCGAGCATCTGCTTGAGACCGGCCAAAATGAGCCCCAGCAGGATGATCCTGTTACCGCTAGCGATAACAGAGCCATATTAACCTCGCCGGAGGCAGCTTCGACAGTCGCAGCACTACCTGCGCCCGCTATTTATAAAAATGGTGAAAATGTCACACCGCCTACAGATGTGGCTGAGATTGATAGCGTTACTGATATTAATGTTGATGTTGATACCAAGAAAAATATAGAAACGGCTAACGACGGCAGCGGTATAACTATTACAGAGGCCCAACCATCCGATATTGTTGACGTTAACAGTGATGGTAATGATAGGAACGGTAATAACAGTGATAGTAATAACAGCGCCGAAGCATCTGAACCCTTAACCCAGCCTTCGCTGATATTTAATTATCAGCGCTTTACGACTGATTTGACAGACAAAATTAAAAAAGTGGTTTGGCGCGTCGTTCCTGAAAAGCAAGAAACAACTGCCCTCGATAGTAACAACGGTGCTATAAAGGACAATGTAGACAATGCAGATAAAAACGTCAGTGCTGAAAAAGATGGCTCTAAAATCACTAGTAAAGATAGTACGAAAGAAAGTGCCAAAGACAACGGCGACAGTTCAAATGCTACCCGTAAAGAAGGCTTGTTTAGCAAGCATCTAAAAAAACCCAAAACCGAGCCGGCACGCCCCTTACCAAAGTATGCGGTGATGGCCGTCATCGATGAAGGCGAAGGTATCCCTGAGAATAAACGCGAAGAAGTCTTTAGCCCATTCGTGCGCTTACAGCAAAAAAATAAAGGCTCGGGGCTTGGGTTGTCGCTGGTTGCCCAGATTGTCACCGCTCACCAAGGACGCATTACCACAGACACCATCAATGGCCATACGCGATTTTTAGTCGTGTTGCCCGTTAAGCACGACCCGCATTACCACGACGGCCGTCACTAACTTTCAGTTAACGCTACAGTCGCGATTATCCTTTAGTCATGGATGTCCATATCCAAAACCCTGCATAATATGCTATATTAGCGCCCCTTATTATGGGGTTATTGAAAGCTGGTTTTAATTTGCGCGCAAATACGCAAGTATTCTGACAACCGCTTTATGACTATTAAAATATTTATTGAATTTTGGGCCCTCCATGAGTGACATGATTGTCTTAAACGATGTGACCAAAAGCTTTTTAAGCGACCGGTCTATAAAAGATAAAGACGGCAAGCCACACTGGTTTACTGCTGTTGAGCCGACGTCCTTAGCGGTAAAACAAGGCGAAATTTTTGGCTTAATGGGCTATTCAGGGGCAGGAAAATCCACCCTTTTACGCCTGATTAACTTGCTTGAGCGTCCAGATTCAGGCCAAGTCATCGTAGATGGGATAGATTTAACCACCTTATCTGCCAGTGACTTACGTATCGCTCGCCACAATATCGGCATGATTTTTCAGCAGTTTAACCTGATGTCTAACCGTACCGTCTATGATAATGTCGCCTTTAATTTAACGGTGGCGGGCTATCCGCGCGCCGATATTTATAAGCGTGTGATGGATTGCCTAGAAATCGTCGATTTGACCGACCGTGCTGGGCATTACCCCGCGCAGTTATCAGGAGGACAAAAACAGCGTGTCGGTATCGCCCGCGCTATTGCGCCAAGCCCTAAAGTATTATTGGCTGATGAGCCGACCAGTGCGCTTGATCCTTCCACTACGCGCAGCTTATTGGCCTGTCTGCGGGATATTAATGAGCAGCTTGGCGTCACCATCGTCATCGTCACTCATGAGATGAGCGTTATCCGGCGTTTGTGTGATCGCGCAGCATTATTACATCAAGGGCAATTGCTCGAGGTTGCCGATATTCGCGACGGTCTGATTCAGGCCACCACCCCGATTGGCAAAGGCTTGGTCCATGAAGATTAAGAGGCAGGAGAATAGACATGTTAACTGGTGCTGAATTATCCGCCTCACTGGACAAGCTGCTTGCGCTGCGTAAAGAGATTTGGCAAGCGTTTGTAGATACCTTTATTATGCTGGGCATCTCAACGACGGTCGCCATCGTCATCGGCGGGCTGTTTGGGGTATTTTTATTTTTATCCAGTGATCGGCAATTTTTGCAAAATAAGACGCTGTATGGCGTCCTTGGTGCCATCACCAACTTTATGCGCGCCTTTCCGTTTGTAATTTTGATGATTGCGATGAGCCCCTTTACCAAAGCCATCGTTGGCACTGGTATTGGACCGATTGCCGCGTCATTAGTACTGGCGATTGCCGGTTCCTTTTACTTTGCACGCTTGGTTGAACAAAATCTGCGCGAAGTGCCACGCGGCATTATCGAAGCGACAGAATCGATGGGTGCGCGTCCCTTTACCATTATCAAAGTACTGCTCAATGAAACGCGTTCTGGCTTGGTTTTGTCCGTGACCATTTTGTGTATCAGCTTACTGTCGTTTTCAGCGGCGGCCGGTATGATTGGCGGGGGCGGCTTAGGTGATTTGGCGATTCGTTACGGTTATTATCGCTATCAAACGGAGGTCATGGTCTTTATCGTCATTATGCTGTCGATTATGGTTATCGCTATTCAGGCCTCTGGTAATTGGATAGCCACGCGTTTGGATAAGCGTTAAGTTTAAATGCGCGAAATATCTAATATGCATAAACCTCAAGGTTTAATGCCGATTCGTCCTAAGCAAACGCTTGACTTTGTAACAGATTCCCTTTAATTTTGTTACTATCTTAACAGCCCTTAACTGAGCAGCATTACTATTCCTAATGTTGCTTTTTTAATGCGAATTTTTACTGTTGACGTTTACTCCCCTATTCCCCATCCCTATTAAGGAAGCTTCATGAAATTAACAGATATCAGCCGTCAGCTTGCAACCGCATTGGCGACGGTTGGCGTATCAGGTCTTGTATTGGTCGGTTGCAACAACTCATCTGCGCCAGAAGCCAACAAAGAGCCTGTTACTGAAGGTGCTACTGAAACGACTACAGAAACGGCCGCGACTGGTGATATCGATCCTGAGCATAGCAAGATTGTTATCGGCACGACCGAAGGCGACTTTGCCGATATGGTTCGTAACCAAGTAAAAGGCTCACTAGAAGCGCAAGGTTATGAAGTTGAGCTGGTGACGTTTACCGATTATGTGCGTCCAAATATCGCTTTGGCTGATGGCGATTTAGATATCAACATCTTCCAGCATAAGCCTTATCTTGATACCTTTAAAAAAGAGAACAATCTTGATTTGGTCGAGGTATTCCAAGTACCAACCGCGCCACTTGGTATCTATACGGGTAAGAAAACCTCGCTAGATGACGCCTACAAAGGCATGAGCGTCTCTGCGCCTAATGACCCAAGTAACTTCGCCCGTGCATTGGTAATGATGGATGATCTTGGCTGGATTAAGCTAAAAGACAATATCGACCCACTAACAGCATCAAAAACCGATATCGCTGACAACAGCAAATACGATATTAAAATCGTTGAGCTAGAAGCCGCCCAGCTACCACGCGCCCGTGATGAAGTGGATTTTGCTATTATCAACGGTAACTACGCGACCGATGCGGGTATTAAGCTGACTGATGCCCTATTCCAAGAGCCAAGCTTTGCGTATGTTAACTGGTCAGCAATCAAAACTGCTGATAAAGATAAGAAATGGGTCAAAGACGTGACCAACGCTTACAACTCAGACGCCTTTAAAAAGTATGCTCACGAAACTTTCCCAGGTTATAAGTACCCAAAAATTTGGGGTGAGAACAATGCTAGCGCCCCTGCCACTACTGCGCCTACAACAGATAGCGCACCAGCTGCAGAAGCCGCTGCTCAGTAGTCTAGGACAAATTTAAAACGTTTTGGCCATTTAAGTCTGTTTAAATAGAAAAAGCCCATTATTTTAAATAGTGGGCTTTTTTGCTTCTAAATTTTATGCACTCGGTACAATCATCGACTCACAATGACGTTACAGCCTGTTTGTCGTTTGTAGGAAAGCGTCACCCACCCTTTCACTTGCCACTACTTTTTTTTATAGTGGATAGGTCAAATAGAGATTAAGCCAATTATATTTATAATTTAACCCTCTATTCATAAAACAAGGTATTAGTAAACAGCATTAATAAAACATAGAAGATGAATAAATCACAAAAACAATAAGGATAATAATATGCGTGCCAAAACTTATAATATTCGTACCGCTGGTCAAGCAAACATTCCGGTGTTAGGGCTAGGTACTTGGCAATCAACGGGTCAAGACTGTATCGATGTCGTCAGCCAAGCTTTGCAAATGGGCTACGAGCATATTGATACCGCCCAAGCTTATGACAATGAAGTCGAGGTCGGAAAAGGCATGAAACAATCAGGTGTTGCGCGCGATAAGTTCTTTTTAACGACCAAAATATTTCCCGATGATATGAAGTTTGAGCCTGAAAAACTTACCGCTGCTGCTAAGCGTTCACTAGAAAACTTAGACACCGATTATGTCGATTTGCTGCTGCTGCACTGGCCCGATGACCGCGTGCCTTTATCTGAAACCATTCCAGCGCTTTGTGAGCTCCAAAAACAAGGCTTAACCCGTCATATTGGGGTGTCTAACTTTAATATTGCGCATATTATCGAAGCGGAAAAATATGCTGATGTGCCGATTGCAGTCAATCAGGTTGAGTTTCACCCTTTTATTAAGCAAAATACCCTACAAACCTTTTTAAACAACCATCATATTTTATTGGAAGCGTACTCGCCTCTCGCACGCGGTGATGTGTTTGATAATGAAGTCATCAAAGAAATCGCTGATAAGCACAACGTTACCCCAGCGCAGGTATCGCTGGCGTGGATTTTATCGGATAAGCGCCGTGTTGCCATTCCAAAAACCTCCAACCCTGATCACTTACAAGGCAACCTAGATGCCATCAATGTACAACTAAGTAGCGATGAAATTGAGAAAATCGGCAGCTTGGCAAGGAGTGATGGGCGCAAGATCGAGCATCCGGATTATTCGCCGGAATGGGACGATTAATCCACTAATATTTGTTTGAGTATTGAATTGCGCACAAAAAAGCCAGTGACATTTATCACTGGCTTTTTTATGTTTAATACTTTTTACGATAACTATTATTGTCAGCGCTATTACTGCTGTAGCGTCTTAGTTTCATGGACTTTTTCAGCTGGATTATATTGCTCAGAAGAAGGTATGGCGCCGCTACGATTGTTTTCTTTCATCGATTTGGCAACCTCTGGCGGCATATAATTTTCATCATGCTTGGCCAATACTTCGGCCGCGACAAAGGTATCACCTTGCATTTTACCCGTTGCTACCACGCCTGAGTTTTCAGCAAATAGATCTGGCAAGATACCTTGATAGGTCACAGGTACGGTCGATTCAAAGTCGGTAATCGCAAATTCAACGCTTAACGGGTCATTTGGCGCGCGCTGGACACTACCTGCCACTACCATACCCCCTGCGCGAATGCGCTTATCCTGCGGCGCTTCGCCGTGCGCAATGGCGGTGGCGTCAAAGTAGTAGTCGGTTTGTTGCCCGATGGCATAAATCACCAACACCACGGCTATCGCCGCCCCGGCAAGCGTAAACATAACCCACATCAGTTTTTTGCGACGAACTGCGTTCATACTACTACCTCATTGATGAGCCGCTGTTTTATAAATTGATTATTCATAAAACAGAGAATATTAAAGAAATGCTTATCAGACTGACTTAATAATAAGCCCGTCCAACCGTACTTTTCTAATACCTATATGGTAGCATTTTTTACCCAAATCAATAAGCCCCCTAGCAACCGATGCGGTCATATATTTGCTAGGAAATCATGATCATTTTATAAGCTAAAAAATTGATATTAAAAATAATTTTTAAGGGGATGGTTTGGTGGTGGGATTGGGTGTCTTAGCAGCACGCTGAGCTTGCCGCGCTTGCTGGATCGTGAGCTGCTTGATAAGCGCTTGCCGTTGACGGCGGCTATAAATAATAAAAATCAGCATCATACCGAGCGTAATTGTCCAGCACGACCAGACAAAAACGCCATGCTCACCCATGGCGATAAACTCAGAGAGGCTATAAAAGTAAGGCTGCATCATATTTCCCTAGCCGTTATTTGTTTTGTGCATGGTTATACTTTATGGGGCTATTTATTTTGGCCACGAACGTATTCTTTGACCCACGCTTTGCCTTGATCGCGATATAAAATCAGCGTGTTGGTACGATAAATCGCCAGCGCCGCAACCAACAAGTAACTGCCAATCATCATCAATAATAGTGGCATCCACATATCTGCCGACATCTTTGGTGCTGCAGTCAGGGTAAAGGTTGAGCCTTGGTGCAAGGTATTCCACCACTGTACTGAGTATTTGATAATCGGCAAATTCACTGCGCCAACGATGGACAAAATAGCCGCCGCTTTACCGCGATTGGCGGTATGCTCAAAGGCGGCAAACAAGGCCATTACCCCAGCGTATAAAAACGCCAAAATAAGCATAGACGTCAAGCGTGCATCCCAAACCCAATACGTACCCCACGTGGGCTTTGCCCAAATAGAACCGGTCAGCAAGCTAATCACACAAAGCAAAAACCCCATCGGCGCCAGCGCTTGTGCGACAAGGCTTGCCGTCTTAATTTTCCAAACCAAATAAATCACGCCGAGTACGGCTAAAGCAAAATAAATCGAGATTGCAAGGCTGGCAGCGGGCACGTGAATAAAGATAATACGGTAGCTATTACCTTGTAGATAATCAGGCGGAGCAAATGCCAAGCCCCAAACGCTACCGATGAGCAAGCAGAGGCCAGCTAATATCGCCAGCCACTTAACCCAAGGCGCAAAAATACGGAAAAACTGCTTGGTACCTACAGTAGTCAAAAAGACCTGCCAAATGCGTTGCCACAGGCTAGGAGATGAGACATTATTCAGGTTGGGCATGGAAATAAACCTATTGCGCAGCTGGTGGTTATCGAGTAAAACGCCTGATTCATACGACTACCCGCTCACTTGCTGGCGTTAAACGCTGGATAGAATCTACACGTGACTGTTTGTTGCATAGCCTATTATAGCAAAGTTGCCAGTTTTCACCATGCTGTTAATATAAAGGGCTTAATAAGAAAAAAGAATGACACGCCAGCACAGATTTTTAATTAAGCCATGCCATTTTTAACGTCAGAGCAATCACCCATGGCATCACCAGTACCGAAATAATACTACCTGCCAATAATAACGCTAAAATCGGCAAACCATTAAGACCAGTGGCAAATAAATCAACTGCGCCCGTGGCAAAAATCAATACCGGTAATTGCATCGGTAAGGCAATCAAGGGCACTAGCACGGCGCCATTTTTGAGCGATAACGTCAAACTACTGGCGACCGCTGATAGCATGAGTAGCATGGGACTACCAGTGACAATAGAGGCTAGCAATATCCACGCCTCAAACCAGCTAAGCTGAAATAACGGCACGGCAAGTAAACTTAGTACCGCCACGATACCACTACTAAAAATCCAATGAATCACCAAACGAATCAGTACCCACAATGGTAGCGAGGCTTTAGCAACGACCAATTGCGCAAGCGTACCATTATCAAGGGCAGGCTTAAACAAACCATCGACGCCCATCACCAATGATAATAAAGCGGCAATCCACACCGCCGACACCCCGAGGCGCTGCAATAAAGCAGGCTCACTGCCAACCGCTAGCGGAAACAAGGTGATAATCACTAAAAACAGCACCAAGGGATATAACCATTGCACGGCGCCCTGCTGCTTGACCTGCCATTCACGGCGCCAGAGCTGTAAAAAACTGATACCGCGGGCAGCAGATACGCTAGCGTTTGAGCTTGTATTTACGGTTTGTACAGGACTGTCTTTGTCTATCATTTATTTGCTCTTCCACTAATGCTTGTCGCGCTTACATTGCTGATCACGTTTACGTTGATATTTAAACCATATAATCGGACAAATCGAGCACTTGATTGGCAACGCCAACGGCTTGGTGACTGGTCATTAATATGGCGCCACCAGCCGTAGCAAATTCGCCCAACCTGTCTTCCATGCGCGCCACCATATCGACATCAAGCGCGGTAAATGGCTCATCAAGCAGCCATAAAGGCGTGACAGCAGGCGTCAGTAAATAAAGCCGCGCGAGGGTAATGCGCCGCGTTTGCCCAGCAGATAAATGGCTTGAGCTGATGGTTTCAAAGCCTTGTAACCCCACCCATGTGAGGGCGTCATTAATATCGGTATTACTTGGGCTAATGCCATATAAATTGAGCAAAAAGGTAAGATTTTGCGCGACAGTTAGGTTTGGATGAATGCCCAACTGGTGCGACACGTATAACGGCTGCACGGGTAAACCTGCGTGTCCTTGATAACGAACCTCGCCGCTTAGTACTGGCAATAACCCAGCGAGCTGCATCAGTAGCGTGGTTTTGCCCGTGCCATTGGCACCGACCAAATGGCAGATGCTACCTGCAGGCAGATTGAGCGTCACGCCTTCACATAAAGGAATTTCACCGCGCTGAACCGTCAGCTCATCAAGCGCAAGTAGGGCTGTATTTAGAGCCGTCATCCAAACCTCTCATTATTTATTAAGCAGCAGGCAATATTCATCACAAACACAGATGAGGTTCGTGGCATAATACTTTATGCTTACCACAACCACACAGTATAACAAATTGTCGATTATTATGACCTCAAAACCTATGCAGACTTCAAAAGATAGCCAAAGTGCAAATACTCACAGTGCTACGAGTACAACCCTAACCCTAGACCGCTTAATCGAGGCGCAAGTTGCCTTTATGCAGCAATGGTTGCACTCGCAAGCACAGCCACTATCGATGCAGGCTTGGCAATGGTTTGGCGAGCAGCCGCTGAGTAAATATGTCCGTAGCGACGATTTGCAGCATCTTATTAATGATTGGCTCCTTAAACAGCCGCTAAGCGAGGTGGTACGCCGCGATATGCGCGATATTTTGCATAGCATTATTTATCATCCCGCTAATGACAATGTGCCTTTATCGGAGTTGGTCGATGACACGCAAGTTGAGATGCTAGCCAGCTATGTTGGCAGTCATAAAGAGCAGCGTAATATCTTGGTGCATACGCTCGTCGGCAATGAAACCTTTGCTGATTTATTGACGCAGACGCTGTATCACGCCATCAATGATTTTATGGAAACCACGCTAGATAAAGCTGGCGCCGCTGGTAAACTGATGAAGTTTGGGCGCAGCTCGTTTGAAAAGGCGACCAATCGCAATCTTGATGAAAAGCTGCAAACGTATCTGCATCGCAATATTAAAGATTTAACGCGCCGAGCCGAAGCCAACGCCCAAGCGCATTTATCCAATGAAGAAGTTGCGCGCTTACTGGTAGCGGGCTGGGCACGTATCAAAGAAAAGCCGATTAGCGAAATCCAGTCCTATTTGCGTGATGAGCCAAACGATAGCAGTATTGCGCATATTGAAGCCAGCATCCAGCAAAGCTATAACCGCTTGCGTTTATCCCCGTATCTGCACAGCCTTGTGGCAGCGGGCGTCGATACTTGGTATACCAACCATCAAGACGATAGCATTGCCAGTATCGCCGCAAGCTTACACATCGATGAGCAAGCGATGACGCAACTGAGTGCTGCCCTGCTACCTATTATCACTGACACCCTTGAAAGCTCGTGGGTGACAGCGCATATAACAGAGATGCTGCAAGCGTTTTATGCCCAGCCGAGTATCAAAGCAGGCTTGGTATTTAGCGATAATTAATCTGCTATTTTAGCTCATGATTTAGTTTTTTCATGTCCACCTTTTATGAGTCAGCCCACCACCTATGAGCCACTCTTCTAAATTCAGCTTATGGCAAAAAATCAAACAGCTGCTCAATATGTCAGCTGAACCCGCTGCTATGGATGAGATTAAGACGGCTGAAGATTTGAACTTAGACGCAGATTTGGATTTAACAGCAAAAAATAATAACGCTCGCCCCTCACAAGATGAGGCAGCTAGTATAAATGCTCATCCTAAAGATAGTGATGGCATTGATGATAATGATCATGATAATAAGGACAACAATAATAATGGTGTCGATGACGTTCTTTATAACAGCCTTAGTAGTAACCTTGATAGTCGGCTAGATGGTAGCGCTGATACTGATACTGACGCTTATTTTGATAATGATATTGACAGTATGACAAAGCAAAATGAGTTGAATGACACGCCCATTGTCAATTATTTAAAGCAGTATTTTGACGAGCAACAGTGGCACTACAACCATTATCGGCCCAAAACGAATGGCGATAGTAATGACAGCCAGCAATCACACCATTTGTCTTTAAGAATGCGCCATAGAAATCTTGAATGCGGCTATCTGTTTCGCGTGCAAGAGCATAATCACTTATTAGCGCTCTATGGCATTTTGCCGTTTTTGATACCCGAAAGCCATCAAAGCGCTGCCATGCTACTGATTACCCAAATCAATTACGATATGCTGATTGGCAATCTTGAGATGGATATCAATGACGGCGAGATACGCTACAAAAACGCCATCGATGTTGAAGCGGTTGGCTTGGATGACAGTATTATTGAGCATTTATTACAAAGCGTGATTGCGATGACTACGGTTAGTTATGAAATATTTAGTGACTTGGTCAACAATCAAGACCCTGCGGTAGAACTGCAGGAGCTATTGATAGCGCTACGTCAGCAAGAGGATGCGCGAACCTTTTTCTTACCAACACAATTTGTTCAATAATTAATTGGGCAAAATATAATCGGTACTAAATAAAAATAGATACATGTCTTAAATACGCAAGACTGGTATCTCTTCTATAAAAACCTAACTATATCTATCCACCGCTTTTACAATTTCTCACCAATAGCCTACTTTCAAGACGCTTAAACCTATCTATCCTTTTACCCCTAAATCTCTTTTTAAAAAGATATCCTTTAATACTATGCTAAAAAATACCATGCTAAAAATTGCTTATTCTGATATTTTTCGTTATTCCGTACCCGAAAAACACCGCTTTCCCATGCAAAAATACACCATGATTCCTGAGCGCTTATTGGCGGAAGGAACGATAAGCGCCGATAATTTTTTTGCGCCAAAACGTCTGAGCGAAGAGGAGATTTTAACCACCCATACAGCTAACTATTGGCAGCAGCTTAAAACCCAAACCTTACCACGTAAAGAAGCGCGCGCCATTGGTTTTGAGATGACGCCAAAGCTGGTAGAGCGCGGTCGTTATATTGCCCATGCCACTTATGAATGTGCGTTATATGCGCAGCAATATGGCGTGGCGATGAATGTCGCGGGCGGCACTCATCATGCTTTCGCCGATCATGGTGAAGGCTTTTGCGTTTTTAATGATGTTTGTATCGCCAGCAACTTATTATTAAATCGCGGCCAAGCGCAGCGGATCTTAATAGTGGATTTAGACGTCCATCAAGGTAATGGCAATGCTAGCATCATGGCCGATGAGCCGCGCGTTTTTGTCTTTAGTATGCATGGCGCAAAAAATTATCCCTTTCGCAAACAACTATCAGACTTAGATATCGAGCTGGATAATGATACGGGTGATGCAGAGTATTTACAGATACTAGAAGATACACTGCCGCACTTAATCAATGAATTTGCGCCAGATATGATATTTTATCAATCTGCGGTCGATGTGCTAGCCACCGATAAATTGGGCAAACTTAGTCTGACGCTAGAGGGCTGTAAGGCGCGTGATGCGTTTGTCCTGCAACAAGCCAAAGCCGCCAATATTCCGGTCGCTATCGTCATGGGCGGCGGCTATTCAGAGGATATCGAAGATGTGGTTGAGGCACACTGCAATACGTTTCGCTTAGCGCAGCAGATATTTTTTGCTGAATTGACTGAGTAATGGGCAGCGCAATAAACGATGAGAAAAATAACGTTGTGAGGTTAATAAGAATTTAAATGGCAAAACTATTGATAGGATTAGGCATTTTGCTGGTTATTATTGGCATTATTTGGCTGCTATTTCCAAATGCATTTTCGTGGCTCGGCAATATGCCAGGCGATATCAAACACACCTCAGGCAATACGCGGATTTACTTTCCAGTAGTCACCATGATAATCATCAGTGTCGTTGCCACCATACTGTTAAATTTGTTTAATCGGTAGATTTATTTAATCGTTAAAGTTATAGAAGCGCTGTGATACCCTGCCAGCCAACGCGAATACCAAGCACGGTGAGAATTAACAAGATAAGCTGACGAAAGCGGGCTTGCGGCAAGTAGCGACGTAAACGAATGCCAACTAACAGCGCGGCAATAGACAATCCACACAGTATCGCAATCAGCTGCCACTCGCCACTACTGAGTGCCATGATAGGCTCGCGCAAGACAATGATTTGCGCAAGCTTACCCAAGAAATAACACATATTGCCGACTTTGGCGATGGTGTTTTTATCGTCACTGGCGGACAACAAATACATCATCAGTATGGTCGACATGGCATTGGTCGCGCCGCCAATAATGCCAGCACTAAAACCAACGATAATCAGCACGGACTTGGTATTAGGCAAACGAATTTGCTTACCGAGCAAGGAGCTGCTGACATAAAAACCAATAACCGCCGCCAACACCAGTAAAATATAAGCGCTATCGATCCATAACAATAGCTTGGCGCCAAGCATGCTACCGAGCAGGCTGGTTAAGGCTAATAGCCAGTAGCGCCTGCCATAATAGATAAAGTTTTGCCAAATGCTGCGTCCGCCGCCTGCCAGCCAAGTCATGGCATTGAGCAGTAACGACGGAAAAATCACCAAAACAATCGCATGTGGTAATGGATAAATACTGGCAAGCGCGGTGGTGGTCACCAACGTCACACCCAGCCCGCTAATACCATGTAGCAGTGATGCCAGCGCAAATATCGCCAGTAGCAATAACGTTTGGGTACTGTCGTCGCTAGCCATCAGATTTGTCATCAATCTTTAAAGCCTAACAACTGTATTGACGATATGGAAAACCGCATAATCAGGCCGTGTCTTATGCATTGTGACGCTGCCAAACTGCCTCACCAATTAGCGCAACCAGCTGCGCGGCAATCTCATCTTTGCTGGCTTTTTTAAGCGTGACGCTATCGTGTTCATAGCGCTCGGAGAAAAACACCTGCATGGCATTATCATCACTGGCAAAACCTATATCTGCGCGTGAGACGTCGTTACAGGCAATCAAATCTAGGTCTTTAGATAGCAGTTTGCCGCGGGCATAACGCTCGACATCTTGCGTTTCTGCTGCAAAGCCAACGACAAACAATTCTGGATGGGCAAGCGATATCGTTGCTAAAATATCAGGGTTTTTAACCAAGTTTAGCGTCATCGCCTCTTGGGTTTTTTTGATTTTTTGCGGCGCGGCATCAAGGGTTCGATAGTCAGCGACCGCGGCAGTGGCGATAAAAATATCAGCAACTTTTACGCTACTAGTATTTTCATTTTTAGCATGTTCATGTTGATGCTCTGCACCGCAATCACAGTCGTCATGATGATGTTCATGGTCGTGCATATGATCGTGAGAATGGGAATGATATTCTTCAGGCATAGATTGCAGCGCACGATGCGTGCCATCCACGCACTGCTGCGCCGCTAATAGCATGTCCTGAGCCGATAATACATCAATGCGCGTGACATTAAGCGGGGTTGGCAGTGCCACTTTGCCACCAGCTATCAAAATAACGTCAGCACCAGCGGCCACACAGGCTCGCGCTAAGGCAAAGCCCATTTTGCCAGTAGAGTGGTTGGATAAATAGCGCACCGGATCAATGGCTTCAACGGTTGGTCCTGCCGTAATTACCACCCTTTTGCCTACCAAAAGCTGCGGCGTGGTTTGCATGACCGTAAACAACTGCACTTCCGCCAAAAGCGCTTCCGGCTCAGGCAAGCGCCCTGCGCCCACATCTCCGCACGCCTGCTCGCCGCTTGCAGGCGCAATAATTTGATAATTCATATCGCGCAGGGTTTGCACATTGAGATTTACCGCCGGATGCGCCCACATTTGCTGATTCATCGCGGGCGCAACGATAACGGGCGCGGTCGTTGCCAAGCAAACAGTGGTCAATAAATCATCTGCCATGCCCATCGCCAACCGCGCTAAGGTATTGGCTGAAGCGGGAGCAATGACGATCAAGTCTGCCCATTTAGCAAGCTCGATATGCCCCATACCCGCTTCTGCTTGCTCATCAAGTAATGAGATATGTACCTCATTGCCCGTCAAGGCTTGTAAGGTCAGCGGCGTGATAAAGGCTTGGGCGCCAGTCGTCATAATGACGCGCACATCAAAGCCCGCCTTGACCAATAGACGGGCAAAAATAGCAGATTTATAAGCGGCAATACCGCCAGTGATAGCAAGCACAATATTTGACATAAGCGTGGCATCAGTAAAAAATTGAAAGATAAAAATTGCGCTTATAGTAACAATTATGCGATAAGTTAGGGAAAGTTTTGTGAATTTATCTTGTTTCCTTTATTTACCTTATGTATTGCGCAGCAATCCCTTTTTAAGGAGTGACAATGGCGATTAAAGACTGGCACGAAGATGACAGGCCACGTGAAAAGCTGCTGAAATTTGGTGCCGCGCACTTATCGGACGCCGAAATTTTAGCGATATTTTTACGCACAGGCACCCAGTCGCAGTCCGCTATCGAGCTTGCGCGTCATTTAATAGCTCAATTTGGCAGCCTTGCAGAACTCTTAGCCGCGCCAAAAGAAACGGTTCTTGCTTGTCATGGTATGGGCCCTGCTAAGTACGCGCAGATTTTGGCATCGCTTGAGATGGGCAAGCGCTATTTAGACAGTCAGCTTAAGGTGGGTCACAGCCTTAATCGCTCGCAAATGGTCAAAGTCTATATCAGCACCCAACTGCGCGGTGAGCCTCGTGAAGTTTTTGCCGTGCTGTGTTTAGACAACGCGCTAAATTTAATCAATTTTGAGATATTATTTACAGGCGGTATTTCTTCTTGCTCGGTTTGCATCAAGCACGTGTTGCGCCATGCTTTGAGCCACGCTGCTACCCAGCTTATCGTCGCCCACAATCACCCTCATACTGACGCCACCCCGTCAACAGCAGATAATTTATTAACCTATGAGCTAAAAAAAGCCTGTGATTTAATAGACTTATCACTCATTGACCATATCATTGTTGGACGCAATGAAACCCTATCGTACGCTGAAAGCTGCCTAGCGCCTTTTGGCTAAGTACTTAGAGCTCAGTGCTTGGAGCTAAGTACTTGGAGCTAAGTACTTGGAGCTAAGTACTTGGAGCTAAGTACTTGGAGCTCAGTGCTTAGAGCTCAAAACAGTTGTTACAGTTTCTGCTTTTAAATGCCATTTCAATGTCGTCGTCAAAGCTTGATACATATTATCGACATAGCGTAGCATTTTGGCTCTTGATAGTTATAAACAACTGTTTCATATTAGGAGCTTCCTTTATTTTTGCGCTACCTGCTATTGCTGCAATAGCTTTAGCACAGCAATTACTGATAGATATGGATAGCTTTAGCATGCTGAAATTTCAATAAATAAATAAAATCAAACACAGATACCCATTTTGTTGCATAAATCAGCTTGCCCTATAAACACCAATGCTGGAACAATAAAATAACAATTATTAATGTTGTTCCCTTTTTTTCATTCACTTAAGTTTTTACGCTTGGGCATTCAGCGTTATCAAGGAGACAGTCATGGCCATCGGCTTTTTTATTTTGGCAATAATCATTCAGTTAGCCATGGTCTTAGCCATCTTTTTATTATCCTTATCGCGTGTCACGGGTAGTATTGTCGCTTTAGTTACCGTCCTTGTCACCGCCTTTATCAGTCCATGGTCGCTCATTTTGGGCGTACCAATCGCGCTACTGTGCTTGGTCTTACTATTTGCCCCGCTGCGTCAGTCCTTGATTACCAAACCTGTTTATAA
Source organism: Psychrobacter sp. UBA5136 (assembly GCF_002414005.1). GTDB lineage: Bacteria > Pseudomonadota > Gammaproteobacteria > Pseudomonadales > Moraxellaceae > Psychrobacter. The sequence goes on from NZ_DHYG01000053.1 coordinate 153,451, forward strand.
AGCCTTGGGCGGCGCCATGCCGAGCATGAGTGATACCGAGCGCGAAGCCCTTGATGCGGGTACCAGCTGGTGGGAAAAAGAGCTGTTTATGGGCGCGCCAAACTGGGATACCTTTGCCAAATATCCTTACCCTGAATTGTCAGAAGAAGAACAAAGCTTTATTGATAATGAAGTCGAAACGCTGTGTGCCATGCTTGATGAGTGGAAAATCCACCATGAAGATCAAGAGCTGTCACCAGAGGCGTGGCGCTTCATCAAAGACAACGGCTTTTTGGGCTTGATCATTCCAAAAGAATACGGCGGACTGGAGTTTAGCTCGTATGCGCAAAGCCGCGTGATGAGTAAGATTGCCTCGCGCTCACCGACCGCAGCTGTCAGCTGTATGGTGCCAAACTCGCTTGGCCCTGGTGAGCTGCTGATGCATTACGGTACCGATGCGCAAAAGCAGCGCTGGTTACCGGGACTTGCCAAAGGCGATGAAATCCCTTGCTTTGGTTTGACCGGTCCTGAAGCGGGCTCTGATGCCGGCGCGATTCCTGATACGGGCGTGGTTTGCTATGGTACGCACGAAGGCGAGCAAGTACTTGGTCTGCGGATGAATTTCTCTAAACGCTGGATTACTCTAGCACCTATCGCCACCGTCGTTGGTTTAGCGTTTAAAATGTATGACCCAGAAGGTCTGCTTGGCGATCCTAAAAAGACCGATTATGGTATTACCTGTGCGCTGGTGCCAGCCAGCCACGAAGGCGTCATTACGGGTCCGCGGCATAACCCAGTTGGCTCGCCCTTTATGAATGGGACGGTCGATGGTACCGACGTCTTTATTCCGCTCGATTATATTATCGGCGGTGTTGAAAACGCGGGTCGCGGCTGGCGTATGCTGATGGAGTGTTTGGGTGTGGGCCGTGGTATCTCGCTACCTGCCCTCTCAACGTCTGCCAGTGAAGTCAGCTACTTGACGGTTGGCGCGTTTGCAAAGGTGCGTGAACAGTTTAAAATCTCTGTCGGAAAGTTTGAAGGCGTACAAGACGCCACGAGCCGTATTGCAAGCAGTACCTATATGTTAGAGGCGTTTCGTCATCTGGTTACCTGTGGCCTAAACCAAGGTGGGACGCCATCGGTCATGACAGCGATGGCAAAATATTATGCCACCGAAACCATGCGCGTCGTCATCAACGATGGTATGGATATCGTCGGCGGTCGCGCGATACAAATGGGTCCGCGCAACTTTTTAGCGATTCCTTATCAAGCAATCCCTGTCTCCATCACCGTTGAAGGTGCCAATATTTTAACGCGCTCGCTGATGATTTTTGGTCAAGGGGCGATGCGTTGCCACCCTTATCTATTTGATGAGCTACAACTGCTGCAAAGTGAAGATAAAGAAGGCGCGCTTAAAGAGTTTGACAATTTATTCTTTAAACATTTGGGTTATACCTTTAATCGCGGCGCCAAAGCCTTTGTCGCAGGTTATGTCGGCGGCAGCAATCATACGCCAAACTTTGCCGATAGCTTTACCCGCTCCTATTATAAAAATATTAACCGCTTAAGCGCAGGCTTTGCTCTAACCGCTGATATGGCGTTAGGCTTACTGGCTGGTGATTTAAAACGTAAAGAGATGCTCTCTGGGCGTTTAGCAGATATTCACGCCCATTTGTTTATCTGTACAGCGATTTTACAATTTTATGAATACGGCTCTAAATCAGAAGCCGAGCGCTTACATGCAGAAGTGGCGCTAAAAAGTAGCCTATATACCATTCAAGAAGCCTTTTTATCTTTCTTTGCCAACTTCCCAAATCGCATGGCGGCAAGTCTGGTCAGCTTTGTGACTTTCCCGAGTGGTCGTATTTTTGCGCCTGTAAGCGATGAGCTCAAACGCAAATTGGGCGATACCTTTATGGATGACTTTGAAGCCAATCCATTCCGCGATTACCTTAAAACCATGGTCTACTATACCACTGAGCCAGATGACGTTAACGGCCGCATGGAAAACGCTTATCAAACCCTGCTTGAAGTGGAGCCTTTATGGCAGAAGTTTAAAAAGGCCGAACATAAAGACCATTTTGAAGGTCTGACCTTTGAAGATCACGTGGTATATGCCAGTCAAAATGGCGATATTACCGAAGCAGAGGCTGAGCAGCTGATTAGCTATAATGCTGTGCGCTTTGATTCGTTATTAACCGACATTTTTGATAAGCATTTATCTCAAGTGCAGCCACGTGATAATCCGCACAGTTTAGAAAATGCGATACATAAATTGACCGACTATGCACAGTTAAAAAATGCAGCGCAAGCAAGAAATGGCGTTGCTACAGATAAGCCTGCGCAGATGGCTGATACCGCCGCGCCCGCGAGTCAAGAACCGACGGGCGATGACAATCCCGACCACGGTTATGAAAGTGATGGCGATGTCAAAATGGTCAGCGAACAAGACACAGTCAAAGAAGCGCGCGATCAGGCTGATTTTAAGGATGCAAATCCCGACGCAGAAGCGCTTGACCCGCGTCGCCGTGATGCAGAAAACCATCTAAACGAGCGCATGAGCTATAATCATCGCCTTGATAAAACCGCGCCTGATGCCGATATAGCTGAAGCTGACGCCCATAAAGCTGTGACGGACAATGCGGTAGAAGAAACTGAGCATCAGACTGAATGGCAAGATGGTTTACGCCGTGATGAAAATGATAAGATGTAAAAAGGTTTAAACTAATAGCTGCTTAAGACCAACGCTTTATAAGTCGCTAAAAACCGTCATTTCTCATAGTTATTTTTCATTTAAGCGAGATTATCCAATACCGATAATCTCGCTTTTTTATACCTGTCACTTTTGTATATAACAACGCTGTTACGCGCCAATTTGCGTAAAAGTCCCTTATCTTATTCAATTTAATCCAAATTTTTTTGCCAGCAAATAAACCTAGAATACCGTAAATTTAACTTTTTACATTCTCTAAGTCATAAATATTTCTTGCAGTATGCCCAACAATTCTTTTATATTGTCCCCAAAATCTGACTTCAAAGACAGATAACCAATTTTTAGACGTAATAAAAGCAGGCGTAAAAACGATCAAAACCCTTATGCGGCGTAAGATTCGTATTTATGACTGTGCGTTACGGCAACCAAGGATAGTAGTTATGTGGAAGAATATGGGACTGACGGGCAAGATTATTGTTGCCATGGTGCTGGGTATCATACTGGGTTTATTTATAAACTATACGGGATTGAACGCCGAAGGTAGCTTTGTTAATACCTATATAAACAATGGTCTTTTTGCCATTATTGGTAAGTTGTTTGTAAATTCGCTAAAAATGCTCGTGGTACCGCTGGTATTGATTTCGCTGATTTGTGGGGTTTGCGGCATTGGTGATATACGCCTACTGGGCCGTATCGGTACCAAAACCTTTTTCATCTATATGATGACAACGGCACTGGCGATTGCAACCGCGATTGGCCTTGGTGTGCTATTTGGTATCGGTAAGGGTATGGATATCGAGACAGAAGCGGCCTTTGAGGCGCAATCAGCGCCGCCATTGCTCGATGTATTCTCCAATATTATCCCCTCTAACCCCATCAGTGCGATGGCAAATGGCGATATGTTATCGATTATTTTCTTTGCTATCTTAATCGGTATCAGTATCTTGATGGTGGGTAAGCCTGCTAAAGGCTTGGTGCAAAGCTTAGAGCTTATCAATGAAGTCATCTTAAAGATGGTGACCATCATTATGAACCTTGCCCCTTATGGTGTTTTTGCGCTGTTAGCCAAAGCCATGTCGGAGCTTGGTTTAGACCTTATTTGGTCACTACTCGGTTATGTCGTGGTATTGATTGGCTCGCTTGCCTTCCACTTCTTTGTGACCATGATGATTGTCTTAAAGCTAACGTCAGGCTTATCGGTGCGCACCTTTTTAGTAAAAATGCGCGAAGTACAGATTTTTGCGTTTAGTACGTCAAGCTCGAACGCTACGATTCCGATTACGCTGCGTACGGTTACTAAACGTATGGGCGTCGATAACTCGGTTGCCTCGTTTACTGTACCTTTTGGTGCCACCATCAATATGGATGGTACGGCTATCATGCAAGGGACGGCAACCATTTTTATTGCCAATATCTATGGTATTGATTTGGGCATCACTGAGTATCTGACTGTCATTTTGATGTCGGTACTTGCCTCTGTCGGTACGGCAGGCGTTCCAGGTGTCGGCCTCATCATGCTCTCAATGGTATTTGCGCAAGTGGGCTTACCTATCGAAGGCATTGGCCTTATCTTAGGGGTTGACCGTATCCTTGATATGTTACGTACCGCTGTCAACGTCAGTGGCGATGCTGCTGTGACCGCCATCGTAGCGAAGTCAGAGGGCAAAATGGACTTGGCAATTTATAACGACCCTAATGCGGGTGCTAAAGAGGTGTTTGACGGTCATATCGATGGAAACAGCGAGCGCGAATTCTCTGAAGTCTTTAGCGATGGCATTATGGGCAGTGAATACGACGACATTAAGCGTGGCTAAATAAAACGTAACTAGCTTTTAATATAAAGTAGCTACTTTTAAGATACAAATAACAAAAAACCTCAGCCAAATGGACTGAGGTTTTTTTCTGCCTTGAGTCAGGTTTTGTAAATGAATATATAAACGAACTAACTTTAAAACGTGACGTTAGCGAAGAAAATGTATGCTAGCCGTAGCGCTTATAGACATGACTATTTTAATTTATACAGTCCATTCCAGCCTCAACACAACTATTAATAACTAGGGTAATCACTAATCAAGATTATCACTAACCGAGCACATATTTGGTCAGCATCGCCAAACAAACCAACACGATCACCGGACGAATAAGTTTACTACCGCCTTTGACCACCATATGCGAGCCAAAATAAGCGCCTATCGTTTGCCCAACCATCATTGCTAGCCCTACTTTCCATAAGACGTTACCGCCTATGATAAAGAAAATGAGCGAGCCAATATTGGTAGATAAATTTAGCACCTTGGCGGCGCCCGTCGCTTCAATAATTTGCCGACCACGCAGCGCCACATTACCTAGCGCAAAAAACATCCCCGTGCCCGGTCCGATATAACCATCATAAAACCCAATCAAGGGCGCCACCACTTTTTGCCACATGCCTTCTGAGATACGCGGCGCCGCTTCAACTTCGCCCAATCTTGGCGCAAATAAGGTATAAATACCAATCGCTGCAATCAAAAACGGAATCAGTTTTTCTAATAAATCCGGCGGTGATAACTGCACGGCAATCGTCCCGATAACAGAACCAAGAAAAGCAGCAATGATTGCAAATTTGATGCTTTTTGGCTTGATGACACCTTTTTTAATCATGGTAATAGATGCAGCTAGCGCGCCTGAAGCTGCTTGTAGCTTGTTGGTGCCCAAGGTTAGCACGGGCGGAATATTGGCGAGCAGCATGGCAGGAATGGTTAATAAACCGCCGCCGCCAGCGATAGCATCGATAAAACCTGCCAGCGCGGCAACCGCCGTCAGCATTAAAATAATCTCGATAGAGAGCGATAAGTCCATGACACTGACCTTGAAAATTTGTAATAAAAAGAAGCAAACTTGAGGGTAAAATTTGTTTAAAGGCGCTCATTATAAAGATAAAACCGTAAAAAAAACCAAAAACCTAGCAAAGTCTGCTAGATTTGTCGTAATAACTTCTTTAGCAGTGTTTCTTTCGACCATTATGTAGTCATAAAAAGCAGTTACCACAAAAGGCAGAAGGCTGTTAAGGAAGCAGCACGCAACTGCTTAACGTATTTAATTGTTTATATGAATAAGTTTATGAGAAACTAGGGTCATCTATCTGCTACGTCATCTTTAACGACAATTGCTGCCTTCATAAGGTTGATGGTTGATGGTCTATCGCTAAACCACATGAACTTAAGCAGGCCAAAGCAGCATAGGTATTTGAAGTTTTTGCATGATTTAGCACGTTTTATTGAGTCAATGAGGATGATATGGCAATACAAAGAATTAGAGCATTTTTTAACCTCGAGGCGTCGGGCGGGATTGTCTTAGCGCTGGCAGCGATCGCGGCAATGATTATTGCCAATAGTCCTCTTAGTACTTGGTATGAATCCTTTATTCACGCGCCCGTTGCCATTCAAATCGGTGGTTTTGCGATTGCAAAAGACGCGCACCATTGGATCAATGACGGTTTGATGGCAGTGTTCTTTTTTTTGGTGGGTCTTGAGCTTAAGCGCGAAGTGCTCATCGGTGAGCTGTCCAACGTTAAGCAAATTATCTTACCAGCTGGCGCGGCATTGGGCGGCATGATTATGCCCGCTATCGTCTACCTGATTTTTAACCATAATGAACCTGAATTTTGGAAAGGTTGGGCCATTCCTGCTGCGACCGATATCGCTTTTGCTCTTGGTATCCTAAGCTTATTGGGCAATCGCGTGCCAAACTCGCTAAAGGTGTTTTTGGTGTCCATTGCTATTTTTGATGATATTGGCGCCATCTTAATCATTGCGTTATTTTATACCAGTGAGTTGTCGCTTAGCTCATTGGCTATCGCGGCTTTGTGTTTGCCATTCTTATATTTGCTCAACCGCCGTAACGTCACCAGCATTACCCCTTACCTGCTCATCGGGGTCATTATGTGGATTGCCGTGCTCAAATCTGGCATTCACGCGACCTTAGCTGGGGTGGTACTGGCGTTATTTATCCCTTTATTTGATCGCACTGATCCTGAACACTCGCCGCTTGAAGAGCTTGAGCACGACTTACAAAACACCGTGTCTTATGGAATTTTGCCACTATTTGCCTTTGCCAACGCGGGCATATCGCTCAAAGGCGCAGGCTTTGCGGAGCTATTTCACTCCGTGCCGCTGGGCATTGCTGCCGGACTCTTTATCGGTAAACAAATGGGCGTCATGATAATGTGCTGGTTAATTTTCAAATTGGGTATTTCTACCATGCCAAAGGGCATGACTTTTAAGCAAATCTACGGCGCAGCCTTACTTTGCGGCGTTGGTTTTACCATGAGCCTGTTTATTGGTGGCCTTGCCTTTGGCGGCGCGACGCCTTTATTTGACGAGCGTTTGGGCATCATTATGGGTTCCATCGTATCGGGTATAGCGGGTTACTTGATGTTAAAAGCCACCTTAAAAGAAGATGTCAACAATACCTCTGTAGACTTAACCCATCATTCATAATAAATGCTTGAGCGATTTTAGCTTTAAAGTTAAGTCGCTTAAAACGCTTAAAATTGGTTAATAAAAGCCTGACGGTATAGAGTGGCTAATAAATATGGATAACATCGATATCACCAAAAAAAACGCTAAAATAAATGGTAGCAGCGCTCGGCAAGATAATAGCTTCCGTCAAGCGCCTGACACTCATCGGACACTTAACGCTTATCAGCGGCATGGTCGTACGACGGCGATTGACGACCATAGTGATTTGCAAGTTTTAAAGCGTATTAAGCGTTATTTATTGCCAAAAGGCTTTGTTATCTCGCAAGATTTGTTAGTGGAGATGGTAGCTGGTTACGATATTAGCGACCCATTAGCGGATGCGTTAGCGGCAGATGGTATACGTTTTGCCAAACCCTTACAGCAATGTATTCTCCATAAAAAAATAGACGATACACTCTTACACAACCCTGCATTTAATGCCTTAACCGAGCAATTTAGTAGCCATCCTACTTGGTTTGATCCCAAACTTGCGCAAATCGGCGCCATCGCTTATCGCCGTTATCCGCTGATGCTGATTTGGCTATTGCGCAATGTCGCACTAATGGCCGGTTATAGCATCCCTGCCCTATCCTTGCCGCTTATCCAAACGGGCGCCTTGATGCACGACGCCCTACCACGTTTGATGCGTACGTATGCCTATATTTTAGCCGTCTCTGAACACCCACAACTAAATTCTAGCTCTTACAATAACCGTCAACCGATTGAGCAGGTATTGGCGATTGGCTCAGAAGGCTGGCGGCAATCCATCCAAGTGCGGCAAATTCATACCCTCGTACGGCAAAATCTGCTTAAAAGTAAAGGCAAAGCTGCTAAGGATGTCATATCCAATGCCGACCAGCACCATCATCCAGATGGCAGTTGGAATACGGACTATTGGGGTATTCCTATCAATCAAACCGATATGATTGCCACCCACCTGCAGTTTTCGTTGTTAATTATGCGCGGGTTACGGCTGCTTGGCGCCCGTATTAGCAGCGAGGAAGCCGAAGGTATCCTGCATCTATGGAACCTTGCCAGTTACTGGATGGGCGTTGACTTACAGCGTCTGCCAAAAGATGAAGCCGCTTGCTGGGAGTGGCTCTACACCTATTTATCGATTCAGCAGTTAGATTTTAAAATGGGCCAGCCACTAGCCAAAGCGCTGCACGATTTACCGCGTCAGCTGATGGGCGAGGACAATCGGCGTGGGCGTTTTGTTGAAATGGTCAATGCCAGTGTGACCCGCACCTTGGTTGGCGATGATATTGGCGATGGGCTGGGGTTACCAAAATCAAAGTTTCGCTTTGGCGTTTTATCCTCGGTGCCGATTCTTTTTGCCCTCGATACCGCGCGCCAGCACAATCAAAGCATGGCAGAGAAATTAGAAGCCTTCCGTGCCAAACGCCAAGACAATATGAACTGGTGGCTAAAGAAAAACGATGACTATTATAAATAAAGATGAGAAATGCAAAATAATAAAAGGAGAAAAACCACTCAAAGTTAATTAAATTTATAACAAATAATACTATGAAATTTTATAAACCATAACTAGAACGCATAAGTCGAATATTTTTAGTAGTAAATAGAATATGTCAAACCATTATCAACGCCGTCTACAATAACTATAATAAATCCGCAAAAGACGCGCTTGGCTTTGACGAGAGAATGGTTCTATTTTAGATTTTAGATATCTTAACCTTTAACCCTAACCGCCTACACGCTAATTACGTGTATCTTGGATGCGGTAATACCACTCAAGCTGCCGATCAAAGCCCGTTTCTAACAAGCTGGCGATAACGCGTCCTGTCAGACCCCATATTGTCTCGCCATCCACTTGCCAGCTGGGTGTCAGGATGGTCGCGGTCTGATTTTGCATCGTATATTCGACTGCATACTCTACGGTAGGCTGCGTCAGCAAGGTTTCAAAATCTGCCCAAAAGATACGTGAGATTTCAGCAAGCTCAGGCACTAGCAATAAATCTGGTGCAATGAGCGCCACAATTGGCCGCACACTCATGCCGCTTTTGGAGGTTTGTATCGGCAGTTGACCAAGTAGCTGGACTTTATTGGGCGGCAATGCGGTCTCCTCGCAGGCTTCACGCAGTGCGGTGACGACATTATTGCCATCGCCAGCTTCATGTTTGCCGCCCGCGCAGGAGACTTCATCAGCATGGCTATTCATATGGGCGGCGCGGCGCGTCAGTAGCAGTTTGGGATGGCGCTCATGGGTGATAGCAACCAACACCGAGGCATCAGCAATCGGCGTCTGATAGAGGCTATCTAATATGCGCTCGCTAAGAGACGTGTTATTAGCATCGTACAGCGCAGGACTGGTGACGGCATTTAAGGTCTCATGCTGCACCCGTTCAGCCAATTGTCTAATGGTGGGATAACGAATAAAGTCTGGTACAGCGACTGCAAGCTCATCGAGATCTACAGACTGTGGGGGGAGTAACATTGTAATTGCCCTATATTTTTATCAGTATAAAACGTTTATTCAATTAAATATCGGTATTAAAAATTAAACGTGCAAAAGTTCCAACGTTAAAGGTGACGACGGGATAAGCAACTTTAAAAAACAACTTTTATAAACGCCTCACCTTAAACATAACTTATTTACTTCAATTTGCTCATTGTTTAACTTGTTGTTCTTTAACTTATCATTTATCTATTTTAGGAAAGGTTCGTGGATAAGATTTTCTCATTAAATAAGATGCAGGGCAAAATCGATGCTTGCCCCCAAAGACTGCCATTGGTCATCATTGCCCTAGCTTGGGTTGGCGGCACCTTTGCGACTGCCATATTGGCGCTCCTAGGCAGTTGGCAGAATGTCGCCATGATTTTGGGCTCATTTGGTGCCAGCTGTTTGCTTATTTTCGCTTATCCAGAGAGCCCCTTTGCCCAGCCTAGAAACATCGTTGGCGGTCATCTTATCACCACTTTTACTGGTCTATCATTTTTGACCTTATTTGGTACCGAGTGGTGGAGCTTATCGCTTGCGGTTGGTACGGCAATTGCGCTGATGTTATTGCTGCGCGTACCGCATCCACCGGCTGGCTCTAACCCATTAATCGTGATGCTTGGCGGCGTCAATTGGCATTTTTTAATCACCCCGACTTTGATAGGCGCGCTGGCCTTAGTAGCCGTTGCCCTCATTTATAACAATATCGGTCGCGGTCGCCATTATCCGCGTTATTGGTAATAACCCTTTTAACACCTTTAAGTTTTTAACATCTGTTATCAGTCTAGCCTAGCGCAATCTGACGACGTCTGCATATACTTTATGTGACCAGTCTGAACTGCTGTCGTTGGTGTCGCCATGAGGCGCATCAATGCCGTTATTTACTCAATTTACAAATCGCAAGCGCAGTAGGAAGCTACTACTTAAAAATGTGTGCTTTTTATTATCATCGCCAGTGTCATGAGAATTTGTGTTATCTTAGGCTTAACCGTTAGGACCACCTCTAACAAGCTAACGTCATACTATGTTGTAAAACAAGAATTATAATTCTTAAAAGTCCGATAACCTTTTCTCCTCTCCCGTTTATATTACATAAGGCAGTTGATATGCGCTATTGTCTACAATGCGGCCATGAAGCAGAACGCAAAATACCAGCCACAGATAATATGCCGCGCTTGGTATGCCCACATTGCGGTTATATTCATTACGAAAACCCAAAGGTCATTTGCGGCTCACTAGTGGTGCATAAAAATAGAGTGCTGCTGTGCCGCCGGGCGATTGAACCGCAATATGGCTTATGGACACTGCCAGCGGGATTTATGGAAAATGGCGAAACCATGGCAGAAGGTGCGGCGAGAGAAAGCTTTGAAGAAGCAGAGGCCGTGGTCACTAACCCGCATTTATATTGCTTATATGACATTCCTGATATCGGGCAAATTTACAGTATCTATATCACTGAGCTAAAAGACGGTGCCTATGGCATTGGTTCAGAAAGTCTGGACTGCGCGTTATTTGCTGAAGAAGACATTCCGTGGGATAAACTTGCTTTTGAAGCGGTGCGCCGTACGTTAAAAAGCTACTTTGCCGACCGCAAACAGTTCGATAACCATGAGGATTTTCCCATTCATCAAGATATGATTGGCAAAGACCAAAGCATCAAACGCTACTAATAAAAGGCGTTTGATGCTAATCTCTTACAAAAGCAGGCACTTACAAAAGCAAGTAGTAAAAACCGCCGTTAACAATTATCCTCAATTCTTATCGACGGTTTTTTTGTCTGACGTCAACTGTAAGATTTATTTACGAGGATGCCATGCTGCCATTGTTACAACGCGCCCTACCCCTACTGCCGCTGACCTTTGCCATGGCTCTCGTTAGTACGCCAAGCCATGCCGACGACGCGCGGTTGACCGCCCAGCAATCAGACCCACAAACCCTTGGCTGGATGCAAGGCTTTCCGCCGGCCAAAGACAAACTCATCGCTCAGCCCTCCTCAGATTTTTTTAGTTTTCCAAAGCTACGCTGGACAGTTTGTCATATCCGCGAGCTAATGCCGACCACTGAGGTCAGTCGCGGTATCGGTGCGCCGTCCAAACTTGATTATGCCTTGGATAAAAACATCGATAATCTCACCTTTACGCCCCTTGGCAGTAAGCGCCCGATGACATGGAAGCAATCGCTGGATGCCAATTATACCGACGGCATCATGGTCATGCATCATGGCAAGGTCGTTTATGAGCGTCAAAACGGCTGCCTGAATGAGCTTGGCAAGCATGCGGCGATGTCGATGACCAAATCATTGACTGGGCTGTTAGCAGAGATTCTCGTTGCTGAAGGTAAGCTCGATGATAACGCATTGGTTGGCGCCATTATTCCAGAATTAAAAAACAGCGGATTTGGAGATGCCACTGTTCGCCAAGTGATGGATATGACCACAGCGCTCGATTATAGCGAAGACTATGCCGACCCTGATGCCGATATCTGGCAGTACTCAGAAGCGGCAAGCCCACTACCCAAACCTGATGACTACACGGGACCTAACGGTTATTTTGAATACCTACAAACGGTTAAGAAAAAAGGTCAACATGGCGCAGAATTTAATTATCGCACCATCAATAGTGACGCGCTTGGCTGGATTATCTCGCGCACGACGGGTAAAGCGGTCGATGATTTGCTCTCAGAGCGTATTTGGCAAAAAATCGGCGCTGAACAAAGTGCTTATATGACCGTTGATGCTAAAGGTACACCGTTTGCTGGTGGCGGTATCAGTGCAGGTTTACACGACATGGCGCGCATTGGTAGCTTAATGCTCAATAAAGGCGAGATAAACGGTCAGCGTTTATTCCCAGCCGCGGTCGTTGATAGCATCGAAGCAGGCGGCGACAAAAAGGTATTTGCCAAAGCGGGTTATGATCAACTTAAAAACGGCAGTTATAAAAGCATGTGGTGGTTGTTTAATAACCCTACGCCCATCTATGCGGCCCGCGGCGTCCATGGACAAACCATCTATGTTGACCCAGCCGCTGATATGGTTATCGTCCGTTTTGCTTCCCACCCCGAAGCCAGTAATGGTAAGAATGACCCTACCTCATTACCCGCTTATAAGGCGCTGGCAAATTATCTCATCAAGAAGTGATTGTCTAAAGGATAAACCTTTCCAAATACTGCCCGGAAATAAAAACCGCCGCCTTCAAACAGTGAAAGCGGCGGTTTTTTTACACAACCATTAAATCATAAGATTTTGAGCTATTAGCTTTTAATTTTACAAACCTTAAAGCCTAACTCTTTCACTTTTTCTTCTTTATCATAAGGCGCAAGGACCGCACGCACGTGTTTTTGTCCTTGCAAATATTGCTTGGCCACGCGCTGCAAGTCAGCAACGGTCACGGCTAAGATTGCCGCGCGCATTTTACGCTGCCAGTCGACGCCGCGGTGATGCAAATTAGCAAAGCAGGCTTTGATGGCCTCGCCAGCTGGTGAGCCTGGTTTATCCATGCCTGAGATAATACCTAAGATGGCTTCTTCTAATTGCTCATCGGTTTGCGGCTCATTTAATAACCACTCGATACTGGCTTCAAAGTGGGCAAAGGTCTCAGCGCACTGCGGGTCGCGGTAGCTAAAGAACTTAAAGGCGCAGGCATTGGCATCGTAACCCGCACCGCCGCCATAAGCACCGCCGCGCTCACGAATGGCACTATGCAAGTAGCCATTACGTAAATACGGCGCTAATACCATTAAAGCTGCTGTATCAGGATGGTCAGCTGCTGGCACCGTATAAGCACTGGCATTGTGATAGACGTTGGTTGGAACTAGCCATGCTAAATCGTCAACATCGAGCGCCACACCACTCTCTATTGCTTTAACCGCATCTTTTTCGCCATTTAACGCCGCAGCCAGTTTTAAATCGGTAAACTCGCTTGGGATATTGTCTTCAATAGCCGCATCAGAATTTGTTAATTTTTCAGCAATTCTTGCTGCTTGGCTGTCTTTCCAGCTATCGACGATTAAGCTGCTTAAGCGCTGGGTTTGCTCAGCTTCACAAATGATAATCGCGTGCTTAGGTAAGCTAATTAAGCGCTGATGCAAATCCATCAAACTGCTTGCAAGCTTATCCCACTGCGCATCGTCAATACTTGCATGAGCTAAAAAGTCTTTTAGCGCGTTTAATGCTGGCAGGCCGCTGCGGACATATTCTAGCTGCGCTTGACGGCTCATACCGCGACTAGCGGTTTGCATCGCGTACGAATGCCCTGAGCTCGCAAGGTTTGATTGCCAACTGGCGGCGCGCTGCTGCAAGATCTCTTTGATACGGTCATGCTCGCTAAAGACGCTATGCTCCATCACCTCTTTAAGCAAATCAATCGCTTCTGGTTTGCGATTTAGCGCGCGCGTTGCCACCACAAAATAGCTGCTAATCGCTTGGCTATCATGGATATTGGTACGTTGACTGATACGCGCCGTCACCCCTGAGGAATGCGCCGCTTGCTTGGCCTGCATCTCATGAGCACTAAGCGAATCGGTACCAAGCTCAGACAACAAGCTTAAATAAATCGGCAGTAATGGATGATTGATGACTTCATTGACTGGCAGCTCGCTGGTGTTCTGATTACCAATCGCATCGGTTAACGGCACAATCACTTGGTAATAATACAGGCCATTGGTACCCGCCTCATATTCAAATAAGGTGCTGTCCTGTCCGCTTAAATTTACCCGTTTTTGTGTGCCTTGTTTAAAGCTAATGTCGGTTGGGACGTCTTCTAAGCCAACTTTTGGTAATAAGCTTAAATCATCAGGCGTCGCTTGGCGCGCGGCCAAATCAAGCGCTTGTTTATGCAAGATAGCTTTATCATCAGCGGTCAAATCCATCGCAATGGTATCAAGACGGGTTTGCTCAGCGGCTGCCAAACGGGCAGATTTTTCGCTGTCAGGCGTCAACGTGACACGGACGCGGTGCTGATTATCAAGCAGATGGGTTTTGATTAAATTCGGTAACCACTGTTCATCTTTTACTTGCTCGCGTAACCACTGCAAATGCTCGTCAACTTCCCACACATCGATAGGGTTGCCATCATGAATCGCCGTGCTAAAGCCCTCTAACATAAGGTTTAAACCATACGGCATGCTATCACCGCCGATATGGCGCTGATCTATCTCGATTTGATGCAGAATGGTTTCAATGGTTTCATCGTCAATCGGTTTGCTCGCGACCTCTTTAAGCAAATCCATAATGCCCTGCTCTACCGCTTCGGCATGCTCAGGGTTTGAGCCGCGCAGACCAGTATAAAAAACCATTTCATAATGACTGTCATCGAGTCCCAATAGCGGACTTGGTGCTTTACCAAGTGGATGGCTGTCCAAATATGCACGCAGCGGCGAGCCAGCATGCTCAACCAACACGCCTTCTAGTAGACGCAGCGCCAAACGTTGTTTGGGGTCGGTAATCGATGGTAATAACCATGCAACCACATGGTGCGTTTGATCCGGTCCTGCTTCGTCAGCCGTATACGTGTCAACCGCGCTGATTGGCGCAGATAGACGCTTTTCAGGACGCGAGACGTGTTTTTTGCCGGCTTCAAACTGGCTCAAGGCATCTTCATGAATTTTCGCCTGCGTTTCAGCGACTGGGATATTACCAAAGCTCATAATCACGCTATTTGATGGGTGATAATGGCTTTGATGAAATTCAACCAACTCGGCATGGGTCAAATCAGGAATATCGGCAGGATCGCCGCCCGAATTATAGTGATAGGTCGTCGTTGGGAACAAATGATGCGCGACTGTATGATATAACTGGTCAATCTCGCCGCTCATCGCACCCTTCATCTCATTAAAAACGATACCTTTAAAATGCGGTTTATCGTTTTCGTCTAACTCAACGCGGATGCCTTCTTGGGCAAAATCGAGCGGATGAATATTGGGGAAAAATGACGCATCAAGATACACCGCAAGCAAATTAAAGTAGTCGTTTTTATTTTGCGTCGCATACGGATACGCTGTCCAATCGGCAGCGGTCATGGCATTCATAAAAGTATTAAGCGAGCGCTTAATCATCGAGAAGAACGGGTCGCGAACGGGGAATTTTTTAGAGCCACACAAAGCCACGTGCTCTAAAATATGCGCCTCACCTTTTGAATCCATTGGCTGGGTACGAAAACCGACCAAAAAGGCATTTTCATCGCTTGGATGCGCCAAATGATAATGCATCGCGCCTGTCTTGACGTGCTGGCTTATCAGCACATCCACTGATAATGCCTCAATGTGGCGATGCTCAAGCAGCTCAAACGCTGGATGCAGGGTTAAATCAGCGGTAAATGGCGTGTCAGTCATAGTTGTCCTTATAGATTATCCCAATCACTTTTTAGTCAATTGCTCACTTAGCCAATGACTTATAAAGCATATCAGGATAAGTAATCAAAAATGGGAAGGTTTATATAATAAATTCACTTTAAAAAAGATACAGTGCGACTGGGATGAATTTTTCGTAGCCTCTGTGATAACAGCAAGCAAGGAAAATTTATACCAGTCGCACGTGGTTATTAACGTACCGATTTTATCTTGTACTGGTTATATTTATAAATTTGGTTTTTATAAAAATAGTACTGTTATAAAAATATATGGGTAATCTTTCAATAGAATGGCAGTTATCAGCTAAAAAGAATTTGCCTAACGATATTAGATGGGGCTTAGGGCTTGATAAGTCAAGATAGAGCAGGGAGAAAAATAATAACGCTTCAAGAATAAATCATAAAGATAGTATGGATTTAACAAAGCCTACTTAACAGCAGTCAGTAGTAGTGCTATAGTTAAAATCATCTGTTATAAGGAGCCGCTCATGAGTTACGAACATATTTTATTGGTCACTGACTTGATGTCCGATGCTGATGTGGTCGCCCAAAAGGCCAAACGTATCGTTGAGAATCGTCCGAACGCCAAATTATCGGTATTACATATCGTCAAAGATACCATGGTCGGCTTTGGCTATGAGCTGGTGCCTGCCTCAAGTTTATATGATGAAATAGACGATGAACGTTGCCAAGAAGCACGTGCCAAACTGGCGCAGTTTTTGGAGCGCAATGACTTGCATGCGGTCAACTCTGAAGTAACCACAGCTATCTCTAATAGCGAAGGCATTGTCAATTATTGCCACAAGCATGAGGTTGATTTATTGGTCATCGGCCGTCACGAACGCCATGGTATCGCCGCTTGGCTTAGCGGCGCCACCGCAGATAATATTTTGCCAAACGTCCCTTGCGATAGTTTAGTCGTAAGACTCGATAAACCGGTTGATAAATAAGGGTAAGAATAGACTTAATGTCGTACCTAAGTTATTTGAAACTTTTAAAAATCTCACTGAAAAAAGCGCATTGCCTGACATTGCGCTTTTTTATTATTAATTGAAATCATAGATATTCTAGCTAATACCTCTATGTTCACTGATAAAATTAATCTTCTATCAAAATATCAATAAAGCTTTGCCAAATGGGGCTTTGATGGCGGGCTTTATGCCAGACCAGCCACCACGTGCGCGCTAAATCGATACCTGCAACTTTAACCTGCACCAGCTTTCCTGCTGCAAGCTCTGCCTCAATGACATATTGCGATAAACAGCCAAGGCCAATATCGGCGCTGACCATATGTTTGATGGCTTCTGACTGCTGAATCGCCATCACAATCTCGGCATGGGGCAGGTATTGCAATAATTGCTCATCGATAATTTGCCGCGTCCCCGAACCTGCTTCTCGTACCAATAGCGGTAGCCTTGCTAATTGTTCTGCGCTTAGCTCATAACAATTTTCTTTCTCGTCATAGATCATGTCGGCCAGCCACTTACTGTTAGATTTAGCAAATACCATCAAGGTATCAGTGCGCCATGCGCGCTGCTCAATGGCTTTCATATCCGCCGGGCGCGGCATACCCTCTACAAGCGCAATATCGATATTTAATTGCTCAACCTCCGCCACCACTTCCTGCGTGTTGGCAATATACATATCGATATGGGCATCGGGTAGCGCGTCATATAGTTTGGCCAGTAGCGGCGGCAGTACATAACTGCCAATAGTCGTGCTAGCGCCAATATGAATCTGCCCTGCTTGATGCTTATGATAATGCTCGAGGGTCAACGCTTGCCCCAAGATCGCTTGCGCCTGTATATAAATAGGATGGGCATTTGGATGCTGATTCAGCCTGCGCCCAACCCGCTCAAATAGCGGCATCTGCAACCGTGCCTCAAGCTCAGTGAGCGCACTACTGACCGCCGACTGCGATAAATGCAGCTCTTCACTAGCACGGCTGGTACTACCAGTTTGATAAATACTGACAAACACCGATAACTGCTTAAGGGTAATCTTCGGTAGCATCTGTATGTTTTTTTTCATAATTGCTCTGACCTCTTATGCACCCTATAAATTTTTCAAAGCCTAAACCTTAAAATCATATATTTACCTAAAAAACCGATAGTTTATATCTTATTAATCTGTTTTTATTATAAATCGACTTGACTTATACTGTCTAGACATAAGCTTATGCTTGTTTCGATTATAGATAAACACTAATAGGATGCGTACGATATGAACGCGATAGCACAAACTATGAATAACTACTTTCCGCATAACCGCCATATTTTTGGGCTTATCGTCGTGCTGATTGGAAGTTTATTTTGTTTGTGGCTAAATATAAGCTTGGACACGTGGTCAAATGGACGTATTGTTGGTCTGTCATCGTTGACGCTGGCAATCTTGCTGGGAATGCTACTGGGTAACACGCTTTATCCAAGTTTCTCTGAGCAACTTGGTGCAGGTGTTAACTTTGCTAAAGGTCAAATTTTACGTCTGGCCATTATTTTTTATGGTTTTAAGCTGACCTTGACCCAAGTTGCTAGCGTTGGTATGCCAGCGGTAATGACCGATGCGCTGGTGCTGACTTCAACATTTTTAATCACCTATTGGCTTGGTACCCGATGGCTCAAGGTTGATAAGCAAACGACATTATTGATTGGTTCTGGTGCTAGTATTTGCGGCGCGGCGGCGGTGATTGCCGCAGAGCCCGTGGTCAAAGCCGAAGCCCATAAAGTCACTATTGCCGTCGCCACGGTGGTGGTCTTTGGTACGATTGCCATGCTGCTATATCCTTTTTTATATCAGCTTGGCTGGCTACAACCTTGGCTAAATGCCCAGCAATACGGTATTTATACCGGTTCTACCATTCATGAAGTGGCGCAAGTGGTGGTCGCTGGTAACGCCGTTAGCACCGAGGTCGGTAACACAGCGGTCGTTACCAAAATGATACGGGTGATGATGCTCGCGCCTTTTTTGCTGATTTTATCCTTTGCTTTAACCAAAACCAGCAATGACCATGGTGAAAAACCTTCATTCATCAGCCGCGTGCAACAAGTCAAAGTGCCATGGTTTGCCTTTATCTTTATTTTAGTGGTGTTACTGCATACGTGGGTGCCGATGACCGCAAACTTTGAACACAGCATGATCATGCTCGATGATGTGCTCCTCACCATGGCAATGTTTGCCCTTGGTTTAACCACGCATATGAGCGCTATTAAACAAGCTGGCGTTAAACCGCTGATACTTGGTGCGATTATGTTTGCTTGGTTACTGATAGGCGGTGGTTTGATTAATATTGGTATAGCCTCACTCTAAAAAAGCTACTAACTCAGCACCATAACCAACAATGCCGACAATTATAATATTAATCGTCGGCATTGTTGTTTTAAGATTTTGTTTAGTATCCTGCTATTAATACATTTATTAAAAGCGATAAACATAACTAATGGACGAAAAAAAACGAACCCTAAGGCTCGTTTTTTTTATTCATCTTGCGCTAGTTGTCTATAAAGACAAATTAGATAGCAACGATGTTATGTGCTTGTGGGCCTTTTTGGCCTTGAGTTACAGTGAACTCAACTTCTTGGCCTTCAGCCAAAGTTTTGAAACCTGAACCAGAGATTTCGCTGTAGTGAGCAAAAACGTCTGCGCCGTTTTCTGGAGCGATAAAACCAAAGCCTTTAGCTTCGTTGAACCACTTAACTGTACCTTTTTGAACGTCTGACATAGTCATAATCCTGATATTTAATTTATTTTTGGCCTAATTGACCGATAACGCTTGCAAATAGCTACTGAACGATAAATATTAAAACGAAGGATTATAACTAATACTACGAGGTAATGATTTGGTGCAGAACTGCTCTTAAGCTTGGAAGTATTATAGGTGGCCTAGCGCAGTATCGCAAGCCTTATCTCACCTTTAGTGTAACAAAGCGCAACGATTGGTTATTTTTTAACCTTTTTTGCTTTATTTTTAGACATTTAACAAAAATTTTAAGCATTTAACCTATAAGTTTAAGCATTTGGCAAACGGAACAAATATATCGCCACTCCCGTGCAAATCGCTGCTACCAGCCATGCCATCCACATCACATCAGCTGGCAGACGATAAAATAACATCGCTGTCGATATGGTCATCATGATTACTGCTAAACATTTTGCATACAGCGGTACGGCGCGGCGCTCTTCCCAGTCGCGAACAAATTTACCAAAATACTTGTGATTAATAAGCCAAAAATGAAAGCGCCGTGAGCTACGCGCCCAGCAGCCTGCGGCTAGCAGTATAAAAGGCGCGGTTGGCATCACGGGTAGCAAAGCTCCAATAATCCCCAATACAAAAAACATCCAACCCAATAGCAAAAATGCCCAACGCACTGCTGGGCTATTGTGTTGATTGGTCTTTGGTCGATAGTAAAAGGCTTTTTTATTTTCGCTCATATAAGTAATGTCATTGGCTGATATTGAGTGGTTGATATTTGATAAAGGTTAAACCGCTAAATCTCTGAATGAGATAGCTATATATCTATACAGAAAGCTAAGCATGTAATAAAGACTTACTGCACTCAATATTATTTTTGCATCTTTCTGTCATCTTTCGCACTGAGGAACCTCCAATCTGTAACTTACGCAATGTCACCGCTCATGATTAACAAAACAATAGATAGCATCTATTTTAATTACTAGAACATTGTTCAACTATAAGGCATAATTCATTTGTTGCTGGTTTATGTTTATTAGTAACCATTCATACCAAAAGATTCTATTCCTATAGCGCACTCTGTTAGCAAATCATTTTTTACAAACTTGATTTCGTTAGATTTCTCTTCAATAAATCGCAGAAATCACAACCATTAGAATGCAAAATTAAACCAAGGCATTGCTTATATAAGAGACCCCTCTATGACCAAATTTAATACCCTTACTGCCAGTATATTGTTTGCCACTTTGAGCTTGACCGCTTGTGGTGATGACAATGATACCGTGACTCAGCCCAGTAAACCTGACACCAACATTCAAGAACAGCGTATCAGCGGCACCATAAAAGATGGTAATGGTAGCCCTGTGGTAGGTGCTGAAGTCAAAATCGGTAAAAGTGCGGTGACTACCGATAGCGCAGGTACTTATTCTTTGAGCTTAGATAAATCAGAGTCTGATGCAGTGGTTTTAGTACGTAAGACCGGCTATCTAACGATGGCGCGTGAATTCAAAGTAGCACCTAAGCGCTCGCATAAATTAGACATTACCTTGACTGCTGATCAAGTTACTAGCGCCTTTGCCACTAATGCAGGTGTTAATGAGCTACAAGTATCAGGCGCTAAAATAAGCATCCCCGCAAATAGCATCGTCAAAGCAGATGGCAGCAGCTACACAGGTACCGTCAATATCGCTGCCAACTACTACAATCCAGACTCTATCGCAGGGGCACAGTCCTTTGCACAGCCTTTTGCCGGGCAAAATGATGATGGCAGTCAGCAGACAGATCTGGTCACCGTCGGCGTCATTGATGTCAAGCTCACTGACCCTGCTACAGGCGCAGCGCTTAACCTTAAAAAAGGCACTCAGGCCACTTTAACCTACCCTAAAGTAACAACTGACCAAAACTTACCTTCTATCCCTTTATGGTATTACGATGAAGAACAAACTGTTTGGGTAAAAGATGGCGTTGCTACTCGTCAAACAGACGGTAGCTATAAAGGACAAGTGTCTCATTTCACACTGTGGAATCTCGACATTCCTATTAAAGATTATTATGCCATCTTAGAAGGCTGTGTAATTGATGCTAAAACCAAAAAACCTTATGTAAAAGATGATTTTGCTGGTCAAGTGAAAGGACGCGGCAGTTTCTTTAGTGCTGGCGATGCGGATAGTAAAGGTAAATTTAGCATCAAAGTACCTTTTAATACCCCTTTAACCTTATCACCTTATGGGTATTCTGTTCGTTTTAACCCTATACAAATTCCTGCCTTAGCACAAAATGGCACTTATTCAATCAATAACGGTAATTGTATTGAAATAAATAGTACTGACGATGATGGTGAGATAGATCTAAACAATAGTGATATGGGCGGAGTATTTGATGAGCTACCGTTAGCACCTGTTCCTGTGACTTCTACACCTGTCATACCAGATGTGTCATTCCAACCTCCAGTAGAACAAAATACAGCTGGGTTGATCGGTTATAGTTTTGACTTTGCAACTGACTCAAGGCTGATTCAGAACTTGAGAATATCTCATTTACTACCTTAAGCACTAAAAATAATAACTCACTTAATACCCTTGAAAAATCATTGTACCTAAAACAGTATTACGATGATTTCGAAGCTGAAAGCGTGCTTTTGCTAACGGCGAATGGGATCAGCCCTCAATTTAGATTCTTTGTGACGGCGGATGGAGATCTCAATATAGAACAGCTTAATACTGTATTTGTAAATAACAACTATACCCAAAGTCTGAGCAATGGATTTATATCAACGGGCACTTATACCGATGTTTCTCTAAGTGGTCAAAAAATAGGTAGCGTATTCGCCCTTGAAAATAATGACGATTACTATAATGACATTCCTGATAGCGTAATCAATAAACTAAACAACTTACCTAATTCATTAAGCGTGTTCAGCAGTGGAGCTAGCTGTAAAAAAGCACTGACCGGTAGCAACAATGTCGACTTTATCGAACTTGCTTATAAACTACCTAACTTAAGCTTTGAGCAAGCGATAAAAGACTTTAGCAATGACAAAAGAGGTACGTGGGCAGGTATTCCCTGGGTTACTGAAGTAAAAGATGTCAACGATGAAGATGATGATTCATCAGTCGCTGTCGTTAACTATAATAATGAAGTGTATGCTGCTTCTTATAACGAGGCTCGTCTAGGGGGGTTAAAAGAATCAGAGAAGGATGATTGTGCTATTTATAATGAAGCCGCTAAGAACCAGATCATGACTGCTTTACGTACGGCTTATCCTACGCTTTAAAATATCGTAACTGCCCTAATATTTAACCAAAAATCGCTCACAACTTAGGCTGTGAGCGGTTTTTTTGTTAAACATGCTATCCTAATTTATTTCGCTATCAGCCCTATCTCTCGTGCCTCTTTTAGCCAGCTTGGATAAATTAACCTCAAAGTCGGCTTGAATGCCTTTATTCGCTGTTGGCTGCGACTCGTAATGGGTGAGCTTGATTTGCCCACATGGCGAGGTTGGCTGATTATAAAACACCATGTAATCATCATTGATCAGTTTGCCCTCTGCGTCTAAGGCAAAGCAGCTGATGTCCATCTCTATTGGGCTTTGGCGAGTGAACTTGAGCGTGATTGGTGCGGTCTCGTCAATAGCAAGGTTGCTTAAAGGCGTGCGTTGTCCGACGGTGAGATGGTTCATGGTGTTCCTATATTTTCTTCAAATAAAACCAAATATGAAATTTTTTAATTTGGTAATCTAAATATTTCGAAATTCTTGATTTTTATATATAGCATTTTTATGAGCAATAACTCTCTCTAAACCATTTTTTCTACTCTCAACTACTTGAAGGATATTTGAAATATCTTGAATTCTTTCCTGAACGTCTAATATTTCTGTAGAATTTGCATCAATCTTGTTCATTATCTCTTCATAAGAAGCATAGTTCTTATTTTCAGACTCATTATCTATATTTCTGTATTCTTTCTTTAAGTAATTATTTTCAGTCTTTAAAAATTTCAGAACATTGCTTAGCTTTTCTAGGGATATATTTAGATGTTGAGCTTCATTTTTAGAATATAGTTAATCCCACCTAAAAGTGTTATAAAGTAATTATCAAACCCAACTGTTACTATAAAGACCATGACTTACTCACTAGATTTTCGCAAACAAGTACTAAAAAGTATAGATGACGGTATG
>NZ_DHYG01000056.1 GCF_002414005.1 Psychrobacter sp. UBA5136
TGGTACCAAACGTGAAGACGTCCAACGTGGCCAAGTGCTAGCGAAGCCAGGTTCAATCACCCCGCACACCAAATTTGACGCCGAAGTATACGTATTGTCAAAAGAAGAGGGTGGTCGTCACACACCATTCCTAAACGGCTATCGTCCACAGTTCTACTTCCGTACCACTGACGTCACTGGCGCAATCCAATTACAAGACGGTACCGAAATGGTAATGCCTGGCGATAACGTTGAGATGGGCGTAGAGCTTATCCACCCAATCGCTATGGACAAAGGTCTTCGCTTTGCTATCCGTGAAGGCGGCCGTACCGTAGGTGCTGGTGTTGTTGCAAACGTAAACGACTAATCATCGTACTTTCAGCCTCGGCTGATTGATGATGACAGCGTTAAAAAGCCATCCTGATAAAGGGTGGCTTTTTTTTGGCTAAGTTTGGCGGTTATAAATTGATAGTCTGGTTAAAAGTAAACGTATGAAGAGCAGGATATTTCTATTTTAAAGATATTTCTCAAATACGCTTTGAAACTCGCTACTATCTGCTGGCCATCTATTGTAATTTTTAACCGAGCTTGCTATATTAACGCTGCAGCTCATTAGCGCCTTTTATGGCTGATTTTATGATCGCTATTAAGTGCCTAATCTATAGTATTGAGTAGCAGTGGTAGAATATTTTTTCTAAATGCTTGCATTCCATGCTCAATATTGTATAATGCTGTCCTTTACACCCATAGGCGATTGGCTCAATTGGTAGAGCATCGGTCTCCAAAACCGAGGGTTGTAGGTTCGAGTCCTACATCGCCTGCCATCTTCTTATCACATCTTTGTCATACCCCACCATCTCCGAAGTGAGTTCTTTATGAGCAATAATCAGGATAACCTCGAGACCAAGTTATCTGATGCCAAGGCAGTTGCTGGTGGAATGCTGTCCAAAGATAAGCACGTTTCGGCGAATAAACAAACAACCGCTGTTGAAGTTGCTAAGACGGGTTCAGTAAAAGATGTGATTTTGTGGCTACTTGCCGCCGTAATTTTGATAGGGGCAACCTTAGTTAATCAGTACTTACCGGGTTATTGGCAACCTGCCAATGATGTCTGGATGCGTATTGGTATTATCGTAGCTCTAGTTGTCATTGCTTTTGTGTGCTTGGCATTAACGCATCAAGGTCGCGCTTTTAAAATATTATTAAAAGACGCGGCCGTTGAGCTGCGCCGAGTCACATGGCCAGGCAAAGATGAAACCTTCCAATATACGTGGCAAGTTATTGTCATGATTGCTATTGTGGGTTTTTTGGTTTGGTTACTAGATAACTTTTTTAATTGGTTCGTTGGTATCTTTATTGGCTAATGGCGCGTATTGGTGCCATTTAAACCAAAGTTTACTCATAACGACTTAACTTTAATGATCAGGAGCGTGATATGCGTTGGTATATTGTCCAAGCGTTTTCAGGATATGAAAAGCAAGTACAACGTTCATTAACTGATCGTATCAATCGTAGTGAATTCGCTGATTCATTCGGTGATGTCTTAGTGCCTACCGAAGAAGTCGTCGAAATGAAAGACGGCAAAAAGCGTAAAAGCGAGCGTAAGTTCTTTCCAGGCTATGTATTGATTCAGATGGAAATGAACGACAACACGTGGCACATTGTCAAAGACTGCCCACGTATTATGGGTTTTATCGGCGGTACGCCTGAGATGCCAGCGCCGATTACGCAAGCAGAAGCGGATCGTATTTTAAACCGTTTAAATCAGACTGAAGCTGACCCACGTCCGAAGACTTTATTTGAGCCGGGCGAAGAGTTGTTGGTTATCGATGGTCCATTTACTGACTTTAAAGGGTTGGTAGAAAAAGTGGATTATGAGAAGTCTAAACTGCATTTAACGGTAAACGTATTTAATCGCCCGACTCAGGTCGAGCTCGAGTTTAGTAAAGTTGAGAAACTAGACTAAACCGGTAAAATATTCATCAACCGGGGAGCCGTTAGTCAATAAGGTTTATACCACGTTGATTTGGCGCTATTACCCATTTAGGAGAGTATCATGGCTAAGAAGATTGATGGTTACATCAAACTGCAAGTGCCTGCAGGTAAAGCAAATCCTTCACCACCGATTGGTCCAGCCTTGGGTCAAAAAGGCGTGAACATCATGGCGTTCTGTAAAGAATTTAACGCTGCGACCTCAAATCAAGAGCCGGGTCTACCGATTCCTACTGAGATCACTGTATACAGCGATAAATCTTTTACCTTTATCATGAAGTCACCACCAGCTGCATACTTACTACGTAAGGCTGCTGGTATTGCTAAAGGTTCTGGTACACCAAATACCGCTAAAGTCGGTAAAGTTGACCGTGCACAATTAGAAGAGATCGTTAAGACTAAAGACGCAGACTTAACTGCTGCGGGTCTTGATGCCGCTGTCCGTACCATCGCTGGTACTGCACGTTCAATGGGTATTACCGTGGAGGGTGTATAATGTCTAAGCTAACCAAACGCCAAAAAGAAATCAATAGCCGTATTGATAACGAAAAACTATACACGCTTGAAGAAGCGGTTCAAATCCTAAACGATTTACCACCTCTAAAGTTCAAAGAGTCTATCGATATCGCGGTAAACTTGGGCGTTGACCCACGTAAATCTGATCAAGTCGTTCGTGGCGCCACCAACCTACCTGCTGGTACTGGTAAAACCAAACGTGTTGCGGTATTTGCCCAAGGCGCTGCTGCTGAAGCCGCTCGCGAGGCTGGTGCTGACATCGTTGGTTTCGAAGACCTAGCAGAAGAAATTAAAGCTGGTAACATGGACTTTGACGTGGTTATTGCTGCGCCTGACGCGATGCGTGTTGTTGGTCAATTAGGTACTATCCTAGGTCCACGTGGCCTAATGCCTAACCCAAAAGTTGGTACGGTAACGCCAAACGTTGCTGAAGCCGTGACTAACGCCAAAGCTGGTCAAGCACAATACCGCGTTGATAAAGCGGGTATTATCCATACCACTATCGGTCAAGTTGGCTTTACTGCTGAGCAAGTTATGCAAAATGCTCAGGCATTATTGTCTGATTTAAAACGCGCTAAACCAGCTACATCTAAAGGTACTTTCATTAAGAAAATTACCTTATCTAGCACCATGGGCCCAGGTCTATCGATTGACCCAGTTCCATATCGCGTTGCTAAATAATTTTATAGCATAAAAAACGGCTCGTTATTTAACGGTTTTAAATAATGAGCATACTATTTTTGAAAAATTAGGTCAGCGTAGCAAACGCTCCGCTGTCTAAGACCGTAGGTAGAAAGCAGTTTTGCGTTATAGTTCATATTGATAGCAAAGAGCTGCTTTTGTTAATCGACGACAGATGAAAATCTTAGTTGTCCTACGCAGACGGTGACCCACCCAGTTGTTGATAAGAGCCGATAGATTGGTATTTATACTGAGCTATTACTTGATGTCATTCTGATAACGGTGCCGTAATCAGTCGTTATGAGTAGATTTTATTTTTATAAAATTTATGAGTAACGTGTCGTATCAAGTCAGTCTTAGTCTCTTGTTTAAAATTGAAAACCTAGGTTTTTGAGTATTTAAACTAGAGCAGATTGATAAGATTAAAGGAGTCAACTTATGGCATTAACGCTAGAGCAAAAACAACAAGTTGTGGCTGAAGTGTCTGAAGTTGCTGCTAATGCTTACTCAGCAGTAGCTGCCGAATATCATGGTATTGGTGTTGCAAAGCTTACTAAGCTGCGCGAACAAGCCCGTGAGAAAGGCGTGGTTTTGAAAGTGGTAAAAAATACCCTAGCAAAACGCGCTTTTGAAGGCACTAACTTTGAGAGCATGTCAGACCGTATGACTGGTCCATTACTTTTGGCTTTCTCTATGGAAGATTTGGGATCTGCTGCTCGAGTTGTTTTCGAGTTCAGTAAAGAGAACAAAGCTTTAGAGACCAAATTGGTATCAGTCGGTGGTGAAGTTTATGGTCCAGAAGAGCTAGAGCGCGTATCGAAGCTACCAACTCGCGACGAAGCAATCTCTATCTTGATGGCAACTATGAACGCACCAGTGACCAAGCTTGTCCAGACTATGAACGCAGTTCCTGGCAAGTTCGTTCGCACGGTAGCGGCAATCAAAGACGCAAAAGAAGCTGCTTAATTGCTTGTTTTAACGTAACTTTGACATCGCTGATTGCACTGTATTGTCATTTCTATTTTAAATTTTGGCAAGCAATCCAAGTGATATTAAAATCAATTAATTTTTATCAGATAACGGAGAGTTCTCATGGCACTATCTAAAGAAGATGTGTTAAACGCAATCGCTGAAATGTCAGTAATGGATATCGTTGAGTTAATCAGCGACATGGAAGAAAAATTCGGCGTAACTGCTGCTGTAGCTGCTGCTGCACCTGCTGCACCTGCTGCTGGTGGCGCTGCTGCTGAAGAAAAAGACGAGTTTGACGTTGTTCTTGCTAGCTTCGGCGACAAGAAAGTTGGCGTTATTAAAGCCGTTCGTGAAGCGACTGGTCTTGGCTTAAAAGAAGCAAAAGATTTGGTTGAAAGCGCTCCAGCTCCAATCAAAGAAGGCGCATCTAAAGCTGAAGCTGAAGAGTTGAAAAAGAAACTTGAAGAAGCTGGCGCAACTGTTGAACTAAAATAGTTTAACAGCAGTACGAAAAAAAGCTGGTAATGCCTTGCATTGCCAGCTTTTTTTTACTATAATTCGTAGCTTGACCTTTTGTGTCTGCCAACATACGTATGCAACATCACGGTGGATACCCATCAAAAGGACAGACGATAGCGATGCAAGTAAACACAGTGCAAGCACACTTAGTAGTTATTGAAAACAGTTAATATGGCTAAACGTCGATCGATGTTTGGCATTTTTTTGTGTCTGCATGCTTTCCATTAACACTATAGTTTATACTGATTTTAAAAGTTAGTGTTTTAAAGTCATTATTTTTAAAAATTACAGTTTCTAATATTACAGTTTCTAATATTATTTTTTTCTAAAAACTACTGTTTCTAAGATTTATAGTTGTCCCAATTATCATCAATAATCTAAACACTGTTAAATAAGTTCTCTGGTAAGGTTTTACTGTCAGTATATAAGCTCGTAGACGGTAGATATCAGCGACGATATTACTTATGATTGTAATTAGTGATTGGTTTTAAAAGATAAATAGCAACGACACTTTAAGTGAATTTACAAAGACAATCAACGGTATCTAAATGCCAGTAATTGGCTTAGCTACTGACCAGTGATTGCTCTTGAGCATTAAAAAGTTAAAGGGTGTAGGGCATTGAAATTCACAGTGTGAGCACTCATATAGGCATGCTTAGATGCCGATTTACGCTTAAATAAGCTGGGTTAATCATGCACTATACGCGTGAATTAATCATCAGTCATTAGATGAGCATGAATATCCGTTTTATATTATCGTTTACGTCGCTAGGCTTGCACAATATTTATATCAATAGTATTGATGCACGCTGGCCACGCTTTCAATTTGTTTCCACGTTTACTGTAAGGACTCTCGATGGCATATTCTTATACTGAAAAAAAGCGTATTCGCAAAAGTTTTGCTGAATTGCCTACTGTGATGGACATTCCCTATCTGCTGTCTATCCAAGTAGATTCTTATGAGCAATTTTTGCAAGAGCATAAAAAGCCAAAAGCTCGTGAGAATACTGGTTTGCAAGCTGCGTTTTCTTCTATTTTCCCAATTGAGAGTCACTCTGGTAACGCAGAGCTACAATTTGTTGAATATTATTTAGGTACGCCTGAATTTGATGA
This sequence comes from Psychrobacter sp. UBA5136, assembly GCF_002414005.1. Lineage (GTDB taxonomy): Bacteria > Pseudomonadota > Gammaproteobacteria > Pseudomonadales > Moraxellaceae > Psychrobacter. The sequence goes on from NZ_DHYG01000056.1 coordinate 5,773, forward strand.
GCGTGAGTGTATCTTACGCGGTTCGACTTTTGCGGCGCCACTGCGTGTCAAAATCCGTCTGATTATCAAAGACAAAGACAGCAAAGATAAAGACAGCAAAGCGGCAATTAAAGACATCCGTGAGCAAAGCGTTTATATGGGCGAGATGCCGTTGATGACGGCTAACGGTACGTTTATTATCAATGGTACTGAGCGTGTGATCGTATCACAGCTGCATCGTTCACCTGGCGTGTTCTTTGATCATGATAAAGGTAAGTCGCACTCAAGTGGTAAGGTGCTTTATAACGCCCGTATCATTCCTTACCGTGGTTCCTGGTTAGACTTTGAATTTGATGCTAAAGATTTGGTTTTCGCGCGTATCGACCGTCGCCGTAAACTGCTGGCGTCTATTATTCTGCGTGCCTTAGGCCTAAGTACGAGCGAGATTTTAGATTTATTCTTTGATAAAGTAAAAGTCTATAAAGGCGAAGAGCAGTTTGAAATTGATCTGGTTGCGGATCGTCTGCGCGGTGAGATGGCACAGTTTGATATCGTGTCACCAGAAGGCGACGTAATCGTCGAGCAGGGCAAACGCATTAATGCGCGCCGTATCCGTCAGCTTGAAGAAGCGGGTATGACCAAGATTGCTGTGCCAGATGAATACTTGTACGAGCGTATTTTAGCCGAAGACATCGTCGTGAATGACGAAGTGATTGCCAAAGCCAATACGCTGATTGATCATGAATTATTGGTCAAATTAAACTCGTATGAAGCCAGCGATTCTATCAAAGAATTCAGCATTCTATTCACCAATGACATCGATCAAGGCAGTTATATTGCTGACACGCTACGTGCAGATAGCACCTCAAGCCGTGAAGAAGCCTTGATTGAAATTTACAAAGTCATGCGTCCAGGTGAGCCACCAACGGTTGAAACTGCGGAAAAACTGTTTGAAAGCATGTTCTTTAACGCCGATCGTTATGATTTATCAAACGTTGGCCGTATGAAGTTTAACCGTCGTTTGGGCTTAGACTTTGAAGACACCGACGATGCGGACGTACAGCGCGCGCGTAGTGTCTTGACCAATGAAGATATCGTTAACGTCCTAAAAGAATTGATTGAAATTCGTAATGGTCGCGGCGAAGTCGATGATATTGACCATTTAGGTAACCGCCGTATTCGTTCGGTTGGTGAGATGGCTGAAAACCAATTCCGTGTTGGCCTTGTACGCGTTGAGCGTGCGGTTAAAGAGCGCTTATCATCAGCAGAATCTGATAACTTGTCACCCCAAGATTTGATTAACTCAAAGCCGGTTGCGGCAGCGGTGAAAGAATTCTTTGGTTCAAGCCAGTTGTCACAGTTTATGGATCAGAACAATCCATTGTCTGAAGTGACGCATAAGCGCCGTGTATCAGCGTTAGGACCGGGCGGTTTGACGCGTGAGCGTGCAGGCTTTGAGGTACGTGACGTTCATGACACTCACTATGGCCGCGTATGTCCGATTGAGACTCCTGAGGGTCCAAACATTGGCTTGATTAACTCGCTAGCGACTTTTGCTAAAACCAACAGCTTTGGCTTCTTAGAAACGCCATATCGCCGTGTGGTTGATGGCAAGGTTACGGATGAGATTGAGTACTTATCAGCGATTGAAGAAGTCGGTACGGTCATTGCCCAAGCAGATTCGCCAGTCAATGAAAATGGCGAGCTTAGCGATGAGATGGTCAGTGTGCGTAGCTATGGTGAATTTGTGCGTATGCCGCCAGAAAAAGTCACGCATATGGATGTGTCGCCAAGTCAGGTAGTATCGGTAGCAGCAGGTTTAATTCCGTTCCTAGAACATGATGATGCTAACCGTGCTTTGATGGGTTCGAACATGCAACGTCAGGCAGTTCCGACCTTACGCGCTGATAAGCCGCTAGTTGGTACTGGTATGGAGCGTCACGTTGCGCGTGACTCAGGTGTGTGTGTGATCGCGAAGCGTGGCGGTGTGATTGAAGATGTTGATGCGTCACGTATCGTCGTTCGTGTAAATGAAGATGAGATGGTCGCTGGTGAAGCGGGTATCGATATTTATAACTTGATCAAATACACGCGCTCGAACCAAAATACCTGTATCAACCAACGTATCATCGTTAACCAAGGCGATGAAATTGCCTCTGGTGATATCTTGGCTGATGGTCCGTCAACGGATCTTGGTGAGTTGGCGTTGGGTCAGAATATCCGTATTGCCTTTATGCCGTGGAATGGTTACAACTTCGAAGACTCGATTTTGCTATCTGAAAAAGTGGTGAAAGAAGATCGTTTCACGACCATTCACATTCAAGAATTAACCTGTGTGGCGCGTGATACCAAACTTGGTACCGAAGAAATTACGGCCGATATTCCAAACGTTGGTGAAGCGGCGCTATCAAACCTTGATGAAGCAGGTATCGTTTATATCGGTGCTGAAGTCGATGCTGGCGATATTTTAGTTGGTAAAGTCACGCCAAAAGGCGAGACGCAGCTTACGCCAGAAGAGAAACTACTGCGGGCTATTTTTGGTGAAAAGGCGGCTGATGTAAAAGACACCTCATTACGTGTCCCAACCTCAAGTAAAGGCACAGTTATCGACGTGCAAGTCTTTACCCGTGACGGCGTTGAAAAAGATGCGCGTGCGCGTGCGATTGAAAAATCACAGCTTGATAGCTACCGTAAAGATTTAAAAGAAGAGCTACGCATCTTTGAAGAAGCGGCTCGTGGCCGTATCGCAAGCTTGCTTGATGGTCAAAAAGTCAGCGGCGGTTCTGGTCTAAAAGCCGGTACGGTCATGGCACTGGCTGATATGAAAGAGATGAGCCTTGAAACCTTGCTTGATATCCAGCCAGTTGAAGAGGAAATCTCTGAGCGTCTGACCCAAATCGCCGATTACTTAGTTGATAAGCAAAAAGACATCGATGTGAAATTTGCTGAGAAAAAACGCAAATTGACCGCTGGTGATGACTTACAACATGGCGTACAAAAAATCGTGAAGGTGTATCTAGCGGTGAAGCGTCGTATCCAGCCTGGTGATAAAATGGCAGGTCGCCATGGTAACAAAGGTGTGGTATCACGTATTATGCCGGTTGAAGACATGCCTTATGATGAGCATGGCAACACCGTCGACATCGTCTTGAACCCGCTTGGTGTACCATCGCGTATGAATATCGGTCAGGTACTAGAGACGCATTTAGGTATGGCGGCGAAAGGTCTGGGCGAGAAAATCGATGGTATGCTCAAAGCTCAAGCAGCCATCAAAGATTTACGCGATTTCTTAGACCAAATCTATAACAAGGTTGGCGGCGAGAGCGTTGATCTTGATAGCTTAAGTGATGATGATATCTTGGCGCTTGCGGATAACTTACGCGACGGTGTACCAATGGGTACCGCAGTATTTGATGGCGCTCATGAGTATCAAGTCAAAGAATTACTTGAGCTTGCTGGTATGGATCGCGATGGTCAGCAGACCTTGTATGATGGCCGTACCGGTCAGAAGTTTGACCGCAAAGTAACGGTCGGCTACATGTATATGCTCAAACTTAACCACTTGGTTGATGACAAAATGCATGCGCGTTCGACGGGTTCTTACTCACTAGTCACGCAGCAGCCGCTTGGGGGTAAAGCTCAGTTTGGTGGTCAGCGCTTCGGTGAGATGGAAGTCTGGGCACTAGAAGCATATGGCGCGACTTATACCTTGCAAGAGATGCTGACGGTGAAGTCGGATGACGTTGAAGGCCGTACACGTATGTACAAAAACATCGTCGATGGTGAGCAATATATGGATCCAGGTATGCCTGAATCATTTAACGTGTTGACCAAAGAAATCAAATCACTGGGTATTAATATTGAGTTAAAACAAAGCAACTAAATTAGAGCAACGACAACCGTTGTTTAACCTAGTTGTCCACTAAAGGCAGTTTGCGTTATTGCTGCTGCTTTTAGTGATTTGTCTCAACCCTATTCATTGCCTTCATTCATCTTAGCCGCGCTCCTAATACGCTGTCAGATGATTGTAAAGATAACGGAGAAGCAACTTGAAAGATTTACTCGATATCATGCAAAGCCCTACCGGCACCGGTAACCATGAATTTGACAGTATTCAAATTACTTTAGCCTCACCTGATGTGATCAAATCATGGTCACATGGTGAAGTTAAAAAACCTGAAACCATTAACTATCGCACCTTTAAGCCTGAGCGTGACGGTCTGTTTTGTGCCAAAATCTTTGGCCCAGTAAAAGACTTTGAGTGTTTATGTGGTAAATATAAGCGCCGTAAGTTCCAAGGCGTTATCTGTGAAAAATGTGGCGTTGAAGTCACCACCGCTAAAGTGCGTCGCGATCGTATGGGTCATATTGACCTAGCCAGTCCTGTTGCGCATATTTGGTTCTTAAAATCATTACCAAGCCGCATTGGTTTACTGCTAGACATGACGCTACGTGACATCGAGCGTGTGCTTTATTTTGAAAGCTATATCGTCACCGAGCCTGGTTTGACTTCTTTAGAGAAGTATCAGCTGCTTGACGATGAAGATTATTATAAAGCGCTTGAAGAATTTGGTGATGAATTCACCGCCAAAATGGGTGCTGAAGCGGTTCAAGACCTGTTAAAAGACATCGATTTAGACATCGAGATTGATGAGCTGCGTGAGGCCATTCCGCAAACTGGTTCTGAAACCAAGCTTAAAAAGATGTCTAAGCGTCTTAAATTATTAGAAGCCTTCCGTGATTCTAATAACAAGCCTGAGTGGATGGTAATGAATATCTTACCAGTATTACCACCAGATTTGCGTCCGCTAGTACCGCTAGAAGGCGGCCGATTTGCGACTTCAGATCTAAACGATCTATATCGCCGCGTAATCAACCGTAACAACCGTCTAAAGCGTTTATTAGAGCTAAGCGCCCCTGACATCATCGTACGTAACGAAAAACGTATGTTGCAAGAATCAGTCGATGCCTTGCTTGATAACGGTCGCCGCGGCCGTGCGATTACCGGTAGTAATAAGCGTCCGTTGAAATCTTTGGCAGATATGATCAAAGGTAAGCAAGGTCGTTTCCGTCAAAACTTACTTGGTAAGCGTGTTGACTACTCGGGTCGTTCGGTCATCGTTGTAGGGCCGACCCTGCGTCTACATCAGTGTGGTCTGCCGAAGAAAATGGCTCTAGAATTGTTTAAGCCATTTACTTATAACAAACTATTATCTCATGGTTTAGCCACGACGATTAAAGCGGCTAAAAAGATGGTAGAGCGTGAAGAGCCACAAGTGTGGGATATGCTGGCTATGGTTATCCGTGAGCATCCAGTACTACTGAACCGTGCGCCAACGCTTCACCGTTTGGGCTTACAAGCGTTTGAGCCAGTATTGATTGAAGGTAAAGCCATCCAGCTGCACCCACTCGTTTGTACCGCGTTCAACGCCGACTTTGATGGTGACCAAATGGCCGTGCACGTGCCATTGACCCTAGAAGCACAGCTTGAGTCACGTGCGCTGATGATGTCAACCAACAACATCTTGTCGCCTGCCAACGGTGATCCAATCATCGTACCGTCACAAGACGTTGTACTTGGTTTGTATTACATTAGCCGCTCGTCAATCAATGCCAAAGGCGAGGGTATGATTTTTGCCACCGTTAATGAAGCCTTGCGTGCGATTGGTTCAAACGATTTGCATGTTAACGCCAAGATTAAAGTGCGTGTGACTGAAACACACGTCGATGAAGAAGGTAATCAGACCAAAGAAGTTAAGTTACAAGATACCGTTGCCGGTCGCCTACTTATCTGGAACATCATGCCTAAAGGTATGTCGTTCGACGAGTGTAACGAAGAGATGACCAAGAAAAACATCTCTAAGTTGATCAACTCTTGCTACCGTAAAGTTGGCGTCAAAGAAAGTGTTATGTTTGCTGACCAATTGATGTACCTAGGTTTTGCACAAGCAACCTTATCTGGCGTGTCTATCGGTATTGATGACATGGTGATTCCACCGCTGAAAAAACAAATCATCGAAACCGCCGAAGCTGAAGTTCGCGAAATTGAAGATCAGTTTGAGCAAGGTTTTGTGACCGCAGGTGAGCGTTATAACAAAGTCGTTGATATTTGGTCACGTACCAATGATAAAGTCGCCAAAGCGATGATGGACAACTTGGCAACGGATAAAGTTATCAATGCTAAAGGTGAAGAAGACGAGCAAAAATCGTTTAACTCTATCTTTATCATGTCAGATTCTGGTGCTCGTGGTAGTGCGGCACAGATTCGTCAGTTGGCAGGTATGCGTGGTTTGATGGCAAAACCGGATGGTTCAATTATTGAAACGCCGATTAAAGCCAACTTCCGCGAAGGTTTGACGGTGCTTCAGTACTTCATCTCAACGCACGGTGCGCGTAAAGGTCTTGCCGATACCGCACTAAAAACCGCTAACTCAGGTTACTTGACGCGCCGCTTGGTTGACGTTGCCCAAGATTTAGTTATCACTAGTGAAGATTGTGGTACTGAGGAAGGCTTGCTCATGAAGCCGCACATTCAAGGTGGCGAGATCATTGAGAAACTCGGTGAGCTAGTACTTGGTCGTGTGACCGCGCGTGATGTCACTTATAACGATGATGCGTCAAAAGTCTTGATTCCAGCGGGTACCTTGATCGATGAGTATTGGGTAAATGTACTGGATAACAACGCGATTGATGATATCTGGGTACGCTCAGTTATTACTTGTGATGTTGAGCATGGCGTATGTTCACAGTGTTATGGTCGTGACCTTGCACGTGGTCATAAAGTGAACATCGGTGAGTCAGTCGGTGTCATGGCAGCGCAGTCTATTGGTGAGCCTGGTACTCAGTTAACGATGCGTACCTTCCACGTTGGTGGGGCGGCAAGTTCTGCGTCTGTGGACAACAGCATCTCAGCACGTAATGCTGGTCAAGTGCACTTTGAAAACATGAAAACGGTACAACATACCGATGGTCACTTGGTTATCGTATCGCGTTCAGCTGAGCTGGCATTGACCGATGAGCTTGGTCGCGAGCGTGAGCGCTATAAAGTCCCTTATGGTTCAAGCGTGTTGGTTAAGAACGAAGAGCAGGTCGAAGGCGGTCAAACCATCGCTAAATGGGATCCGCACACGCATCCAATTATCACAGAATTTGCGGGTACAGCACGTTTTAGTGATATCGTTGATGGGTCGACAGCGACAGTTAAAGTCGATGAAGCAACTGGTATGAGCTCGTTTGAGATTCTAGCTACGCGTGATCGTTCAAGCTCAGCCAAAGACTTACGTCCGGCGATTATTTTGAACACCGACGAAGGCAAAGAAGTGGTTTACTTCTTACCAGCTGAAACCATCATCCGCGTTAGCGATGGCGAAAAAGTTGCAGCAGGTTCGGTCCTAGGCCGTGTACCACAAGCGTCTTCAGGTACCAAAGATATCACTGGTGGTCTACCACGTGTTGCTGATTTATTTGAAGCACGTCGTCCGAAAGATCATGCCATCATGGCAGAAATGACGGGTGTCGTAAGCTTTGGTAAAGAGACCAAAGGTAAAAACCGCTTCATTATCACTAATGAAGATGGCGAAGTGCATGAAGAGCTGATCCCGAAATGGCGTCAAATTAACGTCTTCGAAAACGAAACCGTTGCTCGTGGTGAGATTATTGCTGATGGTCCACAAAACCCGCACGATATTTTACGTCTAAAAGGACAAACCGCGCTTGCTGACTATATCGTAAACGAAGTACAGGACGTCTATCGTCTGCAAGGCGTAAAAATCAACGACAAGCACATCGAAGTTATCATTCGTCAGATGCTACGTAAAGTTGAAGTAACGGATGGTGGTGATTCAAGCTACTTTAAGGGTGATCAGGTTGAATACGCTGATGTGAAAGCATTAAATGCCAAACTAGAAGCGGAAGGCAAATTCCCAGTCAAGTATGAGCGTCAATTACTGGGTATTACCAAAGCAAGCTTGGCAACGGAAAGCTTTATCTCAGCAGCGTCGTTCCAGGAGACCACGCGTGTGCTAACGGCGGCGGCTGTAACAGGTAAAGTGGATGAGCTACGTGGACTAAAAGAAAACGTGGTGGTAGGTCGCTTGATTCCTGCTGGTACGGGCCTTGCTTATCATAAAACCCGTAAAGAAAAAGCCGACCAAAGACTGCAAGACAATGATTTGAATGCAGCCTTTGATATGACAGCCAGTACGGATAGCAAGGACTTTGCAAGCTTTGATGAAGCGTTTGCCCAAGAGCTTAATCAGGGTAATCACTAATTTAAACAGTGTTTAGTTGTTGATTAAATAAGAAAGCCAGCCTAAGTTGCTGGCTTTTTTATGGCTTAAAAAAAATAGATGAGGTAAATTATTTTCTTAGGAAGAGACGTAGGAAAATAGTACACTGCTATTTAGGTAACTGTATTTATTATCACAAAAGCTGTTTGCAAAATTTACTATTATACTCGTCATTTTTATGAAAAGACTTTAACGCATTCAATTTAATCACCGAACAATAAGGATAGGCGCATGGCAGGTAAGACACGCGTTGCCAAATATCAAGCTGACCGTACCAATCAAAAACTGTATTTTTGTCGTTTGGCTTGTCAGGCAGCAGGTAACACTGACGATAAACAGCTATATCAAGCACATTGTGAAACCGCTATTTTTCACCTATACGGCACCTTTCTTGCTTTTATACAAGAGCTTGGACACTTTTATGGTTTAACGATGACGGCGCCAACCTTGCAAGATATTAAAGAGGCTCTTAGTGCTCGCACCCAAGTGTCGCCTGAAGTGCAGCGCTTACAACAGTTGCAGCAGCAAGGTTTTTTGGTCGACATAGAGCGTGCCTATCAGCGCTGTTTATATGCAGAGCTACCTAATAACGTGCTACCTGATAAGGTATTAGATGAAAAGGCGGCCAGCGGAATAAGAGAAGCGCCTGATCTGATTGTTAATGTCGTCACTTTATCCAATCAGTGGCTGCCCGATGAAGCAACCATACGTGAATGGTGCCAGCAGTTTGCCGAGCTGGTCGAACAGCTGCGTGCGGGCATGGTGGAGTATTAGTAACACGCAAAACTGTAGAGACTAAAGACTAGGAACTAGCGGCTTTACCTTTATCAATAGAAATTAAGCGCGCAAGAAAAGGTCTGGCAAAATGATATTGAGCCAGACCTTTTTAATGTTGGGTTGAATTAAAATAGATATTATTTATTCAGGCATTGGTGGCATACGCTCAGCTGGCGTTACGGATAAGGGTTTATTTTGAGGACTACTGTCGTTACTGCGACTAATTTTAGGGCTGTCCACTGAAGAGCGATTTTGATTTTGCTCTTCAGTCGGTTCAGGCGTCGGCGGTTTACGTTGCTGGATTGTGGTTTTGACGGGCTTTGCTGATTTGCCATCATTGGCGTCATCGTCTTCAAGCTCGGCAGCGCCTTCATCCATCATTTCTATAATAGTCTGCTTCTGTTTTTTAGATTTAGCACGGTTGTTAATAGAAACCCACTGATGGGGCGTGTCTTTTAACTGGGCTTTCATAAAATCCATCCAGACGGGCAGCGCCGCCACGCCGCCATATTCGCGCCGTCCTAAGGTTGATGGCTGATCAAAGCCCATCCATACGACCGTGGCATTGGTAGGATGAAACCCTGCAAACCACGCGTCTTTTGCCTCATTCGTCGTACCTGTTTTACCGCCAATGTCATCACGCCCCAACGCTCTGGCTTTAAAAGCAGTACCATGCTGGATAACATCGCGTAAAATATCCGCCATCTCAAAAGCCACTCTGGGCTTTAAGATACGCGGCGCTTGCTCAGCACGTACGTATTGTAAAACAGGCGCTTTTAGACGATCTGAATCTGGGCCTGCATCATAAATGTCTAAATCAAGCGCTTTACTGTCTGTGGCGGAGCTATTTTTTGCCGAGCTGTCTGCTGTAGCGCCCTCTTCTGCCAAATCATTACTACTTTCTGCTTTTAAGTTATTCTCTGATTTTTTATCTGATGCCTGATTCTCTTCTTTTATTTTTGCGTCATAATCCTCGATAAGCTTTTTATTGACATCGTCAAGCTGCTCATTGAAGCATAGCGCGCACGCTTGCTGCGGGTTAGCTTGAAACAGTAGCTGATTATTATAATTATAAATTTGATCGATAAAGTAAGGCTGGATACGGTGGCCGCCATTGGCAAAGGTAGCATACGCCGTCGCCATTTGTAGTGGGGTAGCTTGTCCTGTGCCCAATGCTAAAGATAGCGTTGTTGGCAGCTTTTCTTTATCAAGTCCAAACTCATCCAATAAATTACGCGCGTCAGAGATACCAATGGCCTGCAGCAGGCGGATCGACACTAAGTTACGTGATAAATAAAGACCGCGGCGCAAGGTAATATCACCCAAGAAGCGCTGGTCGGAGTTTTTAGGTTTCCAGTCGCCTACTTGAATGGGGCGATCCGAGACAATACTGTCTGGGCGGAAGCCTTTTTCTAGGGCAGTGGTATAAATCAGCGGCTTAATCGTTGAGCCCGGTTGCCGCCAGCCTTGCAGCGCGCGGTTAAATTTACTGTGGTTAAAGTCAAAACCGCCAACCAGAGCCTTAACAGCGCCGGTTTCAGGATTCAAAGAAACCAAACTGCCTTGCACTTTTGGTATTTGACTCAATTGCCAATTGCCATTGGCGGTCGGCATCAAGCGTACGATATCGTCTTTGCTGACAATCTGACGGGCATTACTTGGAAAGTAACCGATGCGATCGGCTGAAATGTATTTGCGCGCCCAGCTCATACCAGACCAATTGACGGTGACGCTTTCACCGGACTGCAGCGTTGCTTCGAAACTGCGCGAATTGACTTTGGTGACTTTAGCCGGAGACATGTTACTATAACGACGGAATTTTTCTAATGGTTCGCCATTTGCTTCCGCTCCGCGCCAGCCATGACGGTGCTCATAGGCCACGAGGCCAGTCAAAATTGCTGATTCTGCCGCTTTTTGCGCCTCACTATCAACGGTAAGACGCACGCGCCAACCGCCATTCATGACTTGTTCGCCGTAGCGCTCGACCAAAGCAGAACGCGTCATTTCTGCCAAATACGGCATATTCATATCAAGCTTTTCTTGGTAAAGGTGAATACCAATTGGGGCGTTAATGGCTTCGTCGCGCTGGGCTTTAGTGATATAACCAAGCTCGTGCATCCGGCCAATAATCCAGTTACGCCGCGTGAGCGCGCGGCTAGGGTTGGCGACGGGGTTGTATTTAGAAGGGGCTTTTGGCAAACCTGCGAGCATGGCCATTTCAGCTATCGTCAGATTCTCTAGCGACTTACTATAGTATTTTTTGGCAGCAGCGCGGATACCATAAGCGCCTTCACCTAAATAGATCTTATTGACATATAAGGTAAGGATATCGTTTTTACTCAGCTCGTCTTCGATTTTACGGGCCAAAAACAGCTCAGTTAATTTGCGATTTAAGGTACGCTCCGAGCTTAAAAAATAGTTTTTCGCTACCTGCATGGTGATGGTCGAGCCGCCCGTTTGGCTTTCATCGTCGGTAACCACTTCGGTTACGGCGCGACCAAGACCTTTAATACTAATACCGCTGTGCTGAAAAAACGTGGCGTCTTCTGCTGCCAAAAAAGCATGCGTTAAGCCTTCAGGGATTTCTTCAAAGGTCACGGGTAGCGATAAACGATTGCCATACTGACCAATCAGCTTGTCGTCACTACTATAAATCTGTAAGGGCATCTCTAGATTGGCAGTTTTTATCTCTTGGATACTGGGTAAGGTTGGCGATAAATACATCGCCATGCCATAAAATCCAATGGGTACAGCGAGTGCTAAGATTAGCGCTAACGCTAAACAGGCAATGAAAAGCCCCACCAAAAAGTGAATGAGACGAGCGGTAGCATTTTTTTTGGTCATAATCAGACTTATCAATTAAAATTTGCAACAGGTAAGAGATTATACCTTGAACGAAATAGGCAGGTAATAATAAATGTGTAAGTGTGCCTTAATAAGCAATCTAAGTGCTTGAATCTAACGGTTAAGTAAAGTATTGTACTGAATTATTACAAATAACTATCAGAATGTACACTTAATATAAGGTATAGGGTTTGTGAGGCTATTTACTTCTAAAAGTCGGCATTTGATTGGCGTGGATATTTGTGCCACCTCAGTAAAGTTGGTTGACATACAGCGCCAACAAGGCATATTTCATCTAAGGTCTTACGGTATTGAAACACTACCAGAGGGCGTAGTCGTCGACAAACTCATTGTAGACACAGAAGCGGTGGGTAATACTATAGCAAGCTTAGCACGCCGTTGCCAAGCTACAGGTAGTAGTGCGGCAACCGCCGTTTCAGGCTCAGCGGTGATTACCAAAATCATTGATATGGATATGGTGCTTAACGATGTTGAGCGTGAAGCGCAGATTCGTCTGGATGCCGATCAATACATCCCTTATCCCTTAGAAGATGTGAATTTGGATTTTGAGGTACTGGGCCCTTCGCTTATAAATGATGATATGGTGCAAGTGCTACTGGCGGCATCGCGCTCAGAAAACGTGGATCAAAGAGTGGATGCGCTGACCTTTGGTGGCCTGCAAACTAAAGTCATGGACATCGAATCGCACGCCATTGAGCGTGCCTTTGGCTTGATGGCAGATAACTTACCAAATATGCCAGATTTGGTGGCTTTAGTCGATATCGGTCATAATCAAACTACTTTATACATTGCTAAAAACGGTGAGTTTATCTATAGTCGTGAACAGTTATTTGGGGGCGCTCAGCTTACTGAAGCGATTCAAAATCGCTATGGGCTAACGGCTGAAGAGGCAACCATCAGCAAACGTGAACGCACTTTACCTGATGATTACTATCCTGACGTTTTAACGCCATTTATAGAAAACACCATCCAGCAGATTACGCGCTCATTGCAATTTTACTTCTCATCGAGCCAATACAGCAGCATCGACCATGTCGTACTTGCAGGCGGTAGCAGCTCTATCACAGGGCTGGCAGGTATGGCGCAGCAAAGGCTGGGCGTGCCTGTGAGTATCGCAAATCCCTTCATCAACATGACCATTGCTCCGAACATTGATAATGAGCAACTGGCGATGGATGCCCCAAGCTTAATGGCCGCTTGCGGTCTTGCGTTAAGGAGCTTCGACTAATGGCTCGTATTAACTTATTGCCCTGGCGGCAAGAAGAGCGCGAACGCCGCAATAAAGAATTTATCACTCTGGTAGTGGCAGTCACCTTGCTAGCTTTATTAGCAGCATTTGCCACGTGGAGTTATTTTAATAATGAACTTGATGAGCAATTGGATGCCAATGCGCTGATTGAACAAGAAAACGCCCGCCTAGATAAAGCCTTGATCGAGATTGATAGCTTAGAGCAGCGTCGTGAAGATATCATCTCGCGCATGCAAGTCATCCAAGATCTGCAAGGTCGACGTCCTGTTCCGGTTCGTTTATGGGACGATATTGCCAAAGCGATACCGCCCGCTCTCTACTTAACCAATTTAAAACGCGAAGGTGATGTGCTGACACTGACAGGTCTTGCTGACAATCCAAATATCGTCTCTAGCTTGATACGTAATCTTGATAGCAGTAAGTGGATGGGCAATTCAGCTGTGAGTAATATCCAGCAAAATATCAGCGCTTATGAAGCGGTGCCCCCCTTAGAAAACACGGTTACCACGGGTGAGCAGCCGAGACCTGTTTATCCTGAAGACAGTTATGTTCAGTTTGTGGTCACGACCAAAGTACAGTCAGAAACGGCTGAAGTGACTGACGCTGGTACTGCGCCTGGAGGTGAGTTATGAAACTGACCCGTAAAAAACGTCTCGTTAAAACCAAAAAAACTGCTGTAAGTACGAGAAAACAGTTTGATTTGAATGAGTTTCGCCGTAGTTTTGAATCGCTAGATAGCGAAAACTATGGCAGTTGGCCGCTTCCTGTTAAAGTCACCGTGATTGGCTTTATTGTTGCTTTTATTGCTGCGCTATCATGGGCGCTACCCATCAGCAGCAAAATTGATGAGATTAACGCCGCTGAAAGTCAGCAGCAAACCTTACTTGATAGCTACCGTGAAAAAGAATCGCGGGCGCGTCATTTAAAAGCTTATCAAGCGCAAGTGGTTCAAATGGAAACGGAGTTTAACACCTTACTCGACCAGCTACCAAAAGACACCCGTGTATCAGAGCTAGTCGAAGGTATCAATATGACGGGCGTTGGCAGTAACATCCGTTTTCAAGATATTTCAGTAGAGCCTGAGATTGAAAATGAGTTCTTTATTGAGCAGCCTATTCGTATCGCCGCTTTAGGAGAATATCATCAGTTTGGTAGCTTTATCAGTGGCCTTGCTGCCTTGCCGCGTATCATTACCATGCATGATTTTGAAGTCAGCAATCCGCAGCCAACCTTAGACGTGTTGCCGGAGCTCAACTTGGTGCTACAAACCAAAACCTATCGCTCAAAAGAAGCCGCTCCTGAAGGTGATGAAGCCGCTACGACGGATGCCGCTACTACTGACGCTGCAGGAGGCAACTAATGCGTAACCAAAAACTGCCTATGTGGCTGATTTTAAGCGCCACTGTTTTGTCAATGACAGGTTGTACTGACCGTATTGGCATGGCAGAGCAGGCGATGGCTGATATTCGCAATCAGCCCGCGCAGCCGATTGAACCGCCGCCCAAAGCTGAACTCGTAGAAGATTTTGTCTATAGCGCCAGTGCGCAGCGTAGCCCATTTTTGCCGCCAAGCTTGGTGAATGTACAAGGCCCTGTCACCTCTATCGATGGTGTGCGTCCTGACATAACCCGAGTGAAAGAACCACTTGAACAATATGAGCTCTCGCAACTCGTCTTTCGCGGTGTCGTAATCTCCCCTGAAGGTCAGCAGTATGGCTTGGTGCAGCGTCCTGATGGTTCGGTTGCAAGCGTGAGAGTTGGTAATTATCTTGGACTAAATGACGGCCGTATTGTTGAAATCACGCCGACCCAGATTAACTTGATTGAAATTGTGCCAGACAGCCGCGCTGGGTTTGTCGAAAAACCCCAGTCGCTGGTTTCCCCTATAAGCTAAGTCGGCAGATTTTTTGAGGAATACATAATGACAGTACGCAATAACAAGGTAATGATGATGAGCAACCGCGTATCTTCTACTTTTGCCATCTCTGCATTGGCAATGAGTGTGGTAGCAATAAGTAGCAGTGCTCATGCTGAGCAGCGTATCAATAACGTCTCTGTGGTACAGACGGCACCGGCCGTTACCCAAATGCGTTTAGGTTTTGCTGGCAAGCCTGTATTACCTGCTGCCTATCAGCTTGATAATCCAAGCCGTTTGGTATTAGATTTTGAACAAGTGCAAAATGGACTCGCCAGCCGCTTTAGTGAATATAACGTCGGTATGATCAATGATGTTACCACTCTAAATAGCGACAGTACCACGCGTCTGATTGTCGGTCTCAAACAAGCAGGTAACTATACTACTGCTATTGAAGGCAATGATTTGCTACTAACCATCAGCGATCCTAGTCGTCCAGTCATCACCAATGACCCTGTGCAAGACGTACTTAATGGCAATGCGGGTATGACGACCACTGCCGTGGTCACGCCCATCGTCGAGACCAGTAGCGTAGCGGTTGCGCCGATTAAAACCAAAGTAGTCAATACTCAAGCGACTAAGGCCCAAGCATCTAAAACACAGGTACCCGCCGATACCATGGTGGTACGCGTCAATCCTTTGTTAAGTCCCCAGCTTGCTGCTGCACAAGTGAGTAAGCAGTACAGTTATGATGGTTTAACGGCGCTTAATTTCACCGCTGGCAATGATGGCGGCGGCAATGTCAGCATCGCACTTGCCAACGAAGCCATTCCAGTCGACGTGCAGCGCCAAGGCAATAAACTGGTGGTTCGTTTAACGGGCAGCACTGTGCCGAGAAACTTGCTGCGCCGCTTGAATGTGAATAGTGGTTTGGTTAATAGTATTGATACCAAAAACCAAGGTCAAAATGGCGTCATCACTATTAATGTCAAAGAAGATTTTGAGTATCAAGCTTACCAGTCAGGCAATCAGCTAAACATCAATATTAGAAAGCCTGAGCTACTTCGTGAGCCAACGCTTGAAGAAAAAGTTTATACCGGCGAAGCGCTATCGATGGAGTTTCAAGACGTCGAAATCCGCAGTGTCTTAGATATTTTGGCCCAGTTTACAGAAATGAATATTGTGGCCAGTGACTCGGTTGCGGGCAATATCACTTTGCGCCTGATCAATGTGCCTTGGGATCAAGCGCTAGATATTATTCTAAAAAGTAAGAATCTTGGCAAACGTGAAAACGGCAATGTGATTTTGGTCGCGCCAGCTACTGAGCTTGCCGAGCAAGAAGCCCGAGAGCTTGCAGCCCAGCAAGCGGTTGAATCTTACGCGCCGCTACGCACTGAGTACATACGTTTAAGCTATGCCAAAGCGGCAGATGTGTTGACGCTGATTTCTCAAGGCAGTGGTTCATCGGGTGGCAGTGGCAGCAATACCGGTAATGCAAACTCTGCTGATAATAATACTTTATTGTCTAACCGTGGCACGGTAACGGTGGATGAGCGTACCAATACCTTGATTGTTAAGGACGTGGCTGAAAGCATCGAAAACATTCATAAGCTCATTAGTAAAATTGATATTCCAGTCCGTCAAGTAATGATTGAAGCGCGAATCGTTAGCGCAACCGATAGCTTTAGTAAAGAGATTGGCGTGCGTTGGGGTATCTTATCAAATGGCGCGGCCAATAACCGTAACTTGCTGGTCGGTGGTAGTAATCAGACCCTATGGGACTTAAAAGACTTTGATGTAGAAACGACGACGGTCAATGGTCAAACCGTCTCTTATCCTAAATACGATATCAGTCGTCCTGATAATTTAAACGTTGATTTAGGGGTTGCCAACCCGGCGGGTAGGATTGCTTTTGGACTGCTCAGCATGTCAGATGTAATGCTCGATTTGGAACTATCGGCACTGCAAGCCGATAATCGCGGTGAAGTGATTTCAACACCAAAGATTTTGACCGCTGACAAACAAACGGCAAAAGTATCCTCTGGTACGCAAATTCCTTATCAAGAAGCATCGGCCAGTGGCGCGACCAGCACCAGCTTTAAAGAAGCGGCATTGAGTTTGGAAGCCACGCCGAACATCACTCCAGATGGTAAAATCGGTCTGCAACTGCTCATCACCAATGGCACACCGACCATTATTAATAATCAGGTCGCGATTGCTGAAGATTCTATTTCAACCAACGTCATTGTTGAAGATGGGCAAACGGTTGTGCTGGGCGGTGTTTTTAAAAACCGTACTAATAATGGTGTCGATAAAGTACCTTTCTTAGGGGATCTTCCTTATGTCGGTCGTGCCTTCCGTAAGGACGTACGTAATAACTCTAAAGAAGAGCTGTTGATATTTGTCACGCCAAAATTAATTAATGATGGCGCCAGCCGTTTAAACTAATCCATGTTTAATCATTTCATCATAGAAAAAAGCAAGCATCAGCGCTTGCTTTTTTTATGGCTGGTTTTTGCGATCGGCTAGATTTTACGCACAATAATCAACGCCCGTTACTAGCCAGAATATCCATGACGTTGTATCATACCTAATTTAGCTGAGTGCGTATTATGGTTGAGGAATTACCGTCGGTATTTCTAGTGGGGCCGATGGGAGCGGGGAAGACCACCATTGGCAGGTTGCTTGCTAAGCAGTTGGGGCGCTCGTTTGTTGACAGTGACTGGTATATTGAGTCGCAAACCGGTGCAGACATTGCTTGGATATTTGCCAAAGAAGGCGAAGCGGGCTTTCGTGAGCGCGAGACACGCGCCATCAATGAGCTGACCCAGCAACCGCAAATTGTCTTAGCAACGGGCGGCGGCGCGGTGATGGCCGCTGAAAATCGGAAATTTCTTCACGAGCGCGGTATTGTCGTTTACCTTAATGCCCCAGTGGACGTACAAATGGCACGTACCGCCAAAGATAAGTCGCGACCATTGTTACAGCAACCAAACCCTAGGAAGATATTGCAGGATTTGTATAGCGCCCGCGATCCCTTATATCGGCAAGTGGCGCATATCATCATGCCAACCGGCCATACTTATCCTCGCCATATGGTCAGCCAGTTATTTCAGCAACTCGAAGCATTTTGCGCCGCATCTTCTATGACTTCAGCACACAAAGAAGATGAATAATAAAGAAGCAATTTTATTCTATAAATTAAAAAAGCTTAATAAACACATCCGCTAATTTTAACGCTTTCCTCATGTTTAAGGAGATTTTCATGGCAACGCCACTGTTTTATGCCAACCTAACAGTACAAACGCAAAGTCATGATTATCCTATTATCATTACTGAAAATAGCAGGACTGAAAATAGCAAGCTAAGCAGCTCTGAAAACGTTGCCAAAAAAAACAGCATGGCAAGCCAAATCGCGTCTTATATTACCGGTCGTCAGGTCCTTATCGTTACCAATGACACGGTGGCGCCTTTATATTTACAAGCTTTACAAGAGGCGCTTGCAGCAGACTTTACCGTCAATGTCTGTGTGCTGCCAGATGGTGAGCAATATAAAAATCAAACCAGTATCAATCAGATTTATGATGCGCTGATGGCGGCGCACTTTAACCGCGATGTGACCTTAATCGCGCTTGGTGGCGGTGTGGTCGGTGATATGACAGGATTTGCCGCGGCAAGTTTTATGCGCGGGGTCAATTTTATCCAAATCCCAACGTCTTTATTGTCACAAGTAGATTCAAGCGTTGGCGGTAAGACCGGTATCAATCATCCTCAAGGTAAAAACATGATTGGCGCATTTTGGCAGCCGCAAATGGTACTTGCCGATATGAGTACGCTAAAAACCTTGCCAGCACGCGAGCTATCAGCAGGCTTGGCGGAAGTCATCAAATACGCGCTGATTATGGATGTGGAGTTTCTGACTTGGCTTGAGCAAAACCTGCCAGCGATGATGGCGTTAGACTTAGCCGTACTTGGCGAGGCGGTAAAGCGCTGTTGCCAGTATAAAGCCGATATCGTCGCGCAAGATGAAAGAGAGTCTGGCGTGCGCGCTTTATTAAACTTTGGTCATACTTTTGGTCATGTGATTGAAACCCATGAAGGATATGGCAACTGGCTACATGGTGAGGCGGTCGCGGCTGGCATGGTGCAAGCCGCTGAGCTGTCGCAAAAAATTGGTTGGCTAACAAGCGCTGACGTTGAGCGTATTAAACGCGTACTCACCTTGGCAAACTTACCGATTACGCCGCCCACTATTGACGTACAGACCGCTTTAGGTTTGATGGGTCACGATAAAAAAGTCAAACACGGACAAATCCGCCTTATTTTGTTAAAATCACTAGGTAGTGCAGTATTGACCAATGATTTCGATGCCAAGCTTTTGACCGAAGTATTGTCACAACATCGCTAATAAGGCTTGATAAGCCGTCACTACTTTCATTCTTAGTTAAAGCAGTGAATAAATAGTGGTGATAGTACATTGTAATAATTGTAATAAATATTGCTTTATCCATAGCTTTTTATAAGACTTACTTTATAAGTTTTCTTTCCCAAGGACATCTTCATGGCAGCACCACGCTCGACGACTCGCACAGCTGGGCAAAAGTATCGCCGTCAAGCATTGATTTGGTTGGTAGCGACCCTACTATTGGGCGTGTTTACCGCCTTGGTCTGGATGTTTAGCCAAACGCCAGCGATGGGCGCAAAGATTGAAAATGAGCCGATATCAGCGCCGCAAACCACAACCGCAGAGCTTGAGCAGCCGCTAAAGATTGAGTCTTTGCATGAGCTTGACACCGATGTGCAGCCGATTAATTTTGATACCACGGTCAAAGATTTGCGCAGCTATCCTGATGAGTTTAAAGATAAGCGTTATCTGCTCGCTAATAAGGGCAAGTGGACCGTGCAGGTGATGAATGTCGCGGAAAATGATGTGATTGTCAGCTATTTAGAAAGCCGAGAGGATCGCAAAAAGTTCGCTTATTTCCGCTACCTTGATGAAAACGATCAAGTGCGTTATATGCTGACTTATGGGCTGATGAGCAGTCCACAAGAAGCGGTCGGCGCGGCTAAGCTTGTCGATTTTAAACTGCCGGCGAACGTGCGTGTCTTACCTGAAGAGATCAATCGCTACGTCAGTATTATCGACAATTATGAACGCCCTGACCCGGTTAAAGACTTGAGTACCAAGCGCACGCGTGCTGTAAATTTGCGTCCAACCAAACGCGAAGTACCAGTGCGTCAACACAGACAAGCGGCCGATAACGGTAATAGCCAAGCAGTAAATAATAAGGCCAATCGCGATGGTCAACAAGGCAGCAGTGATGGCAGCAATGAAAGCATCCGCCGGTCAATCGATACCTCTGACACCTTGACTGTCAACGAAGAGCGTACGGTCGACATCGACGGACAAACAACGACTACGCAAAATCCTACAAATGCGGATACGAACCGCAAACCTGAAGCAGAAGCCAAAAAACCAGCCAACGCTGGAAACTCAGCAAATAACGTTTCAAGCAATAGTAATGCACCAAAAAAACCGCCTGTGGTTGAAGCGCCTAAGCCGCCAAATGGCAATGCTAACAATGCCAATAGTGCTAACGCCACCAATAAAAATGCCAATGCTGCTGGTAAAAATGCCAACGCTAATGCCAGTGCTAATCCTAATGCTGCAAAAAATAGCGCCTCAAAAAACAACAATGACAGCATAAAAGAGTTAATTGAAGAAAAAAGCAATTAGTTTTACTGAGTGTTTTATTTAAAAAGTCTATGTCATCTTTTATGGCGTGGGCTTTTTTTTGTGTTAGCGATTTTGTTTATCATTAAAACACCTTAGAAACGTTTATACGGGTGGCTTTTAATCAGATTTATTCTGGAGAGTTGGCTATTAATGTCTTATTGATAACATAAGTTTTTACAAAAATGGGCGGCTGCAGCGACAGAAAAAACTAGATTTTTTATTAATCATTAACTAAGATAACTGAGGGCGACGTTCTGTATAGTTATCGTAAACCATTCTTTAACACCTCGGCATTGAGTAAGTAAGCCTGAAATATGAGGCGTTCTTACAACCATGTTGTCGTCTCAAGCGCTGCTACTTGCTACCCCTATTTAACGTAACGCAAGTGGCGCAGCTCCTCATTCTTACCCTGATTAGGGTTGTTAAGGCGCTTGAATATAGGGCGTCTGTTATTCACATTTGGCGGCATACTATAGTTTGATTTGCTGCTTTATCAGTCAGTTTTCACCAACTTTGCTCAGACTTTATCGACGTTGTTGACGCTTATTTAGGCTTAACCAACAACGCTTAACCAACAAGGGTTTTAAGGCTCGCATTGAGTACCTTAACTGATAAAAGATGGGCACAGTTTGACAGCAACCGATAGAGCATAACGTAAAATGCTTAAAGGTTTGGTAGGGCGGTAACCATTTATATCACCTTATCTCACCATCCAACCTTTTCGTATCTACCGTTAAACCAATAGCTTAAATGACTATAAAGTAAAGAGAGCTGTGATAAGTATTTTTATCACCCTCAAAGCGCTTGCATTATTTTCTCCGCTTGCGCTTCATTAATCCGCTTATGTGAATATACTAGCCCGTTCTGCCTGCGGAGTTTGGTTGATGCTTCATATTGGAAGTATACGCCGCCCGCTCACTTAAAAGGACAAGCTATGTCAATGATTTCCTCCTCTACGCATTTGGCGACCCCAGATGACTTCTCTGATAACTGCGGCTTTGGTTTGATTGCTCATATCGAGGGACAAGCCAGTCACGATTTGGTAAAAACCGCCATTCATAGTTTAAGTTGTATGACCCATCGCGGCGGCGTAGCTGCCGATGGTAAGACCGGTGATGGCTGTGGTTTATTGCTGGCGACGCCGACGTCATTTTTTAAACATATCGCGGCTGAGCAAGGCTTTACGACGACTGCCAACTTCGCTGTTGGCATGGTGTTTGTTAATTTAGATGAAGCAAAAGCGCAGTATAGTCAGCAGGTGCTTAATGAAGAGATTAGTGCCCAAGGCTTAGAAGTGGCGGGCTGGCGTGATGTGCCGCTTGATTTAAGTATTGTTGGTGAGATTGGTCGTCAGACATTACCCGGTTTTCAGCAAGTATTTGTCAATGCGTCAGACGACCTAGCGGCTGATGACTTTAACCGCAAATTGTTTGTTGCGCGTAAAAAAGCCGAGCAGCGTCTGCTCGATGACGAGCTGTTTTATGTTTGCTCATTAAACTGCCAGACGATTATTTATAAAGGTTTGGTCATGCCATCAGACCTGCCAGCGTTCTTTTTAGACTTACAAGATACGCGTTTGGCCTCGCATATTGTGGTCTTCCATCAGCGCTTTTCGACCAATACTTTGCCGCGTTGGCCACTGGCGCAGCCGTTTCGTTATTTGGCGCACAATGGCGAGCTTAATACCATCACCGGCAACCGTAGCTGGTCTGAGGCGCGCACGCCAAAATTAAAATCTAATAAGCTGCCCAATTTAGATGAATTGACGCCACTGGTGAATAGCACAGGCTCGGATTCATCAAGCTTGGATAATATGCTTGAAGTGCTGATGTCGGGCGGTATGAGTTTGTTTCATGCGATGTCGATTTTGGTGCCACCGGCTTGGCAAAATGTCGATAGCATGGATATGGACTTGCGCGCGTTTTATGAGTTCTACTCGCAGCATATGGAAGCGTGGGATGGCCCAGCAGGTTTAGTGATTCAAGATGGCCGCTACGCCGTTTGTATGCTTGATCGCAATGGTCTGCGTCCGTCGCGTTGGGTAACGACTAAGAACGGCTATATCACGGTGGCGTCAGAAGTCGGCGTTTGGGATTTTGCGCCAAAAGATGTGCTTGCTAAAGGTCGGGTTGGCCCAGGACAAATGCTGGTTATCGATACCATGACCGGTCAAATCATGGATACCAAAGCCATTGCAACGTTACTTAAAAAAGCGCACCCGTATCGTAAGTGGCTGCGTGAAGAGGCGACTCGTATCCGCGATGATGAGCGCTTAGAAGAAATACTTGCAGCACAAGCTTGCCGCGGTGAGCCGCTCAAAGCGCTGCAAAAAATGTATCACATCACCAATGAAGAGCGCACCGAAATCATCCGCCCTAATGCGGAAAATGCGCAAGAGCCGGTCGGTTCGATGGGTGATGATACGCCAATGGCCGTGCTATCGCAGCAAATCCGTCACGTCGGTGATTTCTTTCGGCAGCAATTTGCACAGGTGACCAACCCACCAATTGATCCGCTGCGTGAATCCATTGTGATGTCGCTACAGACGTGCCTCGGCGCGGAAACCAATGTGTTTGCGCCATCAGCAAAGGATGCGCACCGAATTATCTTATCGTCGCCAGTACTATCAGCAAGTAAAATGCAGCAGCTTGAAACTTTAGAAGATCCCGCGTTTCAAATGACGCGTATCGACTTAAACTACGATGCCAATCTTGAATTATCAGCCGCCATTACAGCCATTTGTGAGCAAGTAGCAAACAGCATTCGTGCGGGCCATACCTTGATTGTCTTGTCTGATAAAAACATTACCGCTGATAAAGTGCCAGCCAACGCCATTATGGTCACTGGCGCGGTGCATCATTACTTAATTGCACAAGGGATTCGTACCGATGCCAATTTAATCATCGAGACAGGTCTGGCGCGCGATTCGCATCAAGTGGCGGTATTGATTGGCTTTGGCGCAACCTGCGTGTATCCGTATCTGGCTTATGATGTCATTGATGATTTGGTGGCGACGGGTGAGCTGCTTGGCGATCCAATTCAAGCGCGGGTCAATTTCCGTAAAGGCTTGGATAAAGGGCTGCTAAAAATCTTATCAAAAATGGGTATCTCTACCATTGTCTCTTACCGCGGCGCGCAATTATTTGAAGCGGTGGGGCTTTCTGAAGAAGTAGTAAACCTGTGCTTTAAAGGTGTGCAAAGTCGTATTAAAGGCGCCACTTTTGCTGATTTGGCTGCCGACCAAGCGCAATTGGCGGCCAATGCCTTTAAACGCCGCGCGCCGCTTGACCAAGGTGGTTTGCTCAAATTTGTCTTTAATAAAGAATATCATGCCTTTAATCCTGATGTGATTAATAGCCTGCATACCGCCGTACGGACAGGCAATTATGACAATTATCGTAATTATGCCGACTTGGTTAATAGTCGCCCCGTAGCAACCTTGCGAGATTTGCTGCAACTAAAGACTGATAACTCAATTGACGTGAATGAGGTCGAAGATATCTCAGCAATCCTGTCGCGCTTTGACTCGGCTGGCATGTCATTGGGGGCTTTATCGCCCGAAGCCCATGAAGCGATTGCTATGGCGATGAATACCATCGGAGGGCGCTCAAACTCTGGTGAGGGCGGCGAAGATCCTGTGCGTTATGGCACGCTGCGAAATTCAAAAATTAAGCAAATTGCCTCAGGTCGCTTTGGGGTCACACCGGCGTATCTGCGTTCGGCAGAAGTGCTGCAAATTAAAGTTGCTCAAGGGGCGAAACCGGGCGAAGGCGGTCAGCTGCCGGGCGGTAAGGTTAACGCCCTCATCGCGCGCCTGCGTTATTCGGTACCGGGGGTGACGCTCATATCACCGCCGCCGCATCATGATATTTATTCGATTGAAGATTTGGCGCAGCTGATTTTTGATTTAAAACAAGTCAATCCTGATGCCCTAGTATCGGTGAAACTGGTCTCGCGTCCGGGTGTTGGCACCATTGCAACGGGTGTGGCAAAAGCCTACGCCGACCTAATTACCATCTCAGGCTATGATGGTGGCACGGCAGCGTCGCCGCTATCGTCGATTCACCATGCTGGCTCGCCATGGGAGCTGGGGCTTGCTGAAACCCATCAATCGCTTCGCGTCAACGGCTTGCGTGATAAAGTTCGTATCCAAACCGATGGCGGTCTAAAAACCGGTCTTGATGTGGTGAAAGCCGCAATTCTTGGGGCAGAAAGCTTTGGTTTTGGCACCACGCCGATGATTGCCGTTGGCTGTAAATACCTGCGCATTTGCCATCTTAATAACTGTCCGACCGGCGTTGCCACGCAAAAAGCCCAGCTGCGCGATGAGCATTTCATTGGCGAAGCAGAGATGCTGATTAACTTCTTTAAATTTGTCGCAACCGAAACGCGAGAATGGCTTGCTGCCCTTGGCGTGCGCAGTATGGAAGAGCTGGTCGGGCGTACTGATTTGCTTGACATATTGGAGGGTAATACCGATAAGCAGCGGCATT
This sequence comes from Psychrobacter sp. UBA5136, assembly GCF_002414005.1. Classification (GTDB taxonomy): domain Bacteria; phylum Pseudomonadota; class Gammaproteobacteria; order Pseudomonadales; family Moraxellaceae; genus Psychrobacter. The sequence continues at coordinate 31,015 of NZ_DHYG01000056.1, forward strand.
TGGATTTAACGCCGTTATTATTTAGCCATCCAGCCAGCATTGGCAAAGCGCAAACTTGTCAGGTGGCGCGTAATGAGCCATTTGATAAAGGCTTGCTTGCTGAGCAAATGATTAACGATATGCTGCTGAGTATCCGTCAAGGTACGGGCGGCGATTATAGCTATCGCATTGGCAACTGTGATCGCTCTATCGGCGCGCGTATTTCGGGTGAGATTGCGCAGGTATGGGGCAATCTTGGCATGAGTGATATGCCCATTAAACTGCACCTAAACGGTACCGCAGGTCAAAGCCTTGGCGTTTGGAACGCGGGCGGTTTGCATATTGAGCTAGAGGGCGATGCCAATGACTATGTCGGTAAAGGCATGGCGGGCGGTGAGATTGTCATTTATCCGCCAAAAGACTCAAGTTTCACCACGCATGAAACCGCCATTATCGGCAACACTTGTTTGTACGGCGCTACCGGTGGCAAGTTGTATGCGGCGGGCACCGCAGGCGAGCGCTTCGGGGTGCGTAATTCTGGCGCGCATGCGGTTATTGAAGGCACGGGCGATCATTGCTGCGAGTATATGACCGGCGGCATTATTACCGTTCTTGGGCGTACGGGGCTAAATTTCGGCGCAGGCATGACCGGCGGCTTTGCTTATGTCCTCGATATGGATGGCGACTTTTTTGATCGCTGTAATCATGAGCTGATTGACCTAAACCGTATCTCAAGCGAGCAAATGGAAGGTCATCGTATTTATTTGCAACAAGTGATTGAAACCCATGTCGATAAGACCGGCAGTACGTGGGGGCAGACCATCTTAGCGGACTTTGAGCATTACGCGCGTAAGTTCTATTTGGTAAAACCCAAAGCGGCAAACGTTGCGAGCTTGCTTAAAACCACGACGGCTGATCCACAATAAGCGAGACAGTAAGAGGTTTACAAGCAATTTAGTTCATAGGTTTTCAGCAGGTAATGACAACTTATATCGGTAAATTTGCCTTATTGAGGCTGCAGATATTGGCTGTCGTTAGCCACTATAAATACCTCTATATAAAAGAGACAACATCATGGCAAAACGCTTAGAAAATAGTTTTCAGTTTTTAGATGTACCGCGCCTTGAGCCAACCAAAAAAGACATCGTTACGCGCTCAACCGAGTTTGTTGAAATTTATCAGCCGTTTGAAAGTGAGGCGGTGACGCAGCAAGCGCACCGCTGCCTTGAGTGCGGTAACCCGTACTGCGAGTGGAAATGTCCGGTGCATAATTACATTCCCAACTGGCTTAAATTGGCAAGCGAGGGGCAAATATTTCAGGCGGCAGAACTGTGTCATCGCACCAATACTCTGCCCGAGGTTTGTGGCCGTGTCTGCCCGCAAGACCGCTTATGTGAAGGCGCTTGCACACTAAACGACGGCTTTGGCGCCGTCACCATTGGCAATGTAGAAAAATACATCAATGACACTGCTTTCGCGCTTGGTTGGCGTCCTGATATGTCCGAAGTGATTTGGACAGATAAAAAAGTCGCTATTATTGGCGCAGGGCCTGCAGGTTTGGGCTGCGCCGACATTTTAGTCAGAAATGGCGTCAAACCTGTTATTTTTGATAAGCGCCCTGAGATTGGCGGTTTATTAACCTTTGGTATTCCAGAGTTTAAAATGGAAAAAGACGTCATGCGCAACCGCCGTGTCATTTTTGAAGGCATGGGTATGGAGTTTCGTTTAGAGACCGAAATCGGCAGCGACGTCAGTATTGATGAGCTACTAAGCGAGTACGACGCGGTATTTATGGGCATGGGCACTTATACCTATATGCGCGGCGGCTTTGCAGGCGAAGAGCTAGACGGCGTCTATGATGCGCTAGATTACCTGATAGCTAACGTCAATCGCTGTAACGACTGGGAAAAAAATCCAGCAGACTATATCGATTTAAAAGGCAAAAAAGTGGTGGTGCTAGGCGGCGGTGACACGGCGATGGACTGTAACCGTAGCAGTGTGCGTCAAGGGGCACAGCAAGTGGTTTGTGCTTATCGCCGTGACGAAGAAAACATGCCCGGCTCGCGCCGTGAAGTGGTCAATGCACGCGAAGAGGGCGTTGAGTTTTTATTCAACCGTCAACCGACAGAAATCATTGGGTTAAACGGTAAGGTGAATGCGGTCAAGGTGATCACCACGCATCTGGGCGCACCCGATAGTCGTGGTCGCCGCCACCCTGAGCCCATTCCCAATTCAGAAGAAATCATTCCATGTGATGCGGTTATTCTGGCCTTTGGTTTCCGTCCTAGCCCTGCCGATTGGTTTGCAGAGCAGCAAGTGACAATGGACACGTCAGGTCGAGTGGTAGCCGCCGAAAAACAAACTTTTAAATTCCAGACCAGTAACCCAAAAATCTTTGCCGGCGGCGATATGGTGCGCGGCTCTGATTTGGTGGTGACAGCGATTTGGGAAGGTCGTGAAGCGGCAGAAGGGATTTTGGATTTCTTGGAGGTCTAGCATTTAGCTGTTATTGATTTGGCTTAATGAATAGCCAAACGCACTCTTAGCATGCTCTCCTGTTTTGCGTTAGCATGTTGTGATCTTTAACGCCTTTTATCTTTTAATAGATAAAGGGCGTTATTTTTTTGATAATTACTTTATGAATGGTTAAGCTAGCAGTTATCATTTAACCCATTTTTTATTTATTCATTATAAGAGACGTCCTGCGTGAAACCAACTTTTTGGCAACGATTTACCGCGCCGTTTGTAGAGCCTTATGCTCGCTATCAGCATGCCGATGTTTTGCATGCCATACGCTTGGGCGTGGCTGTGCTTATTGCCCTGTTGTTAAATAAGTTTACCCACCTGCCGCATGGCGAGTGGACGACCATTACCGTGTTTGTGATTTTGGGTTTGTTGCAATACCAAGGGGCGATTTATACCAAGGCCAAAGAGCGCATACTTGGTACTTTGCTCGGTGTGGTGGTGGGGCTGAGCTTTTTATGGCTGATTCAAGATACCGGCGGCTGGCTATGGTTATATTACGGGCTGATTGGCATTATCAGCGGCATTATTGGCTATGTGGCGGTTAAGCAGTTGGGCTATATCGGCCTTTTGACGGGCATCACCATGTTAATGATAGTTTCTAGTCCCGACCACAGCAATATTGCCCAGGATGGTTTATATCGTGCGATTAATATTTTGCTTGGTGCAGGGGTTGCGGTCGCAGCGACGTTGATTTTACCGCTGAAATCAACGCTGATGTGGCGCTTTTTATTGGCCAGTAATCTTGAAACCTGCGGCAATTTATACGCCGGGGTGGGCAATCATATTGATGCCGATATTTTAGTACCAAAGCCCTTTAAATATAGTAAAGCGACCAGTTCAGCCAGTATTATTTACCCAAAAAACCCTTCTGTTCCGGACACGCCGGTAAATAAAGCCTTGGTCAAAGCGCTACAAAAAATCAATAAGCGCCTGCTTGCCGTACGCCCGCATATTGCTGCCACAGCGAGCGAATCTGGGATTGAAAAAGAAACGCTAGAGACCATCCAGCGTACCCACCGTAACATTATTGGTACCATTGATTTACTGCTAAGTGCGGCGCCACGTTTGGCCAATATCGAGATTGACGATGAAAATCATATTTTACTGATTCATTATCAGCACGAATTGACCCAAGCGATGCAGCATATGGCCGCGGTATTGCGTAGCCCAAATGATGAAGTATTTCGTCCGATTACCCGCATTGCGGTATCAGAATATCCAAGTGTGGAAAATTTAGGCTTTGAATGGCAGGGTTATTTTTGGCTCACCCAAACGCTGCAAGTACAGTTGCAACGGCTCAGTGAATTACTGCAAACCACCAAACCGCAGTGGTATGCGGCGTCCGGTTTGCGCTATCAACGCCGCGAGCAGCGCCGTATTAAGCATAAAGGCAGCGAAACCGATTTACACTTATGAATAAAAAAGCCAATAGAAAAACAAATAAAAAACGCTGGCTCTAACAAGTCAGCGTTTTTTTTGGTAAGACTTATTCAAGATGGTTATTAATAAGCAGCTATTAACAGCCAGTCATTAACGCCCCGTTTTTAGTTTATCCCAATACTGCTGATACACTTGCAAGGCTTCATCGCCGACATCTTCTTGGAACTCCGCTTTTGCTAGCACCTCTTTGCTAGGATAAATGGTTGGATTGTTGCGCACCTCTTCTGGCATCAGCTCTCGCGCGGCCAAGTTTGGCGAAGCATAACCAATCTCTTCGCTGACGATTTTAGAATTTTCCGGACGCAGTAAGTAGTCAATAAACTTGTGCGCTGCATCGACGTGTTTGGCGTTTTTTGGAATGACAAAGTTATCCATCCATAAGATAGCGCCCTCAGTTGGGTATTTATACACTAGGCTAGTCAAACCCTCGTTATTGGCGATGACCGCCTCGCCATTCCAGCTCATTCCAACCGTGGTTTCGCCTTCCATATACGGCATGCGCGAGGCATCTGAATTAAAGGTTTTCACATTCGGCATCAAGGTCGTGAGCTTCTCATAAGCGGCTTTGATTTCCTCAGGGTTTTTACTGTTGCCCGAATAACCAAGCGTCGATAGCGCCATAGCAAATACTTCGCGCATATCATTCATCAGCATTACTTGACCTTTATACTCAGGACGCCACAAGTCATTCCAGCTATTCACCGTTGCAGGATCAACCGCTTCACCATTGATGGCAAGTCCGGTGCTGCCCCACATATAAGGCACCGAATATTTGTTGTCTGGATCAACCTTGGTATTGGTAAATGAGGTATCAAGATTTTTAAAGTTGCTCAGTTTAGATTTATCGAGCTCTTGCAAAAGCCCTTCTTTTGCCATCTTTTCGACATAATACGTCGATGGAATCGCTAAGTCATATTGACTAGAATCATCGAGCAATTTGAGCTTGGCGTACATGGCTTCATTAGAATCAAAGGTGGTGTAATTAACCTGAATGCCAGTTTCTTCGGTAAAGCCGTCGAGGATTTCTTGCGGCATATATTCCGACCAGTTATACAAATTTAGCGTCTCGGTGCTGGCAGCTGCGTTTGTATCATTCGCATTATCGGAGTTGCTACAGCTGGCAAGGGCAAGCCCGACCGCTACTGCCAATAGGGCTTTTGGTAGCATGCGCGCGCCACGAGTGGCAGAGTAGGATGATGATAAATGGGTCAAAATGTCTCTCCTAAATTAAGGCAAAAGTGGAAAAGCAGGCGAATGATGCCGAAATGACGGTATTCATTATACGGTTATGGTTGTGGTAAGTCGAAATTTAAAGGGCAACAATATTTAAAGGGCAATAATATCTCTTTGATTACAATCACCAATGCCATAAGGGCTTAAAGTGAATGCGACTAATTATGATATGATTGGTGCTGTTTGTTTTTCACGCTCTGTAAAAAACGATGATTTATGGACAGCAAATCATAAAGGATAAAAATAATGGAGAACTCTCAAACTGTAGTTCCTGCCTTATTAACGGGCAAAGTTGCTATCGTCACTGGTGCAAGTCGAGGTCTTGGGGCGCAAATCGCTCAACAAATGGCAGCAGCAGGGGCAAACGTTTGCGTCAATTATCTTCATAGCAAGGATGCCGCTGAAGCAGTAGTCGCAGACATCGAAGCGTCAGGCGGTCAAGCCTTTGCTTATCAAGGTGACGTGACGGATTTGGCTCAAATGCAAGCGATGGCAGCAGAAGTGGTTAAGCGTTTTGGTCGTATTGATATATTGGTGAATAACGCGCTGCCAAGTTATCAGTTTAATCCAAGGGCTGATTACACCAGTATTGAGACCGTGCAATGGGCACATTTTTCTCAGCAAATTGATGGGATTGTCCAAGGCGCGGTAAATACCGTTCAGGCTGTCTTGTCGCAAATGAAGTCGCAAAATATGGGAAAGATTATTAATATCTCAACAAATCTTATTTATAATCCAGTCGTCACTTACTACGATTATACGACGGCAAAATCAGCGCTGATTGGGCTGACGCGCAATTTAGCGAGCGAGCTTGGCCAATATGGTATTCGTGTAAACTTACTGGCGGGTGGACTATTAAAGACCACCGATGCGAGCAGCTTAACTACCGAAGAGGTATTTGATCATATCGCGACGACCACGCCATTACGCCAAGCGACCTCAGTTACCGATTTTGCCAATGCCGTATTGCTGATGGCGTCTGATTTGAGTGCGGCGATGACTGGTCAATCTATCGCGGTTGATGGCGGCTTAACCATGCCGTAATGGCTTTATCGGTAAATGCGCCTGAGCTGAATTTGATTAAATTGCATAAGAGAAATTGTATGAAGAACCGTAACGTCGCTGGTATGGTGACTGCCATGCTAGGGCTGTGCGCCATTATTGCTTTTTTTAATGCTGGTATGAATACGCCGATATTGAGTTGGCCGTTAGAAGCGTATCTTGGCGTGGCGTTCACGATTGGTTGGTTGACCAATATGCCAACTTTTTTGGCTTATTTAATCGCAGCTTTATTGTTTATTTTGATTGCTGTTGGGTTATATAAGCTAGGAAGTTGGGTTTATGAGTTGGTGGCTCGGTAAAGCGAATGGCGTAAGGAGTCAAAATGATGTCGCCTAGTGAGAAATGCTTCAAACAAAAGCAGCAGCTTATCAATGACTTTGTTCGCCGCGCTAATGCCATTTTACCACTTGATAACCCGCTATATTTTGATGGTCATTTTATCAGTGGTCAGATTTATCGCCCTGATATCTTGTTTATTGGCATCAATCCCGGTCATCGTGACTGGAGCAATATTGAAGGTCGCCGCGCTGATACCTGCTTGATTGATTATCGCTCATTACCTTGTAAATATATCGCTGAGGCAGAAGCAGGAAACCGTTTTGCTAAGCGAATTATTAATGTGGTCTGCGATAGTGAGGTTAGCCGACTTGAACACTGCGCTGAGACCAGTCTGTTATCCTATTTTGCCAGTCCAAGAGAGCACGTGGTTCAAAAGCAAATCAAAGCATTGCCAAAAGCCATGCAACGTGAGCATAAGCAGCTGACGACACTGCCGCTTGAGCAGCTACGGCCTAAGCATATCGTCTGTATTGGCTGGCGAACCTTTGATGAGTTTATGAATCGCTATGGTCAACATGCAGATTCGTCAATGAATCGAGCATCGACCAAAAAGTTGCCTATTCAGATGAAAGGGGTGGACAAAATGATGGATTACTACACCAGAGTGGAGCTAGATGGCATTATTGTTCACGGCGTCAGGCATTTTTCAACGCCACTCAGCCATGCCATGATTGATGATCTAAAAGCCATATTTAAAAGCGTTTGGGAAGAGCTCGAAAAGTGAAATAGCACAATTTAAAACTTTTTAGCTTAAACCTTTTCAGCGATAAATTTCTCAACCACCGCTTGAATACCATGTTCTTCAATCGTCCCTGTGACAAAGTCTGCGCGTTCTATCAGCTCAGCTTTGGCATCGCCCATGGCTACGGCATAGCCGACTAAATCAAACATTTCTAAATCATTCAGCCCATCGCCAAATGCCATGCATTCGCTTGCGTCAATGCCATAATATCGGCAAACGTCTTTGATTCCGCGTGCTTTTGACGCATCAATTGGTAAAATATCAGCGACAATCTCATGCCAAGGTACTAGCTTTAAGTCTTGCTCTGCAAAGTTCATGTTTTGCATTTTTTTATTTTGGTCATCTAAAAATACCGAACACTGATAGACGGTATTAAATCGGCAATAATCAGGATCGATGATGCTACAGCTTTTTATTTTATCGTGATATCTGCTTTGCCATTCGTGTTCATCCGACCAGATAATGTGAGTGGCAGAGTCAAATTTATAAACCAAGCCGCTTTGCTGACAAAGCTGAGTAATAGCGGATGACTGCTCATTAGATAATGGATAATGGCTGATAACGCGCTGATTATCAAAGCTGTATTGACCATTCATACAGATAACAGCATCTAAAATGTCTGCTTCCAGCAATGCAATGATATCCAAAGGCAATATTGGCTTTGAGCGTCCAGTTGAAATGACTAGCTTAATATCGGTCTTCGCCAGCGCCTCAAGCGTGGCTTTATTATGCGGGGCAATCTCCCCGTTTCGGCTTAAGGTGTCGTCGATATCAAAAAAGATGATTTTTGGGGTGGGGATATTATTATTCATAGTTAACTTCCTAACTGTTCTTACTATAAGAATCTTTATATTTTTAATTTAAAATTCAAATTGCTTTTTGGTATTTCCAAATAGCTTATAGCTTTGTAAGCATGGGGTGCGAAACTCGAAAAGTTTACTATAAAATCATTATCATCCCAGTAAAAGTCAATATTGTTTTCAACAATTTCGTCAATATAATTTATTAAAAAATCCTGATCTTCCTTTGCATATTTTTCGACTTTATCTGTTAACCATGTTGTTAAGCAATCGTATTCAATGAAGTCATCTAAAGTTAAAGTTCTTTCAGGGTTTAAAGCAAAATGTCTATGACTTAAATAATGATTTGGATGAGCGCCACCTGAATATTCACTTATACCTGTTGATACTGATAAAATTTCGGATGAATGAATGGTTATAATATTTCCGATTTCAATATAATAGTAGCTTTCTTGTAAGGGCGGAGTTAAATCATATTTTTTTTCAGAATTTCGGAAGTTATCAATAAGATCAAAAATCTCTCTTTCAATAAAAGAGTTTATATATTTTGCATCGAAGAATGAGTTTTCTCTACAGATACTGTAATCAATAGAATAATCATATGGAGTCTTTATTTTAAGTTCATAACCGTCGGACTTTTTCACACAGTCTTCAAGCAAAATATTAGATTTATCAATTGAAGATAAATACTTCTCTCTTTGATAGTCTAAAGAATCTACAATCTTGTCTCTAAGCTTGCAATCGTCAAACTTAATATATTGATACTTCGATAGACTTCTTGGAATATCGCAATCATTAATTAAAACGGGGAGAATATAAATATCATCTGAAAGCCTTTCCTCAGCATATACATCCATACGCTTTATTTCCCGCTGGATGTAGCCTCTCTTTTCAGTCGCTTGCTTTGATAAAAGGATGACCACAAAGTCTGAATTCTTTAAAGCGTTTTCAATTTCATTATCCCATGGTATTCCGATTGGTAGTTTTTTAGTATCTAGCCAAGGGTCATAAGAATGCATTTTAAGAAAATCATAAATAATTTCTGCTTTTTCACTATCTTCAGAAGCATGGCTAATAAACACTTTACGATACATCAACTTTTCCTTTAAGCTAAATTAGAGAGTTTAAAGCTTATGAGAATATAAGCTTAAATTGAAACGAAAAAAAAGGCTAAAACGTTTGATAATCACTCCCCAACCACCTCAACACTCGTCACATTCTGAAAGCCTCTTGGCAACTGCCCACCGCGACTACCGCGACTGCCCGTATAATTAGCCAAATCATTAGGCTTTAGCGTCACATGACGTTTGCCAGCGGTGATGATAAGGCTGTCTTGCTGACTAAGTGGCGTGATGGCAAGTACCTCTTCACCCTCTTTTAGGGCAATCATTTTGTTGCCTTTGCCGCGCGCTTGTTCGGGCAAATCCTCAAGGGCAAACATCAATAGATAGCCTGCATTGGTCACGACGGCGAGGTGATCAGGTGCCGCGCTTACGTTGCTAGTGTCGCCTTCTGCATTGTCATTATTGGCATTAGCTGTCAACTCCGCTGGCGCATCGATACGCGCTACAGGCAACAAGCGACTACCAGCCGCTAGGTTAATGACGTTTTTGCCCGCTTTTTGATTGCTATCAAGATTACCAAGGGTATTGATAAAGCCATAACCTGCGGAGCTAGCAAGGATAATGCGCTGGTTACTATCGCCAGTTAATAGCTGCTCAAAGCTGGCACCAGCTGGCGGTTTTAGCACACTGGTCAGCGGATCGCCTTGCCCACGTGCGGAGGCGAGGTTATGCGCATCGATACTATAGCTGCGTCCGGTACTGTCGAGTACGTAGATTTTCTCGTTGGATTTACCGCGGACGTGAGCTTGATAGCTGTCACCTGAGCGATAGGTCATGCCAGCAGCATCAACGTCATGCCCTTTAGCCGCGCGAATCCAGCCTGCTTTCGATAAAATAGCGGTGATAGGCTCGCTTGGTACGAGGTCGGACTCTTTTAATGCTTGCGCTTCTTCGCGTTCTACCAAGCGTGACATACGCTCGTTGCCGTGCTCTTTCATGTCGGCGCTAAGCTCATCAATCATCAGATTGGTTAGACTATCTTGATTGTCCAAGTAATCTTGAATGATGGCGCGTTCGGCAGCCAGTTCGTCTTGCTCGCGGCGCAGCTCAATTTCTTCTAATCTTGCAAGCTGACGCAAACGAATATCTAAGATAGCATTGGCTTGGATTTCAGTCAGATCATAGCCCTGCATCAATGACAGTTTTGGATCGTCTTCTTCACGAATGATACGAATCACTTCATCAATGTTTAAATAAGCAATCAGTAAGCCTGCAAGGATATGCAAGCGCTTATCAATTTTATCGAGGCGATATTGCAGACGGCGCGTGACCACCGAGCGGCGACAGACGAGCCATTCTTCTAGGATTTCTTTTAGGTTTTTAACTTGCGGCTTACCATTTAAGCCAATCATATTCATATTGACGCGGTAATTGCTCTCAAGATCCGTACTGGCAAATAAGTGACTCATGACGCGCTCGACATCGACCCGCGTTGAACGCAGCTCAAGCACGATACGGCAAGCGTTTTCGTGGTCTGATTCATCATGAATGTCGGTCACCCAAGGCAGCTTTTTATCCATCATAAGCTTTGCGATTTGCTCTTGGATTTTATTGCCCGACACCTGATAAGGAAGGGCGTCGATGATGACGAGATTCTTCTCTTTAGGGTCAATATGATAGGTGGCGCGCATTTTATAGCTGCCGCGACCGCTTTCGTACATCGCTTGCAAATCTTTTTTGCTGGTGATGATTTCGGCAGGGGTTGGCAAATCAGGCGCGGGTAGCGACTGGGTTAACTGCTTCACGGATAAATCAGGATTTTTTAGCAGACGAATCGCCGCCCGTACCACTTCATTGAGGTTATGGGGCGGGATATCGGTTGCCATGCCGACGGCGATACCCGTTGTACCATTTAATAAAATATTGGGCAGGCGCGCGGGCAGGGTAACCGGCTCTTGTAAGGTGCCATCAAAATTGTCTTGCCAATCGACCGTGCCTTGGCCGAGCTCGGCAAGCAAGGTATTGGCATAAGCGGACATTTTGGCTTCGGTATAACGCATGGCGGCAAAGGATTTGGGATCATCAGGACTGCCCCAGTTACCTTGTCCAGTAATGAGCGGGTAACGATAGCTAAACGGCTGCGCCATCAGTACCATGGCTTCATAACAGGCGCTATCGCCATGCGGGTGATATTTACCCAAGACGTCACCGACGGTACGCGCTGATTTTTTGGCCTTAGCAGAGGATTTTAATCCCAGCTCGCTCATGGCATAGACGATACGGCGCTGCACAGGTTTTAGGCCGTCAGCGATGTTGGGTAGCGCGCGGTCCATGATGACGTACATGGCATAGTTGAGATAGGCTTGCTCGGTGAATTCCGCCACGGAGCGGGTGTCCATCGGTTCATTAGCAATAAGTGGGTCAATCGTATGATCAATAACATCGGACATAAAATAGGTTTCGCTTTTATTTCTTAATAAAGGTTTTAATAATCTGGTTTTGATGAGCTTATATAGACAAATTAGGGAAAAATAAGATAGTGCTATCGTAAAGGATATTGGCCCAATTAAAAAGGGATAACTCAGAATAGACGACAGGTCGTGACGTGCTCAACAGTAATAAAATGGTGGACGCGTAACTTTATAACTTTCAACTTTATAAGCTTTAAAAAGTGTATTCCTAACCTTGATAAAGGACGGTAAATAATAGCGGAAAAGTATAAAAATAGCATTAATAGATTAATGTTGGCTAATATATTTGGCGTTATTTGAGTAAAAATTGGCCTTAAATAATTGATTTTAATAAAAATAGGTGTCGTCAAGTAAGTTTAAGAACTCAAGTTTCAATCTTTTGTATTGAGTAGTTTGTATAAAGTGTGTATGTTAATCAACAAAGGGCTATTTACCGCTATATTGTTGATCCATCGCCATATTTTATATCGTCAGCGGCCCGCCATGTCTGGGTTGTGCGAATGGCTAGCTTGTCCGGCGATGTTTGGTATGTTTATCACTTTTAGATAGGTATGGATTGACAGCAGCACACTATTATTAGGAGCAGGAAGATTATGGAAAATCAAGGTAACGTAATTCGTCGTGATGACAAACCGTGGGTAAAAACTTACGAAAAACTTGGCATCCAATACGACATTGATATGCCGCCCGCCAATACTTCTTTGATCGATATCTTGGAGCAGAATTTTGTTACCCACGCAGGGCGTACAGCGTTTGTGTGCATGGATGTAAAGCTTTCTTACGAAGATTTAGACCGTTATAGCAAACAAATTGCCGCATACTTACAGTCGCTTGGCCTGCAAAAAGGCGATAAAGTGGCGGTGATGATGCCCAATATCTTGCAGCTACCGGTTGCCGTATTAGGCGTGCTACGCGCTGGCATGACCTTGGTGAATGTTAATCCACTTTATACCTCAAAAGAGCTTGAGCATCAGTTAAAAGACTCTGATACCAAAGTGCTGTTTATTCTAGAAAACTTTGCCAAAACCTATCAAGACATTGGCAAAAACTTGGTTGATCACGTGGTCATCACCTCGATGGGCGATTTGATGAGCCCGCTAAAAGGTTTTATCGTTAATGCGGTCGTGCGCCACGTGAAAAAACTGGTGCCTGATTATAAAATTAAAGGCAGCGTGAATTTCAAAAAAGCACTCAATAAATTATCTGCCAAAAATTATAAACGCCCAACCAATATCGAGCTTGATGATGTTGCAGTACTACAATATACCGGTGGTACCACAGGCGTTGCCAAAGGCGCGATGCTCACGCACGGTAACTTGGTTGCCAACCTTATTCAGTGTGATACCTATCTTGGTGATGCGTTTGATAAGTTTGAAGAAATGAATGAGCAGCCTGTCATTATGACCGCATTACCGCTGTATCATATTTTCTCATTTACCGTTTGTGGTATGTTCGGCTTATATCGTGGTTGTATTGGCCTGCTGGTACCAAATCCGCGTGATGGCGCAAGCTTAATCAAAGCATACAAAGATTACCCGCCAGCGTTTTTCCCAGCGGTCAATACATTATTTAATGGCTTAGCTAACAGCGAAGCATTCCAAGCCCTAGACCATAGTAAGCTTGAGATGTCGATGGGCGGCGGTATGGCGGTACTAAAAGCCACTGCTGAAAAATGGGAAAAAATAACCGGTAACGTCATTGTTCAAGGGTATGGTCTGTCAGAGACGTCTCCTGTTGCGTCGGCAAACCCGCAAGGTACTGGCGAGTTCTCAGGTAATATTGGTCTTCCGATGCCTGCGACCGACATGGCGGTCTTAGATGAAGAGGGCAATGAAGTGCCAGTGGGTGAGCGCGGTGAAATCTGTGTCCGTGGTCCGCAGGTCATGAAAGGCTACTGGAAGCGTGAAGATGCAACCCGCGAGGTCATGACCTCTGATGGTTATTTCCGTACGGGTGATATCGGGGTGATGGACGAAGAGGGTTACTTCACAATCGTTGACCGTAAGAAGAATATGATTTTGGTGTCAGGCTTTAACGTTTATCCAAACGAAGTGGAAGACGTGATGGCAGGTCATCCAAAGATTTTGGAGTGCGGCGTCATCGGTATCGACGATGACAAGAGCGGCGAAGTACCAAAAATCTTTGTCGTTCGTAGCGATGATAGCTTAACCAAAGAAGATGTGCTTAATTATGCCAAAGAAAATCTAACCGGTTATAAGCGTCCTCGTCATGTTGAATTCATCGATGAGCTGCCAAAATCTAACGTTGGTAAGATTTTGCACAAAGACTTGCGCGCCCTAGAAGAGAAAAATCACGGTTAAACCGTCTAATGCCGCAAACTGTCTGATATCAAATTTAGCACGTTTTTTATAGCGCTTTATAAGTACTGAGCATCGATAAAAATGTCTTGATATTTGATAGGCTAATGGTGAAAGATGATAAGGTCTTATGCAAACGGCCTTATCATTTTTTTATTTTTCGAGACAGGTTTGGTAGTATTCATAGAGAACGGCGCGCAAAACTGCTATAGTTCTTGCCCATACATTTTCTATTTTACGTTTGCATGTCACGATAACAGTAGATGGATATCGTAATAAAAACTTGGGCAGGCGTCCTAAGAATTTTTAAGATAAAAAGTTTGCGGATAACAAAACTTTTTACGTAAAACAAAAGCTCTTACGTAATAAGACCGCTTATTCACAAGTTTTCGATTTTACAAATAAGTGATTGTTGACCACGGTGATTTTATTCAATAAATTTTAACAGCAAGTTATTAACAGCAATATCTAGGGAAGATTATGACGGACAGTACCAATAAAGAAGCCAAAAACCATAACGCGGCAGCGGATACTCAATCAATGGTTGAAAATACCTTTCCTACCATGCCAACGATAGATAGCGACAGTCCGTGGTTGAACACCTATGAGCGTTATGGTATTGAACCGACCATCGATATGCCAGATGACAACACGTCTTTACTGGAGGTGTTCGAGCGCAACTTTAGTCGTTATGGGCAAAAACCCGCTTACATTTGCATGGGTTCGTCAATCACCTTTAAGCAGTTAGATTTGTATAGCCGCCAAATTGCCAGCTATTTGCAATCTTTAGGATTGGATAAAGGCGATAAAGTTGCCGTCATGATGCCAAATATTCTGCAATATCCGATTGTGATGCTGGGTATCATCCGCGCTGGCATGATTTTGGTCAACGTCAACCCTTTATATACTAGCCGCGAGCTGTCGCATCAGCTGCATGACAGTGGCGCCAAAGCGTTGTTTATCGTTGAAAACTTTGCCAAAACCTATCAAGAAGCCGAAGATAAAGGACAAGTAGAGCACGTCATCGTCTGTAAATTGGGCGATATGCTTGGCTTGGTCAAAGGCGCCGTGGTCAATCTTGTCGCGCGTCATGTCAAAAAAATGATTCCTGCTTATCATCTGCCTGAGAGCACCAGCTTTAAGCATGCACTAAATGCTGTTTCTGCCAGTAAATATAAGCGTCCTGATCTCAACTTAAGCGATGTGGCATTATTGCAATATACTGGCGGTACGACGGGTGTTGCCAAAGGCGCGATGCTGTCGCACGGCAACTTAGTTGCTAACATGCTGCAAATCAGTGCGGTGATAAACAGTGCTTTTGAAGATGATGCTGACGCCAATGACATTATCTTGACCGCGCTGCCGTTATACCATGTGTTCTCATTTATGGTTTGCGGTATGTACGGTATGTATCAAGGGTATGCTGGTTTATTGATACCAAATCCGCGTGATTTGGATGGTTTGATTAAAGAGATGGCTAAATACAAACCGTCCTTTATCCCTGCGGTAAATACCCTGTTTAATGGTTTGGTACACAAAGAAGGCTTTGCCGATTTAGATTTCTCTAATCTAAAAGCGTCGATTGGCGGCGGTATGTCGGTCTTGCCAAGCGTGGCAAAAGAGTGGCACAAAATCACTGGCCTGCCAATCGTTGAAGGCTACGGCTTGTCAGAAACCTCTCCTGTGGTCGCCTTTAACCCAATGACCATCTCTGAATTTACCGGAAAAATTGGTATCCCTGCCTCCAGCACTGATGTGATTTTGATTGATGATGATGAAAATGAAGTGGCACTCGGTGATCGCGGTGAAATCTGCGTCAAAGGCCCACAGGTGATGATTGGCTATCAAAATCGCCCAGAAGAAACGGCTGAGACCTTTACTGCTAATGGCTTTTTGAAAACTGGCGATATTGGTATCATGGATGAAAAAGGCTTTATCAAAATCGTTGACCGCAAAAAAGACATGATTTTGGTCTCGGGCTTTAACGTTTATCCAAACGAAATCGAAGAAGCCATGAGCGAGCATCCTAACGTAGTAGAGTGCGGCGCTATTGGTATTCCTAGTGACGAGCGCGGCGAAGATCCGAAGCTGTTTGTGGTCAAAAAGGGCGACGTGACCGAGCAAGAGCTGCTTGATTTTGGCAAAAAGCAATTGACCGGCTACAAACGTCCGCGCCATATCCAATTCGTTGATGAATTACCAAAATCAAACGTCGGTAAAATCCTTCGTAAAGAATTGCGTAAGATGGAAGGGTTAGAATAAAATCAGCGTTAAACCTTGCGAAAGCCGCGGCGTAATAGCTTGGGAAATCTTGCTATTGCGCCGCTGTCACGTTAGGATAGCGTCATCTTTTTATCTGCTAGCGCGTCCGTTGACGTGACAACGAAAACGAACTTGTGAACCTGTGAATCCGTTATTTGATCACTCTTTACAATGCTTAAAACTCTGCTTTATAACCCTGCTTTTACAACATCGTACTAGGATATTTTATGCGTATTGACAACCGAGAGCTTAATCAACTTCGCTCGATCAGCTTTGAGCGCCATTACACAAAGCATGCTGAAGGCTCAGTATTGGTCAGCTTTGGCGATACCAAAGTACTATGTACCGCAAGCGTAGAGTCGGGCGTACCGCGCTGGCTTAAAGGCAAAGGCCAAGGCTGGATTACGGCAGAATATGGCATGTTGCCACGGGCGACCAACACCCGCAACCAGCGTGAAGCAGCCCGCGGCAAACAATCAGGTCGTACGCAAGAAATCCAGCGCTTAATCGGTCGTAGCTTACGGGCGATGATTGATTTGAGTAAGCTTGGCGAAAATACCATTTATCTTGATTGTGATGTGTTGCAAGCGGATGGCGGCACACGTACCGCCAGCATAACAGGCGCCGCCATTGCCCTTATCGATGCGCTAGAGAATCTGCAAAAAGGCAAAAAGCTAAAAGCCGATCCCTTGATTGGTTTGGTCGCTGCGGTGTCGGTTGGGATGAAAGATGGCAAAGCGTATCTCGATTTAAACTACGAAGAAGATGCCAGCTGTGATACCGATTTAAACGTGGTCATGACGCAAAAAGGCGAATTTATCGAGCTGCAAGGGACGGCAGAAGAAAAACCTTTTACCCGCGCGCAAGCAGACGATATGCTGTTTCTTGCTGAAAAAGGCATCGCTGAGCTTATCGACATGCAAAAAACAGCGTTGGGTTGGTAAATTTATAAACGCTGTTCTATGATTTTTTGTTTAAACCGATAACTTTTATCCTCCCATTGCTCTCTCATAGGTAATCATACATGTTAAAGCTGACCGATGACGGCGCCAAAATCACCTTGCAAGGTCAGACGCCAGCGGCTGATAATGGCCTATTTTGGTTTGGCTCAGCGTTACTGGTTGGAGCAGTGGCGGTCGCTTTGGCCATGAGTTTGTTGCCGGAGCGCTTAGCAATTGGCGCTTTGGCACTGCTGATTATTGGCAGTTTTATTTTTAATCGCCAGCGCCAGCAGCGTAAAAAAACCATGAGCGGCGTTATTAGTAGTGGCGTCTTATGGGTGCGTGATGGCGAGCTGGTGCATGACCATCAAGGTAAGCGCGAGCATATCCATCTGACCGACGGCGATAAAATCACTCTGATTGGCGAGCAGCTCCAGATTGTCGATTGTGATGACATACGTAAATACCTGATCAGCGGCTTTGCTAGTGTCCAAGAAGCAACCGCTGCTAAGGCTATCTTACAAGGACAACCGCTGACCAAACGCCATGCCAATATCAAGATGAGCGATGAGTAAATTATTGATTGGCTTTAATACTTTCGTCCGTCTTTTTTTGCTATAAATACTCTACAAACTGATAGCCAATTATCCTTCCCAAATCTCCGCGTCCATTTCTAAAGCGCTTATCTTTTTAAAACCCCTATTTCGTTTTACCGCTTATCCTTGTTTTCCTACCTTTTATCGTTTATTTCAAAGCAATAATGCTTGCAGCTTCCTGTACAAATGGTTTATAAGTAGGTTTGAAAAATTTATCTTCTTTATCGTTAATTCGCCTCTTGATGCTCACTTATTCATACTAAATTTTGTGAATACTGAATGAGTCAGGCTAGGTTATCAATACTATGTTGACAAGGAGTTAGTCATGCCGCGTTTGTCCCTTTGGTCAATCACAACGTCATGCAGTGCATTGTTATTTAGCTTTGGTGCGATGGGTCTAGTTGGTCAAGCGCACGCCGATAGTATGGGCGCTTTGATTGCGCAAAAATCTGCCCAAACTGCTTATAGCACCCCTTATACCCCAACGTCCTTAGCGGTTCCTCCTGCCAAAATTACCACGCGCTCTACCATCCAACGTGCTGGAAAATCTGCTAGTTATCGTGCAAGCACCAACAATGCACAACCAAGTTATTCAAATAACAGCGCTGCTACTAACGCTTACGCCAATAACAGCGATTTTAATAACTCCTATTCCAATAACAGCGATTTTAATAACCCCTATTCCAAGCAAAACGCTTATGGCGGTAATACTCAGGCTGACTACCGTTATCCTGCCGTACAACGTCAAGCACCGTCCGTTTTGCCGGCATTTTTGTCCGGTAGTTATGATAACGTTGATAGCGAGTATTTGCCGCTACTGAGCAATGCCGAAACGCAAAGCAGCCTAGCCGCGCGCGAAGTCATTAGCACCGCGCGTCAGATGGCGCTCAATGAGCGGACAATTATTAAAGGCGGCTGCTGGGACTATTTAAATGCCGTATTTAACCGAGCAGGGGTAAGTCGCAGTACCATCCATAAAGGCACGTATGGTCAGGGACCTTATGCCAATACTAGCGAGATCGAAGTTGGTGATTGGCTCTACTATATCAATCACGGCTACAATGGCGTCGAGCATAGTGGCCTGTTTGTCGGCTGGGTCGATGAGCGCGCCAAGCAAGCATTGATACTCAGCTATGCGGGCGAAAACCGCCGTGAACCCGCCCGCTACCGGGTTTATGACTTGAGCAACGTTTATCAAATCATGCGACCAAATGTTTAATGTCCATTACACCGCCTTGTTTTAGATTATTAAGACTTAAAAAAGCGTCCGTTACTCTAATAAATAACGGACGCTTTTTTATGAATAATCACGGTTATAAGACAAGCGTTTAAAAAGGCTTTACCACCACCAAAATTACAATAAAGACGAGTGCAAATACGGGTACTTCGTTAAACCAGCGCCAAAATTTATGCGATTTATAATGCGGGTTATCGATGAGCTTTTTACGATAAAAGCCGCAGGCACCATGATAAGCAGACAGCAATACCACTAATAATAGCTTTGCGTGCAGCCAGCCTTGGGTTATATAAACATCCCAGCCAAGCCCCAACATCCATAAACCAAAGAACCAAGTGGCTATCATCGATGGTGTCATAATGCCGCGATAGAGCTTGCGCTCCATAATGGCAAAGCGCTCGTGACTGATGCTATCGTCGCTCATCGCATGATAAACAAATAAGCGCGGCAAATAAAATATCGCCGCAAACCAGCACACCAAAGAGATAATGTGTGCCGCTTTAATCCAATTAAAATAATCTGCCATCATACTCTCTCTTACGTTTTAATATTCTGTGCTAAATGTCGTGCTCAATTTTATGCGCAATTTCTTAATTAATAATGTTGGCAAGCTTAGCGCAGATGAGGCGATAATGGTAGCGGCACGTATGCCTTTACTCTGCTAGGACAACTTGCGACTGATGACCACTCATGGCGTCCATGACAGGTACTTGCTTTGGCGCTCGGGGCGCGGCAAATTGCTTGGTTAAGCCAAGCTCGCGCATCAGTCTGTCATCGCCTGATTGGCTGGCATTGCCCGTGGTTAGGAGCTTATCACCATAAAAGAATGAGTTTGCGCCCGCCATAAAGGCCAATGCTTGCTCAGCGTTAGATAAACTTTCGCGGCCAGCAGACAAGCGTACATAGCTAGTAGGGCAGCAAATACGCGTGACGGCAATGGTCCGTATCCATTCAAGAACTGGCAGCTGACCTTCTGCTAAGACTTTATCACCGATGGGCGTACCCTGAATGGGCACCAGTAGGTTGACCGGAATCGACTCGGGCGCTTTGGGCATTTTAAGCAGCTCATGAACCCAATCAATGCGATCATCACGGCTTTCACCCATGCCAACGATGTTACCGCTACAAACGTTAATACCTGAGTTGCGCACATTCTCTAGTGTATTCAAGCGCTCATCATAGCTGCGCGTACTGACCACTTGCTCATAGTAGCTTCTTGAGGTATCAAGATTATGATTGTAATAATCCAGACCCGCATCCGCCAATTGCGCCGCTTGCTGGGTATCAAGCATGCCAAGGGTCATACAGGTTTCAAGCCCTAGCGCTTTGACTTCTTTGACCAGCTCGACCACATAAGGCATATCTTTTGCGCTTGGGTGTTTCCACGCTGCGCCCATACAAAAACGCGATGAGCCTGTGGCTTTGGCGCGTTTGGCGGCGGCAATGACTTTATCAACTTCGATACGTTTTTCTGCCTGTAGCTTAGTGGTATCGCGGTGGTGGCCAGATTGCGAGCAGTAACCGCAATCTTCTGGGCAGTTACCGGTTTTGATAGACAGTAAGGTGCTAATTTGGACTTCATTGGCGGTAAAATTTTGCCGGTGTACCGTCTGCGCTTGCAGCAATAAATCCATCAATGGTAAATCAAACAACTGAGCAATTTGTTCACGGCTGTATTTCTTCTCACAGTTTTTAGTCGCGTCAGTTGCTAGGCTCGCCAAAAAATTATGGGACGCATTCTGGTTATCAAGTGCCGTGTCAGTGTCGTTCTTGGCAGTCGGTTCTGAGATATTAAGCAATCCTGACATGAGATAAATCCTTTTATAACAGTATTTGGAAATAGTAGACAAGTTAAGCGGTTTTGGGTTGATTAAGCGTTAGTTCACTGAGAATTATTAAATAACCTTGGACGTTTTTGCCTTTTGTGATATTAAAAAAATTTAGGCAATAAAAAAGGTTGCCGTATAGTATACCGCAACCTTTTTAGAAAATCAGAATAGTGCTAAGTAGTGAATCGTATCCAACCGTAAACAGTAAACAGCAGCTATCTGCTTATTCGCTTGTGTCACTATTTACCGATTTTATGCTTAGCAACGCCGATCCAATGATTGGCAAACTGCTGCGCTTTATAGGCATAAGGTTTGGCTTTTTGGATATAGGGTTTATATTCTTCTGGAATGGCAGGCACGATGTGTTTGGCAAGTTTGTTGAACCACATCATGAGGCTATAGTCGCCCTCGATGCTCAAGTTGCCTTCTTGCACGGCGGTCATAAAGGCGGGCAGGCTGCCTTTGGTTAATAACTTAACGCCCGTCATCGAGTCTTTAAAGTTAATCGTCAAGTCCGCTTCTTTGGCATGACCGCTGTGTTGACTAAATTGACCATTATCAAAGCTATAATAGCGCGCGATATCAGCTTCAGTGCTGGCAAGCTCGATGGTGACTTTACGGTCTGCAAACAACGCTTTGACGTCTTCGTCATCGCTATCTGCCAACATCGACAAACGGTAACCAACTAGCGCCAATAAAACATCTAACGGATCAGACTTAATATCTAATACAGGAACAGTAAACATAATCGAACTCCTAAATAATGGGACGCAAAATAATGCGTACTTTATAACAATTGTGGCAACAAATATATAATTAGATTATAAACGATTGAACGGATGATAAGTTTCCATTCTTTAGGAGTTACGTAGAGTGCCTTAAGTATCTTGTAACATTCGATGATGGGTCTGCGGTTGGGCAAACTTACTAATTACTAAAAGCGCATTACTGAAAGCGCGGCTGATAGTCATCGTCATAGACGGGCGTATGCTCGATGTAGCGGGCGGCTTGTAGCTTCCGCTGCTTATGGACAGTACGACTGAGGTCTTCGTAACGCAGCGCTCGATAAAGCACCCAAGCGCTTAACGGTAACCAGCTGATACCTATAGCGGCCACGTAATTGTGCCACTCTGACAATAGCGACCAATAGCTTAATAAACTGTGGATGGTTTCAACGGCTAACCAATACCCCATGCCACCGAGCAGATACCACAGTAGCCAGCGCTGCGACGATAAAACAAGCGCCAGTACCAGACCCATCAGTATACCAGTACCGAGGATGGCACCAACGCTCCATGTCTCACTTGCAAAAGTAGAAAATAACGTTATTAACATTGTTCATCTCGCTCTTTATCAGGTGAATTCCAACAAGGCCATTATGGAAGTTTGCAACTTAAAGCTAAAGAGGGTAGCGACGACTTTGCGACAACAGCTGACGTTTGGTTTTTTTAAATCAGATACAGTAAACACAGGGTAAATTTCGCCATTTAAGCAAATAAAAAAGCGCCACCATCAGGGACGCTTTTTTGGCATTAATATAGTTTTTTAAGGTAGGTTTAGCTTTAAGGACGAACGCCGCGGCGTCCCCACCATGATAAGGCAGTGACCAAAACAGCGCCTAACAGCATCAAGCCCAAAGTCGTCAGCCAATGCGCGCCCGTAGGATACTGCCATGGCATGACATTGTTAATCGCAGCGCTGTTTAACGTCCCGAGCGCATCGGTTTTCCATGGCCATACTTTCACTAATGAGCCAGCGATAAAGCCTGTTAGCAAGGCAAGCGTTGCTTGATAGTAGCGTGATAGCAGCCACTTGAGCATACGGGTAAATAGTAATAATCCCGTTGCCATACCGGCAATGACGGTAAAAATAATGCTAAAGTTTAGCGTATGCACCGCTTCGAGTACCGCATCATAAGCGCCCATTAACAAGAGAATAAATGAGCCTGAAATGCCGGGTAATATCATCGCACAAATGGCAATCGCGCCCGCAAGAAACAAATAAGGTAAGCTTGGAGCCGCGGTCGATAACGGCAAGCTACTAATGACAACCGCGCTACCAACTCCCAGCAAAAATAGTACCACCCGCCCTATATTCCAGCGCGTAATCTCAGTTAGTAAAATAAAGACCGTTGCCACCACCAAACCAAAAAAGAATGACCAAATTAGTAATGGTTGATGGTCGAGTAAATGCTTAATGAATCCAGCTAAAGTAGCAAAACTGGTAGCAATACCGAGTAATAAGCACACTAAAAAAGTGGCATCAACTTGCTTCCATACAGCGATCAAGCCTTTAAGCCCGCCTTGTTGGCGAAATGTCTGCCAAAGATTGGGGCCCACGCTACTTAAGGCATTAATCAAGCGCTCATAAATCCCTGCAATTAGGGCAATCGTGCCGCCAGAAACGCCGGGTACAATATCCGCCGCGCCCATCGCCATGCCTTTGGCATAGACACCTAATAGCTGCTTTGGACTATCATTATAAGTAGGCGCGCTTTCTTTAATTGCATGCTCATTATTTAGATGATGGGAAGATGACGGCGTATCTGGCCGCGGTGATTGTGATGCCGTCATGGACATTCCTTTCTTATTTAACAACGTAAAAGTGCGATGGATAGGGTAAAAAAAGATAAAGGTATATAAATGCTTTAATCACAAAAACTAGGCTAAGGATTTATCTTTAGCCTAGCTTACAGCTTGGTATTTTTGTTGGTTATTTACTGCGAGCAAAAGCCGGATAGCCAAGCGCATAAAGCACGCCTTCAAGCCCTGTGACATTGACCGCCGCATCGGCACGCGCTTGCACGATGGGTTTGGCATTAAACGCCACGCCCAAATCAGCCAGTGCCATCATTGGTAAATCATTGGCGCCATCGCCGACGCAAACCACTTGCGATATTTCAATGCCCAAGCGCTCCGCGGTATGCTCAGCAATCGCCGCTTTTTTGGCGCCATTAACAATCGGTAGTTGCACGTGCCCTGTGACCTCGCCATCTTCGATATCTAGCGCATTGGCATGGACTTCATCGATGCCTAATTGCTCGGCGATATAACGGGCAAAATAGGTAAAGCCGCCTGAGACTAGAACTGTATGATAGCCCAAGGCTTTTAGAGCGCTAATCGTAGTACGCGCACCTGTTGACAAGGTTAAACGGCTGCAAATATCATCAAGCACATCGGTCGATATGCCTTTTAATAACGCCAATCGCTGGGCAAAAGATTCGTCAAAATCGATTTCACCGCGCATTGCGGCTTCAGTAATGGCTGCGACTTGCTCGCCGATACCAGCGGTTTTTGCCAGCTCAACGATGACTTCTTGTTCAATCAACGTCGAATCCATATCAAAACACGCTAGCTTATGGGTACGTAGCATATGACCGACCGATAAGATATGACAGTCGACAACGTCAAGGCTATCGCTGCTCATGGCAGTTTGCGAGTTTTTATAGTCTTCCATTAATTCGTGGCGCAGACGCGTGGTCAATTGGTCATCAATAATGTGCGCCGCTGCCGTCTTTTTAGCAGGGTGCATCAAAGTGTCGGTGACGGGCACCAGCAAATAGCGATACACTTGCACATCAATAAATGAGCGCTTAGCAAATGGCTGCGTGGTGTCTATATCAGCAATCTCAATATCGACAAAATTGGCGTCGGCATCTTCTGCTACTGTGACCAGATGCCAGTTTGGCTGCTCATCGACCCATGATTGCACATATTGATGAATATCGAGCGAAGATACATGCGTCGGCAATACCACAATTAAGGCAAACACGGGCAAGGATTGCAGCGCATCAAAATCTTGCAGATTCGTACCCTCAGGCAATAATGAAGCTACAGAATCGACGGCTTGTTGCCAGGCTTTGCTGTCTTTTGGTAACGAGTAAGATGTATTTTTTTGCATCGCTCAATTGTCCCTTGTATGCTGATATAAGATTGGGAATAATAGCAGCTTTACTGGGCAGCGCCTATAGATGAGGTACAAAGTCACACAGTCTGACAAAAACGCTTAGCATGAGCAAATATCGCCGCAGCATAAACGAAAATTCTTACAATAAATTTATGGTTTTTGCTAACGCCATAACGGCCACTATGGTGATATAGTAGAGAAAATAAGCGGAAGATTTGTCAGTAAATGCGTGAGCAAACATACTTGTACAACAAATCTCATGTACGATGGCAAGGTCTCATAGCATTTGTTTGAGTGCTATTTATTTAAGCGCCATTTGCTTACATGCTATTTGCCTAAAGACTGTTTATTGAGGACATGCCTTAAGTAAAGAAAAATAGAGAGACAAATTAATAACAGCATACTCTTCCAGAAAATGAGCCATAGCCTCGTTTTTTTCATTCCATTTATCCAAAAAAGTTTACCATATCATGACGTATTTAGCGCCGCGGCAAGGGTTGTTTGCCATTATTCTTCTGGTCAGTTTTTGTTTGCAGACCCTATTATTGGTCATCAGTACCGACCAGCAGCTGAGCAATAGCCGTGCCCAAAAGGGCGAGCAAATGGTCGCCCAGCTCATCGATGAAGCGCGCTTGTCTTTAGAAAATAAAGACCGCGTCAGCCTTAGCGTCATTGCCAATCGCTATACCAGCGAGCAGGATGTGACGCGCATCTTGATTAAAGACAATAATGGCGATGTCTTGGTACCCGTCGGTAATGCGCCGATGCAACAAGGCGATACCATTAGCCAAATCGCGACCAAAGGCGATGCGGTCATCGGTAGTGTGGCTTTGACGCTAAAAGACATTAGTAAGGGTGAAATTATCGCCATGCAGTGGCCGTTTGTGATCGGCTCAATGCTGCTGCATTTATTGCTATGGCTGATTTATGGTTATATTGCGCGCCCAACCAAAGAACAAATCAATGCCCTAAGCCGCGATATTCAAGATTTGCATCGCGAGCAGTACAGACAACTTGACCAGCGTGAATTTGCGCGCGGTTATGAGCGTGATTATGAGCGCAATCTTGATCGTAGTGACGAAACGGAATCCGCTGCAGATTTCGCTAGCGCCGCTAATGGAGCGGCTAATGCGACCAGCCGCAATTCAAATACTGATAAATTAGATATACCGCGGAAACTGGATATTCATAGTGCGGTAAATCAGTACGTTAGAGGCCAGCAAGGACAAAATTCTGAGCTTGATACGACGCATGACACAACTGAAAACGCTAACAATAATGACGGCGCTGATAGCATCCAAGACGAAGTGAGCGCTGCCAATGCCAGTGCCAGTGCTAACGGCAATAATGACAGCCATAAATCCAATAGTGCGGCGCGCTTGTCCGCCACCCGCCCATTTGATAGTGTCAGCGTGCAGATTGTCTTTCACGACGAGTTTAATATGCTTGAGCGCCTAGCGCCATCGCAGCGCTTACCTTATTTGGCGTTATGTACCCAGCTATTAAATCAAGCGGTGACCGAATTACTTAAGCAGCCGTTATTGCTTGGGGTGAGCGCGATTAACGAGCCGCGCTTTGATGAAAGCGGTGCTTATGTCATGCTAAAAGCAGACAATAGCCACGCCAAAGTGGCATTGGCAGGGGTGATGCTTGGTAAGCTGTATCTTATGCTCAATAAAATCATTCACGACAAACATATCGAACTATCAAGATTTGCCCTCCCAGCAAAAGCTGGCGTCAGTGACAATGCGCAAGTCGAAGCGATGAGTCATCTATTAGAGAGCGTTGGTAAAAAAGAGCAAATGCTTATTTTGCTACCCAACGCCGGGATTAAACAAATCAATCATCATGTGCAACTCCAAAGCGTCATGCGCCCAACGACCGTTTATGAGCGCGAGTGTGCGATATTTGCCGGCGGTAATGATGCGATGATTCAGCGTCTGGCAGATGTGCGTAACGCGGTATTGATGATTGAAGAGACAGAAGAGCAGGGGTAAATCTCCGCTTTAAACGTAGATAAATCTCTACAATTGCCTATACGATAATCGCGTGCGCCTCCTTTGTTCTGATGCGTAACGTTGTCATAGTGATAAAAAGGATTGACAACGCTGGGTAGAGACTTTATAAGGCATATATATATTCATGTATTTTTAATACCTTTGCCGAAAAATGATAGGAGCTTGTCATGAGTGACGCTGATATTGATGACGATTTTGATGATGATTTTGTCGATGATGACGATGCCAAGATGGTGGAAGAGGCCGAAACCAGTGTGCGCACGCGTTTAAGTAGCCTTGAAAAACGCCGCTTAATTGATAATTTGCTAGAAGAAAAACGTCTAGAAAAAGAGCTCAAAGACGATCTCGATGACATCGATAATTTTGATGAAGATGGTGATGACTGGGATGATGACGATATTTAAGTCGTCATTGTCGTTCTAATTTTATAGCTTAATAATAAAGCGAAGCAGAGAAGTTGCTTCTTGTTAGCCAAAAGTTGTTAACTGGTTAAGTGGATTCGCCGTCATCATGTTACATGTATTATGCTAAGCTGATTGTCAGGGTTTTTAATAATAGTCGTTGTTAAAATGTCGTTATTAAAATAATGCGCCAATCAGCGCTTTAAATTTGTCTGTCTTATAAAATCGTTTTGCACTGGCTTTACCAATCGAGACAGTTTTAACCCTTTTTTATCTTTATCCTAAGATTTCTCGCCCTTTTATATTGCCGCACTTATTTATTGCGTATGCCGTAATCTATCTGCCAAGGACTCCACACTATGAATAACCCACTCAGTTTTGATGAATTATTAGACTATTTGGACAATGATGATAGCCCGTTTGTGCTTGATAGTGTTGCCACGCACGGTTTTTTGACCGCGACGGTTATTGGTCGTCCGTTGCCAAATTGGCTCGATGCGCTGTTTGAAGGTCATGTCAGCGACATCCCTGAAAACGTGATTGACGGGATTAAGCGCTGGCGCGATGCGATCATGGCTGAACTAAAAAACGAGACGCCAATCGAGCTACCCTTTGGTGAAGATGCGGGCAATGAAGAAGTGGCGGTCGATTTTTCCGAAGAATCTGACATCGTTGCCTGGTCGATTGGTTTTGTCGATGCGATGTACGGCGATGAAGCCAGTGACTGGTTTGAAGACGAAGAAACGGCAGAGGATGTGGCAGTTTTAACCTTGCCAATGATTGTGCTAAGCGGCATCGATGATGAAGATCCTGAGCTTGCCGAAATGCGCGCTGATGAAGATAAAATGGCGCAAATGGCCAATAGCATTGAAGGCAATTTGACTGAGCTGTTTTTGTTGTTTCATACCAACGACTAGAGCGGTTATAAGCATTTTTCAGCAGTATTTATTGAACCCATATAAGTCACCGATAAGGCTGTAGCATGACTGTGCAACTCTCCAACCTTGAGCACTTACCCAACTACCAAATTACCGAGCGCTTGGATGTCGTTTACGGCAGCACTGTGCGCTCAAAGCACGTGGGTAAAGACTTGTTTGCTGGGCTTAAAAATATTGTTGGTGGTGAGCTCACTGCTTACACCGAGCTGTTAGAGGAGTCGCGTCAAGAAGCAATCGATCGTATGGTCGTCAAAGCAGAAGCCTTGGGCGCTGATGCAATCGTCGGGTTGCGTTTTTCGACCTCTAGCATTGCTCAAGGTGCCTCAGAGCTGTTTGTTTATGGCACCGCGGTCAAAGCCGTACCCATGCCGCAGCAGTCCATGTCTGCGCCGCAATCTCAACCACCGAGCAATTCTTCTGGTCATACAGATTTCCACAATCATAATGACGCAGCGCCGCAAAATCCAAACGCCGCCTCTGATGATTTGCCACGTTTCAATCCTTTTGGTTAATTAACCAACACAAAAAGCAGCCACGTTTTTTGCCGATGCGAGACGGTTCATGAATCATTCTTTTACCCAAATGCTGATAAACTACGCGCCGCTTATCGTCCTGTTTGTGCTCGGCTGGTTTTTTGGCTCACGGCATGAGCGTCAGCACTTGGCACGATTAAAAACCGCAGAAAACGCACTTGGTCATATTATTGTCTCGACGGAGCGCTTTTATGTACCCAAACTTGCGCCTAATACTGAGGGCGAGTTGGTCTTGGGCAGCGTGGTCATCGCGCAAGACTACTTTAAAATGGTCATTGCTCGCGTTTTGAGTCTCTTTGGCAAAAACCTCACCACTTATGAAACCTTGCTCGATCGCGCGCGCCGTGAAGCAGTGGTGCGTATGCGCAGCCAAGCGCAGGCGAAAGGTTATAATCATATTTATGGCGTGCGCTTTGAAGTCAGTAACATCAATCAATTGGGCAGCATGGTCGAAGCCATTGCCTATGGTACCGCCGTTCATAGTCGTGAAAATTCCAATAAACCATCTACACTTTAGGCATTATTTAACCATAACCCTGTAATACCTAATTACTTAACTTCCCCGCACTAAAAACCTTCACATCCCCTTATTTGCTCTTATCAAAATCCTTTTTATTTCTGCTCAAACCCTACTTTTCGTATTTGACTGATGAGTCGCTGAATAAAGCCAATGTATATAACTTTTGCGCTATATACTCTCTTTATCGTTGGCTAATCGTTGGCAATGATTAATCACGCTGTGGTACAAGTTATTGCGTGAAAGGATATAACAGAAATAGTATAAAAAACGAGTGATGGTCGTTAATCCTAGGCGTTATCAGGTATTAGCCAGTATTAGCAAGGAGTGCTAAGCAGGCATCATTCAATCATTATAAATTGGCCCAGCAATGGGTCTTATCTACAGGGATGTTATTATGGAAAGTTTGGCGCTAGTCACCTTAGTAAACTCAGTTGTTATTCCCATTTGTCTGTTTTTAATTATGATGGGCATGGGCTTGACCCTCGTCACCAGCGACTTTAAACGCGTGTTAAAATATCCAAAAGCCGTCGGTATTGGCTTGACCAATCAGTTGATACTGTTGCCAATTATTGGCTTTGCTTTAGCCAATATCATGCCACTACGCCCAGAGTATGCCGTTGGGGTTATGCTCCTTGTTTTATGTCCGGGCGGCACCACCTCAAACTTGTTTACCTATTTAGCCAAAGGCGATGTGGCGTTATCAGTGACGATGACCGCAATTGCAAGCGTGATCACGGTATTTACTATCCCTATCGTGCTGAGCTTTTCATTGATTTATTTTATGGGCAGCGGTAGTGCGTTTGAATTGCCGGTATTAAAAACCGTACTTACCTTGGTGGTACTGACGATTATTCCTATCAGCATCGGCATGCTAATTAAACGCTACGCGCCGGCTGTCGCCGATCACTCACAGGTTTATGTGTCGCGATTTGGGGTGATTTTCTTAACGTTTTTAGTGCTGTTTTTGAGCTACGTGCAACGCGACATCCTTATCGATGCCTTTATCGCCACTGGTCCCGTATCGGTATTATTAAACCTTTCAACCATGGCTCTTGGTTATTATAGTAGTAAATGGTTCGGTCTAAACTTGGCGCAAAGAACCTCGGTGACGCTAGAAGTTGGCCTGCAAAACAGTACCTTGTCGATATTTATGGCCTTGACGCTATTATCTAACTATGACATGTCGATGATGCCCGCCATTTATACTTTGGTGATGTTCTTAACCGCAGGGATTTTGGTGCGCATATTTAGCGCCCGACACAATAAGCTCAGAAAGTCTGAGATAGAAAGTAGTGTGCTGGCGGCGCGCATGCTTTAAGGCTTATGCTTTAATGCCTATGTTTTAACGCTTATGCTTTAAACAAACGCTAGGCAATTATAATAA
Organism: Psychrobacter sp. UBA5136; assembly: GCF_002414005.1. Lineage (GTDB taxonomy): Bacteria > Pseudomonadota > Gammaproteobacteria > Pseudomonadales > Moraxellaceae > Psychrobacter. The sequence continues at coordinate 61,554 of NZ_DHYG01000056.1, forward strand.
TTACGCCATTATGAAATCCCACAACAGGTTTAAATGGTTAAAATCTGTTGTGAGATTTTAACGTATCGAATTTAACGTATCGATTTTATTACCGATTATTTTAATAAGGGCGGCGGGAATTTATCCGGTTGCTTCTTTCATCTGATTTATCTTTGGTGGTTTCTTCTTTTACTTTGGCGATATCAAATAAGAACGTACGGTTTTTCAGTACCGCGACAAACACCACCCCACCCACGGTATTTCCTACTAGAATCACCGCCAAAAACAGCAAATAGCGTCCTAGGCTGACGGTATTACCATAGAGTAAAGCGGAGAATATCTCGATATTGCCAACGATACTATGATGTAAACCCAAAAAGCCAATACTGCCAGTAATCAAGGTCACCAAAACAATACGGCTAAGGGTGTCGCGTGCCGAAGTCACAAGCCACGCAGTAACGCCCATCATCCAGCCTGCCAAGATGGCGCTACCAAATATCACCCACCATCTAAACCCTAAAATATGCTCGGCATAAATATCAATGTCGCTGATACTAAACAGCTGCATATTTAAACCCAAACCTATCATCAAGGCGGCAAATAAACAGCCACCAACGATGTTGCCCGCGATGACAATGCCCCAAAGACGTAGCAACTTATGTAAGGGTTCGATTTTATTGAGTACAGGAAGGCTTAAAAGAGAGGTTTGTTCGGTAAACAATAGCGATTGACCAATGACGACAATAATAAAGCCAATCGGGTAAAGTAAGGAGGCGAGGACAATAGCATAATGGCTCGGTAGCACGTCACTTAAAAGCGCAAAAGCCGCTAAAATCATAAAGAAACTGATGCCAATCTCAAGCCCAGCAGTAAAGGCACTGGTAAATAGTGAGCCAAGCGAGCGCTCAAAGGTTTCTTTGGCGTCCATTACTTGCTCGACCAAAATACTGGCGTAGCTTTTCGCTTGACTTAAATTGTCATCATTGGCGACTTTTTTGATGGTTTCTTTGTCTTCTTCGCTGATAGCGTCTGAGAAATCTTCATCTTCTAAATTCTCTGTCGCGTCGGTGTCGTTCTGCGCATCAGCATCGCTGTCTTCTTTATCTTCTTTGTCTTTAGCCTCCTGTTCTTTAACGTTGTTGTTTTCAGTATTGTCTTCTTCAGCATTGTCTTTATGATAAGCGTCATCATCATTAGGGCGCTTATCGTCTCTGTTATCAGCTTTAGAGGGGTTGCTATTGTTATTATTATGGTTATGCTCGGTATCTTTGGCCACAGTCAGCTCGCTGTTTATCTGATGATAATTTAAGTTTTTTTCTATTCTATCGTATGAGCAGCGTTTATTGTGTTGAGTGTTCAGCCGTTTACTGTTGTAAATTGGCCCCTGCCGCTATTCAGGTCTGATAAATTGCCTTAGCATCTAACAAAATCTGGCTATCTGCGTTAAAATCACTCTATTCATTATTTTCTCTATTTTTCGATACCTTTGTTTGACCACCTTCATTTTTAATAAAAGATCCTTCTATTATGAGTACACCTAATATCGACACCAATATTCAGAGCAACACCAAGACCAACCTGACCCAATCGATTCAAGCCGCCTTAAGCCAGTTAGAGAACGCTTACAACCCAAGCGATGTCGAAGCGGGCATGTATCAAGACTGGGAAGAGAGCGGCTATTTTAAGCCAAGCTTTGATAAAGACGAGTCGTTTTCTATCGCCTTGCCGCCACCGAATGTCACCGGCTCGCTGCATATGGGTCATGGCTTTAACAACGCCATTATGGATGCGCTGACCCGTTATCACCGCATGGATGGTGACAATACGCTGTGGCAACCGGGTACCGATCATGCGGGTATTGCGACCCAAATGGTGGTTGAGCGTCGCTTGGAGGCGCAAGGTCTCAAGCGCCGTGATATGACGCGTGAAGACTTTATCGATAAAGTGTGGGAATGGAAAGAAGAATCGGGCGACAATATCACCCGTCAGATTCGCCGTCTTGGTAGCTCGGTCGATTGGTCGCGTGAGCGCTTTACCATGGATGAGGGCTTGTCGAATGCGGTCAAAGAAGTGTTCGTGCGTCTATACGATGATGGGCTTATTTATCGCGGTAAGCGCTTGGTCAACTGGGACCCTAAATTCCAAACGGCGCTATCGGATTTAGAAGTAGAAAACGTCGATGAAAAAGGCAGCTTATGGCATTTCCGCTATCATTTCACCGATAAAGGCTTAACGACCCAAGAGGGCAAAAACTATCTGGTCGTCGCCACCACGCGCCCTGAAACCTTGCTTGGTGATACCGCCGTTGCCGTCAATCCAAAGGACGAGCGTTACGCGCATTTGATTGGCAAAACCATTACCTTGCCGATTACTGGTCGCGTTGTGCCTATCGTTGCTGATGATTATGTTGATATCGAATTTGGTACTGGCTGCGTAAAAATCACCCCAGCCCATGATTTTAACGATTATGAATTGGGTCGTCGTCATAATTTACCATTGATTAATATCCTTGATGAGCGCGCCAATATCTTACCCGCGATGGAAGTTTATCCTGATTTGCAAACGCGTGAGCCATTACTTGAGACCACGCCAAGTGAATACGCAGGACTTGAGCGTTTTGCGGCGCGTAAATTCTTGGTTGAGCAAGCGAGTAGCGAGGGCTGGCTAGAAGACATCGAAGACTACGCGTTAAAAGCCCCGCGAGCTGAGCGCGGCGGTACCATCGTTGAGCCGTGGTTGACCGATCAATGGTATGTGGCCGTCAGTAAGCTTGCTGGCCCTGCGATTGACGCCGTAGAAGATGGCCGAATTGAATTCGTTCCTGCGCAATACAAAAACATGTATATGGCATGGATGACCGACTTGCAAGATTGGTGTATTAGCCGTCAGCTATGGTGGGGGCATCGTATCCCTGCGTGGTATGACGATGCGACAGGCGAGATTTATGTGGCCCGTAATGAAGCGGAAGTGCGCACTAAATACAATCTAAGCGACGATGTAAAATTGCGTCAAGACGATGATGTGCTCGATACCTGGTTTAGCTCGGGGCTTTGGACGTTTAGTACGCTTGATTGGGCGGATCCGAACGCTGATCCACGCGTACTAAAAACCTTTCACCCGACCAGCGTATTGGTCACTGGTTTTGACATCATCTTCTTTTGGGTCGCGCGCATGATCATGCTGACCATGCACTTTGTCAAAAACGAAGATGGCACGCCACAAGTACCGTTTAAAACCGTTTATGTCCATGGTCTAGTACGTGATGGTAATGGTCAAAAGATGTCGAAATCTAAAGGCAACGTCTTAGATCCTATCGATTTGATTGATGGTATTGATTTGGAAGCGCTGGTTGAAAAACGTACCAGCAACATGATGAACCCAAAAGACGCGGCGAAAATCGAAAAGCAAACGCGTAAAGAGTTCCCAGAAGGTATCCCAGCTTACGGTACCGACGCGCTGCGCTTTACCTTTACCTCACTTGCCAGTACCGGCCGCGATATCAACTTTGATCTAAAGCGTGTCGAGGGTTATCGTAACTTCTGTAATAAAATTTGGAACGCCAGCCGTTTTGTATTGATGAACTGTATCGATAATGACGGTAACGCCCAAGCCATCGATCAAAGCGCCAATCCTGAAGTGTGGGAATTACCAGAAAACTGGATCATGAGTCGTCTTAACTCGACGATTAGCAATATCCATCAGCATTTTGCCCAGTATCGCCTCGATATGGTCAGCCATGATATTTATGAGTTTATCTGGAATGAATACTGCGATTGGTATGTTGAGCTTGCTAAGGCCAGCCTCAATGATGACTCGGTATCTAGCGAACGTAAAGCGCAAATCCGCTACGTGCTGCTGCATGTGCTTGAAACTGCGCTACGCTTTAGTCATCCGATCATGCCATATCTGACCGAAGAGATTTGGCAAACGGTTGCGCCATTATTGAATCGTAAAAATACCGATAGCATCGTCATCGCTGACTATCCACAAACCGATACCGCGCAAATCAGTGAGCAAACTGAGGCTGACATGGAATGGCTACAGGAGCTGATCGCCAGCATTCGTAATATCCGCGGTGAAATGAAACTCGGTAACGCGGTACGCTTGCCAGTACTACTACAAAATATCTCAGCTGATGAAGATGCGCGACTATCGCGTATCAAAAATCAGTTTAAAGCGCTTGCCAAAGTTGAGAGCCTAGAGATCGTCAAAGAAGGTGATGACGTGCCACTATCATCATCAAGTATGGTCGGTCAGCTACGCGTACTTGTACCGATGAAAGGTCTGATTGATCCAACGGCTGAGCTGGCGCGTTTAGGTAAGTCATATGATAAGTTGAAAGGCCAAGCCGAAGGTATCGCCCGCAAGCTTGGTAATGAAGGCTTTGTTAGTAAAGCACCTGCGGAAGTGGTCGATGCTGAGAAGGCGAAACTGGCTGAGCTAGAAGGGCAGTTGACGGCTATGGCGGGGCAGATGGAAGAGTTAAAGGCGTTGTAAACAAAGCGTAAATATCTACAGTAATAAAAGACGCTGTCACAATTGTGACAGCGTCTTTTGTTGTCTACTGGTTAGTTCTCTAATCAATTTTAAATGCTGATATATACTAAACATTTGTGTGCTATTATAATTTAAGAATTAGGTTTATTAACATAGGACTGTCATGAAAGACTTGTTCCCTGGCCATTTTAAAGAAAGTGAAGATCATATCAAGATGATATGGGATTCATGTATTTTTGTTTTTGATGCTAATATTCTATTAAACTTGTATCGTTATTCAGACAAAAACAGAAAGGAGTTTCTAAATATCCTTGAAGATAATAAAGACAGGGTTTGGCTACCAAATCGCGTAGCTGAAGAATATCTTAATAATAGACTTATAGCTATTGATAAACAGGAAAGCTCTTACGACACAATGATTAGTTCGATAAGCTCCTTAAAGAAAGATCTGGAAAACTCTAATCAACATCCATTTGTCAGTTCAGAAATGATGGTAGAGGTTCAAAATACTTTTGATATGCTTTGTAATGAACTAAATGCAAATAAAGAAGTTCATACTAAGCGAATAAACGATGATGAAATTAGAGATAAGTTATTAGAGATTTTTTTACAAAGAGTAGGTTTGCCCTATTCGAATGAAAGACTTGAGGAAATAGTAGTAGACGGTAAATTGAGATATCAAGCTCAGATTCCACCAGGTTATAAAGATAGTAAAAAGTCTAATAGTGAAGATACCCTTCTCGAAAGATGTAGACCCTACGGAGATTTAATTGTTTGGCTTCAAATTATAGATAAAGCGAAAGAAACTGGAAAACCTATTATCTTGATAACAAATGATAAAAAAGAGGACTGGTGGAAGATATTTAAAGATAAAACAATTGGCCCTAGACCTGAGTTAATCAAAGAGTTTAAGGATGACGTAGATAACGATTTCTATATGTATCAACCTGATAGGTTTTTGGAGTTAGCAAGAGAAAACTTAAATGAACAAGTAAGCGATAACTTGGTTGAGGAAATACGTGAAATAAGAAGAAGAGATAAAATCGCTCACAACAGAAATCTGAGTGATGATTTTCGTGAAAAAACGGAACGAAGAAAATATATTGATTATCATGAGATTGAAAATTTACAAGATGAATTAATATATAATCAGTTCAAAATAAAATTGTTATGCCCAGGACAAACA
>NZ_DHYG01000022.1 GCF_002414005.1 Psychrobacter sp. UBA5136
TACGCCAAGGCTGGTTGGAAAACGACTTATCCAAATTGTTTTATGATGTTTGTCCTGGGCATAACAATTTTATTTTGAACTGACTATATCAGCTATGTGCCTAATTTCTTATTATCAGACAATTTATTAGGGTACGCTCTCTTTAGGAGTATTTATTTTTATCTTCTCACCTATATTTATAGGAGGTATATAGCTCTCATTAGAAGTATAGTGATCGAAATCTACATAAACATGAACGCCATCTACATAACTGAATATTTCGTTAAGCTCGATATCTTCTTGCAAGATTAAAGAGAAATAAAAATCATCCTCCATGGGCTTTAAAGAACTGCTAGTAACAATATCAAAAAAATATAAGCTACATAGCCCTCTAACCCAACATTTAAAAAGAAAAGAAACATCATCTTCTGCAATACTATTAAGGTTTAACTTGCTCAGCTTATTTAATCTTTTTGCTGTATCAGTCATTCCGTAATAAAGCAATGAATCCCTATTACTCTCTAAGTCTTCAGATATAATTATATTAAAAGCTAGACTTGTATACCCATAGCCCTTAAAAGGCTGCGTAAAAAAATCATAGAACATTTTTAAAAACTTAATAAAGCTATTTTCTAGTTTTAAATAATTACTAATTTCTATATGACCATATATTTCTACGAAATCAACAATACTTGTCCATTTGGACATGAACTTATGTTCATCAGAGCCATGCCTTGAAATTTTATAATAATTAAAACTCATTAATCACCTACCTTCTTTAAAATAGAGAGATGTTCTAAGTAACTTTGATAAAGCAGTAGAAGAATGCTTCGATGTTGATATGTTAGTTAATTGCTTATTAGAAGATGACTCATGGTATACACCTTTTGATTCTAGAATGAAGCTTATGGAAAAAGCAAAATCTTTAGGCGGATACTCGTTGGAGTTTTTGGCAGATGACTATTCATTTAAAACAGCATTTCTAGATCCAGGCAAAGAATATGATGCTGCTGTTGCAAAACTAGATGAGCTATTTCAATAGGTTTGATTAGATTATACCCCAAGGGAACCAGCTATTACACCCTTCAAATCTATTAACAGACCACTTAAAACAGACCGCTATAATGGAACCACTTAAAACAGACTAGCCAAACACACGCCACATGATCCAAAATAGCCCTGCCATGATGACAACAATGACCAATAACCGCTTCACCCAATAGGGGAGCAGTGGCTTTTTATAGCCCAAACTATTGAGCTGATTATCAAGACCGTCTTGTAAGCTTTGGAAGCCTTGTTCAGACGGCGTGTCTCTGACTTTACTTCTGATCAAGCATTCTGACTCCTCTTCGACCTGTTCTCTATCAAAGCTAAAGGCTTGGCTTGGGATGCCTTGTTTATTGGCGATAGTGTTGAGGGTTTGCTGCTGCTTGTTTTTTAGCGCAAGCTCGTAGGCATCTATGCGAGATTTAGCGGCATCCATAGTGATGTTTTCATCGGCGGCTAAGGTTTTAATCGCCTGCACCAAGTTGCCTTTTTCGACCATCATCATAACGGCTTTTGGCAGTTTTTTATTGGTAGGTTTCGAGCCGGAATCAGAATCAAACATGACAATCCTTATGTGCGCGTGAGAATAGATAGGGTTATTATACTCATTTTATCGCCGCAAAATTCAAGCAAAAAAATACCGCAGACCTTATCGTGGCTGCGGTATTTTTGCACGGCATTTATCCTGTTTAAATAAACATATTGTAATAAATGCCTTTTATAAATTATTAGCGATAATTTATAGGTCTTTCCAGCGCTGGATAGAGTCTTTAATCACTTCTTTGGCTTCTGCGACGTCACCCCAAGATTCGACTACGGTTGTGCCGGCTTTTTTCAAATCCTTATAGTGGCTAAAATGGAACTGTAACTGGTTGATCAGCTGTGTTGGTAAATCTTCTAGGCTGTTGTAAGCATTGCCTGTGTCACGGTCGTCAGCAGGTACGACGACGATTTTGTCATCGACTTCGCTATCATCAACGAATTTCATTACGCCGATAACTTTTGCTTTTAAGAAAATACCAGTCGGCAATGGCTGCTCGGTGATGATAAGCGCATCCAATTCGTCGCCATCTTCATCAAGGGTTTGCGGGATAAAACCATAGTTACAAGGTTTGGCAAAGATTTGTGGATCAATACGATCAAGCTCAAAAACCGCCAATTCACGATTCCATTCAATTTTATGGCTGCTGCCGGTTGGGATTTCTACCACCACATTAATGATGCCGCCATCGACGTCGCCTGCGTCCAAAATTTTATTAAAATCTGCCATACATTGCTCCAAGGTGCTTTTGTTATGAATAGTTCAATGATAAAAATAAAGGGTTAAATGTTAGGGTGCTAAGGTTATTGCTGCGCCCAATGTGTGCCGCCTGCGATTATAGCAAGTTTGCGTCAAATTTTCTCACAATGCTTAAGTCTAAGCGCGCACGATATTATGCAAAAAAGGATTATGCAAAAGCAAGGTGCAAAAACAGCTTGTAAAAAACGTGTGCAAAAAATAATAGTTAAAAATTCCCCAAAGAATTACTTTGGAGCGAGCGCCCGTAATTTGATATGTCCGGCATGACGCTTGGCAATGTTATCGATAAGCTTTTGGGTTACTTGCTCATAGCTTAAACCGTTGGCGCTTTGCTGAGAAGTCTTTTCAGTTGTCGGTACGGGGGCTTGCTTATCCATAGTCACAAAATCAGCCAGTCGTAGCATTTGCATTCCCGCGTAGCCGCAAGGATTAATCGCGTTAAAGGCCGATAAATCACAATCTAAATTAATCGCGACGCCATGATAGCTAAAACCATGCTTAATTTTAAAACCAAGGGAGGCGATTTTGCCCAGCATAATAGCGTCATCGGCGGGTACGTTAGAATATGGTTGAGAGTCTTCGCTGATAGCAGTGTTGCTATGACTATATAAATACACACCGGGCGCATCACGGCGCGCATGAGCGCTAATATGAGAGCTGCTAGACGCGTGACTTTTTAGGCAGTCATTGACGACGTCTTCAATCGCTTGCTCGGCGTGCGATACCATATTGCGTACACTCCAGCCCAAACTGTCTAAATCAAATAGCCAATAAATCACCAGTTGACCATGTCCGTGCCAAGTCACCTGACCACCACGATCGGTCTTGATAATCGGCGTATTGGTGCGCTGCAATATATGCTCTTCTTTACCAGCTTGCCCAAGCGTATAGACGTCATTATGATCGACAATCCATAGCTCGTCAGGGGTGCGCAGCCCTTGTTCTTTTTTAAGCGCAATACGCGCTAACGTACGCGCTAGCATAGCATCAAGGGTAGGGACGTAATCAGCAGTTGTGAGCGATTTGCTAATAAGCATATCGTTGAGTGGTTGGGCGGCGTTTTGCATGAGAGTGACTGTCTTATGGTTTTGTGATTAAAAAGTAGATCCGTTGCTTAGTTTCAATTCTACTGCTCTACTGCGCTTCAGTGTAGCAGTTTTAGCATTTGTGCCCAAATCTAAATTTTTATGATTTGCGGCCTAAATCAACTGACCGAACTGTTCTAGAAACGCTGATAAATTTCTGCAATATAAGCGCGAGCTGACTCGTATTTCATACAAACCCAGTAGTCAATTAAAGAGGCTAGGCATTCGCTAGACAATGCGTTACATTAAACGTCATTAACTAAAATAGTGTCGAATCGCATCGAACGGAATCTTAGGCGCTGAGGGATGAATTTTTTGTAGCTTCTGTGATAGCAGCAAGCAAGTAACATTTATACCAGTAGTACTATGTGGCGTCTAACGTGAATCGACTATAACAAGGAAGACAAATGACTGACAGTAACCAAAACACTGCATCTCAACATGAACAGCCGCCACTCGATCAAGCTCAAAAACCAAATCGTACGCGTAGCGCAGATGAGTCTCTTAGCATCGTGAAGTTAATTGATGATATGCAGGCACAGTTTGCGCGCTTACAAAAACTAAGCCGTACCCAGCCTATTAATGACTGGGCCACGCGTGAAAATCAGCTCGATAACTTAGAGGTGATGCTAAGCGACAATCAAGCGCTGCTTGCCAAAGCGATTAGCGCCGATTTTGGTTATCGTAGCGAGTCGGAGACGCAGTTTGCCGAGCTATTCCCGAGCTTTACTGGTATTAGCCATGCCAAAAAACACGGCAAAAAATGGATGAAACCGCAGCGCGTGTCAATTTCAGCGCTTTATATGCCAGCGCACAATGAGATTCAACCGCAGCCGCTTGGCGTGGTCGGTATTATGGTGCCTTGGAACTACCCGCTGTTTTTAGCAGTCGGACCGATGATTGATGCGCTAGCGGCAGGCAATCGCATTATGATTAAGATGAGCGAAGCGGCGCCGCAATTTGCCCAAACCTTTGCTGAGACGGTCTCGCGTTATTTTTCACCCGATATGGTTTCTGTGGTACTGGGTGAAGTTGATATTGCTGAAGCTTTTAGTAAATTGCCCTTTGACCATTTATTGTACACCGGCTCGACCGCGGTCGGCAAAAAGGTCATGGCGGCAGCAGCGCCAAATCTGACACCTGTCACTCTTGAGCTTGGTGGCAAGTCGCCGGTCGTCGTTTTAGAAGGTGCCAATTTAGAAAACGCCGTCAATCGTGTGATGATGGGCAAAACCCTAAATGCGGGTCAGACCTGTATCGCGCCGGACTATGTATTGGTTCAGCGGCAATATCATAAAGAATTTATCCGTTTGGCAAAAGAGTGGATGGACAAGCATTATCCTAATATTCAAGACAATCCGGACTACTCGCACATCATTAATGGCGCGCAGTTTAAACGGGTAAAAGGCTATCTCGATGATTTAGCAGGCGACAATGTGCATCAGCTGACCGATGCGGACGCTAATATCGACAGCCGCCTGATGCCACCGATGATTATCAGTGAACCTGATCCCGATAGCAAGGTGATGCAAAATGAGATTTTTGCGCCGATCTTGCCGCTGATGCACTACGATACGCTTGATGACGCCATTAACTTCATCAATGAGCGCCCACGTCCGTTGGCACTCTACGTCTTTGGTGACAATAGCAGTGAGATAGATCAGGTGCGCAACAATACGGTATCGGGCGGTCTTTGTATTAATGAAGTCATTATGCATGTGGCGCAGCATGACCTACCGTTTGGCGGTGTTGGGCACTCAGGCATGGGCTCTTATCACGGCAAAGCGGGCTTTGAGCGTCTCAGTCACATGAAGCCTGTCTTTGTACAATCGAAATTAAATGGCCTTAATATTTTATTACCGCCGTATGGTGGTTTGTTTAAAAAAGCCATGGCGCTGTTTTTAAAGTAAGGACAGATTCTGACAGCATAAACAGCACTATAAAAAATAGCATCTACTCGGGTTGGTGCTATTTTTTTTACCTGAAAGTTAATTTATGCATTTCAAAACATTCAGAATAAGCAATTAAAAACCGTTTTTTAGGATAAATGAGCATTTGTCATCTTATCTATAAATCGCTACACTTTGTAGAGCGCCTAAACAAGATTATAGTGACTGTTAGATGCGCTATAAGCAAATAAATTAATAACAAGCAACAGACTTTGGGTGTAAAAATAAGCTCTACTAAACTCAGAGATAATTCCAAAATAATAACGATAAATAGGATCTGCCGTGCGCCAATGGATTGCCTTTAGCTTATTATTGATAAGCTCGCTAATACTGTCTTCACCAGTGTCCGCTGCTGTGCCAAATTGTGATGGGCCGATAAAATTTGGCGCGCTTACGTGGGAGAGTGGCCAGTTTACTACTGGGGTATTGAAGTACATCACTGAGCACGGCTATGGCTGTCAAGTGTCCGAGGTGCCGGGCGCTGGTCCCGCGCTTGAAAACGCGCTGCTGCAAGATGACATCCAAGTCATCGGTGAGCAGTGGATAGGGCGCTCGCCGATTTTAGAGCAAGCCATCGAAGATAAGAAGGTAGCGGTCATCGGCGATACGCTTGAAGGCGGGGCGACCCAAGGTTGGTATGTACCCAAATATGTCCTAGAAGAAAATCCGGGTCTACGCCGTTATCAAGATTTGCCCAAATACGCTGAGCTCTTTAAAGATCCTGAAGATCCGCGTAAGTCACGCTTTATGAACTGCCCGTCAGGGTGGGCGTGTGAGATTTTTAATACCCGTTTGCTAAAAAACACGGGCTTAGACAGTATTTTTAACAGTGTGCATCCCGGTACGGGTGCGGCGCTCGATGCTGAAATCTCCTCTGCTTTTGAACAGCACAAGCCCTTATTGTTTTATTACTGGCAACCAACTGGCCTTATGGCGAAATATGACTTTGCGCCATTAGCATTCCCTGCTCACGATGACGCCTGTTGGCAAGATTTATTAATAGCTGATGGCACCTCTGACTGTATCTCAGGCTTTCCGGTCTCCCCTTTAAGCATTGCGGTATCGACGCCCTTTATGGAAGCTAATCCTCAGCTGACCGACTTTTTTAACAAAGTTAAATTTACCCCTGATCAGCTCAATGGCGCTATTTTGGAGATGAGTGAAAACAAGCGCAGCGGTGATGAGCAAGCGCTGGCGTTTTTGCGTCATCATCCTGATGTTTGGCAGACTTGGATGACGCCAGATGCGGCAGATAATGTGGCAGCTTCGCTTGGTATTAGCCTCAACGGTGGTGCTTTAGCAAACAGCACTGCAGCAGATACGTTAAAAAATAGCCAGGCGACCGATATATTAGGTCTGTCCTCAAGCTTTCCTTCGTGGTCGCTTGAAACCTCGCTTAATAATGCCTTAGCGACCGTAGTCCGAAATTATGGCGATATTTTTCGCATTGTTAGTAGCGCCGCGCTGACCTATTTATTGTTGCCCATCGAACGCTTTTTGACGTTTATCCCGCCATGGTTGATTATTGCGCTCGTGACCGTTTTAGCCTGGTTTGGCGTGCGCAAAATATGGTTTGCGCTGGCGTGCGGCGTAGGACTGTTTTTAATTGGTGCGTTTGGACTATGGGGCGCGCTGATTGATACCTTGGCATTATTGATGGTGTCCGTATTGGTCACCGTTGTGATAGGTATTCCGATTGGTATTGCTATGGCAAGTAGTAAGCTGCTGCGTAAAATCATCACGCCGATTCTAGATGTGATGCAGACCATGCCAAGCTTTGTCTATCTGATACCGGTGCTGATGTTATTTGGCATTGGTAAAGTGCCCGCGCTATTTGCCACCATTATCTATGCTTTGCCGCCGCTGATTCGTCTGACTACACTCGGGATTACGCAAGTCAATCATGAGATGGTCGAAGCAGGGCGCTCGTTTGGTAGCACCCATTTGCAATTACTTATCTGGATTAAACTGCCGCAAGCGCTGCCAAGCATCATGGCGGGCATCAACCAAGCGGTGATGATGTCGCTGTCTATGGTAGTGCTGGCTTCTATGATTGGGGCGCCGGGTCTTGGTGAAGATGTATTACAATCGATTCAAACGCTCAATATTGGTCAGGGCTTGCAAGCGGGTACGGCTATTGTCATCGTGGCCATTATCATTGACCGTATTACGCAAGCCTTTGGCCAAGGGAGACGGGCACGGCAAAAAACCATCGATGCGGGCAGACGCCCAATTGGTTAATTATTTATCATAAAAATAAAAATGAGAACAACAATGAACCATATTCAATTGGAAAATATCAGCAAGATTTATAATGCCAATAGAACGCAAGCACAGGCAGCGCTCGCGTTATTGGCAGAGGGTATGGATAGCATTAAGGTTAAGGAGCAGACCGGCTATTCGGTCGGGCTTTACGATATCAATTTAAGCGTTAAAGCCGGCGAGCTGCATTGTATTATGGGGTTGTCAGGTTCAGGAAAATCAACCTTGATACGCCATATCAACCGTTTGATTGACCCAACCAGCGGCAAAATATGGGTTGATACCGCCATCAACGCGAAAAAATCGGCGGCAGAAATACTGTCTACTGCAGTGCCTGCAAAAATGCCTGCAAGTAAAAATGAATTGCCGATAGAAAATGAAAGGTCATCTTCTGCTATCAATATTTTAGAGCTGAATGATAAGGGCTTACAGCACTATCGTCAGCAAACGGTCAGTATGGTTTTTCAGCACTTTGGTTTGGTGCCGCATATGACGGTCTTACAAAATGTTGCTTACGGGCTGCGTGTGCATAAAATGAGCACCAAGGAGCGCCATGAGGTGGCCCGGCATTGGCTCAATGAGGTTGGGCTGCCCAATCTAGAACGCAGCTATCCTGATGAATTGTCTGGCGGTATGCAGCAGCGCGTGGGGCTGGCGCGAGCGTTGGCAACTGATAACCCAATCTTACTCATGGATGAGGCATTCTCCGCGCTCGATCCGCTTATTCGTGCGCAGCTGCAAGATCAGTTACTTGAGCTACAAGAACGGCTCAATAAAACCATCGTCTTTATTACCCATGATATCGATGAGGCAGTCAAAGTTGGTCAGCGTATTAGTATTTTAAATGGTGGGCGTCTGGTACAAACTGGCACTGCAAGTGAGCTGCGCCATAATCCCGCTGACGCTTATGTGGCACAGTTTATGGGTGCTAAAAGTTAATTTGCTTATACTCTCAATCTAATTGCTACTGCTAAATTGCTTTGTGTGCGCCCATTAATCTTCACTGTCAAATTATCTATTAAGTAATTGATTAACTTAGTAAAGTTGATTTTTCTTTTATTTATCCGCATATATAGACAACTAAGCATTCATTATTACTTTCGCTCTCTCTTCATATCCATTTTTCTCTATCAGCACTCTTGCTAGGTTGTTAAAAAAGTGTAGCGCGCTATTATATACTATTAAAGTAAACTGTACTAGAGATGTATACTATTAAGGAAACCTAATACGGTCACTATTCTTTTAATTTACCTATACCTGTCAATTTGTTTGTTTTCACTAATATCTATTCTGCTTAATTGCTTTTGAATGCTCTTATTCCACATTAAATATTAAGCATCTGCTCGCCCAACTTCGTAAAAAGGAACCATCATGCTACCTGACAAACCAGATAATACGTCCCATAAAAAAAATCGTCACCATGAGCGCAGCAATGCTAGTGATGTAACGACAAAAGCACCGCGCGCAGCAGCACGTTTGTTAAAAAACGTCAGCGCTTTTGGCGTGATGACGGTATTAAGTGCAGGAATATTGGTTGCTTGCGGGCAAATGAGTGGCGCAGAAAGCAATACTAACAATGCTACCAGCAATGCCAGTAGCCAAAACAGCGGCGTGAAAAACTCACGTGATATGCTGCCATCTGACATGCTTGGGCAAATGCAGGCGTTGCCACAGCTGACGAAAGGCTTGGGTAAAACGGGCGCTGACGTCATTGATCCGAATAAACCGACTTTGATTAAATTTTGGGCAAGTTGGTGCCCGTTGTGCTTAGGCACGCTTGCGGAAACCGAAGAATGGCGTACCGATCCTAAATTTGCGGATTTAAATGTTGTTACGGTTGCCAGCCCCAGTCATTTAAATGAAAAGGCAGAGGGCGAATTCAATACTTGGTATGCTGGCGTGCAAGCCGATTATCCAAAGCTACCCGTACTAGCTGACGCTTCAGGTGAGCTGATTAATAAGCTTGGCGTGCAAGTGTATCCAAGCTGGGCGATTCTCGATAAAAAAGGCAACTTAGTACATTTGGTGAAAGGTAATATATCGGCAGAGCAGGCGTATGCCTTGGCTGCAAATGCCAATAATGACTTTGCCGAGCTAAGGGCGGGCAATGCCAAACCTGTCAACGCGCAAGCTTTGGATAACAATAGTAAGATTGAAACCATCAAACAAAAAGATGGCGTTTATTATAACGATAAAGGCAAAGCGATTAACACGCGCTCGATCTATTTGGCAGGCGGCTGCTTCTGGGGCATTGAGGCTTATATGGAGCGCGTCGAAGGCGTCGTCGATGCGGTATCAGGCTATGCCAATGGCGATACGGCCAATCCAAGCTACGAGCAGGTAATTCGTGGTTCAGGCCATGCTGAGACGGTCAAAGTCACCTATGATGCGGATAAAACCGACCTTGATACTATCTTAAAATATTATTTGCGCGTGATTGATCCAACCAGCTTAAACAAACAAGGCAATGATCGCGGCGTCCAGTACCGTTCGGGCGTCTATTACACCGATAAAGCAGATAAAGCGGTCATCGATGCGGCGCTCAAACGCGTCCAAAGCCAGTATAAGCAAAAAATCGTTGTCGAAAATAAGCCGTTAGATAATTTCTATGTGGCCGAGATGTACCATCAAGATTATCTGGCAAAAAATCCAAATGGCTATTGCCATGTCGATTTAAGCTTGGCCGATGATAAACCTGAGGGCAGCGCCCGTCGTAAGCTTGCCCCTGTAAGCACAGTTGCTGAAGCACTAGATCCTAAACGCTATGCTGGATTTGATAAAGGCGCCTTAAAAAATACTTTGACCAAAGCGCAGTACAATATCACGCAAGAGGCGGCTACCGAGCGGGCGTTCAGTCATGAGTATGATAATTTATTTGCGCCAGGGATTTATGTCGATGTCGTAAGCGGAGAGCCGTTATTTTTATCAACGGATAAGTACCAATCTGGCTGCGGTTGGCCGAGCTTTACTAAGCCAATTGACATGCAAGTGATTACTCAGCATGACGATACTGCCTTTAACATGGTCCGTACTGAGGTGCGCTCACGGGTAGCAGATTCGCATTTGGGTCATGTGTTCCCTGATGGTCCAAAAGACCGCGGCGGCCTGCGCTATTGTATCAATGGCGGGGCGCTGCAATTTATCCCAGTAAGTGTGATGCCGCAGTCAGGTTATGCGCCATTGGTGAAATTGGTCAAGCCCGCAAAACCTTAATTATCAACATTGATAATCAAAGATAATCAAACTTATGACATGACGTTAAGTATAGGCTTAGCGTCTTTTTTTATCCTAATTTTTATTCTGTCTTTCATCTTGGGTTTTAATTGGCGCCTTTGGTTAGCATTTGTTTTAATAAGCGTAGTAATTTTGCTGCAAATCAACGTCAATTCTGCAACTAGCCGCAAACTTCGTTATACTTAACTTTTTAACACTTACTATACTTATATTATGTCGCTTTGAGTATGAGGTGACGTTTTTCTTACTTTTGCGTTTTTAAGGCCACCGCATGACCGATACTTTCACCCCTATTATCACCTCTTTACTCGATAACGATTTGTATAAATTCACCATGCTACAAGCCATGCTGCATCAGTTTCCGCAGACCTATGGTGTTTACCGTTTTCGTTGCCGCAATAATAAAGACACGCTCTATCCATTAGCGGATATCAAAGACGCGTTAGAAAAACAACTGGACAGCCTATGTGAGCTGCGTTTTTTGGATGATGAGCTAGAGTATTTGCGCGGTTTGCGCTTTATGCGCTCAGATTTTGTTGATTATCTTGAGTTATTTAAACTAAAGCGCCGTTTTATCACCGTCAGTACCGATGAAAAAGGACGTTTGTGTATCGATATCGAAGGTCCGATGATTCAAGCGATGTTCTTTGAAGTATTTGTGCTAGCGATTGTAAATGAGCTATATTTTAGTCCTCTATCGAGTGCTAGCGTGATTGAGGAAGGGCAGCGCAGACTGGATGAAAAAGTCGCTTTGCTGCACCAGTATGCGGCAGAGCAAGCAAAAGATGAGCATGATACACCGCCATTTGTTGTGGCTGATTTTGGTACTCGTAGACGCTTTAGCAAAGTTTGGCAGGCGCACGTGGTTGAGACTTTGCATAACGCAGAACCAACAATCGTGCGCGGCACCTCAAACGTTTATCTGGCAAAAAAGCTCGGTATGACGCCAATTGGTACGATGGCGCATGAGTTTATGCAGGCCTTTCAGGCGTTGGATGTGCGGTTGCGAGATTCGCAAAAAGCGGCGCTTGAAGCATGGGTGCATGAATATCGCGGTGATTTGGGTATTGCGCTGACCGACGTCGTTGGCATGGATGCGTTCTTACGCGATTTTGATTTATATTTTGCCAAGCTGTTTGATGGGCTGCGTCATGACAGCGGCGACCCGTATGTTTGGGGCGATAAAGCCATTGCGCATTATAAGAAGCTAAAAATAGACCCAAGAACCAAGGTGTTGACCTTTAGTGATGGCTTAAATCTGCATAAAGCTTGGGATTTACATCAGTATTTTAAAGGTCAGATAAAAACCAGCTTTGGTATTGGTACCAATTTGACCAATGATATGGGCATTACCCCGATAAATATCGTCTTAAAACTGATTGAATGCAATGGTCAGCCCGTCGCTAAATTGTCGGACAGCCCAGGCAAGACCATGATCAATAATGATACCTATCTTGCCTATTTGCGCCAAGTGTTTGAAGTTGATGAGCCAGAGTAAAAGATTTTAAGAGTAAAGGATTTTAAATATCGCTATTTTCTGTGTTGTCTTCTTCGGCGAAGGCGGCATCTAACGCTTGCTGTACGGCATTGATGCGGGTTTCGCAAACGCGGTAAGCAGCAATCGATTCTTCGACAGTCGTCATCAGATTATCAATATCCGGCTCGTCTTGTTGCTGAAGTTCGGCTGCATTGGTTTTTAAAATATCGTACGCCGCCTTAAAAGTTTTTGGGGCGGTTTTTTTACGTTTGCGGGCAGGGGTAGTCATAAAGTTTCCTAGTTTTAGAATAAAAGAAAGTGAGTGGTTAAGTTGGATTGACGGTAGTTTTTATGGCTTATTTATCAATATCGACATCAATAATTTGCGCTTTTGCTTTCCCGTCTTTTAAAGCGATATAAATGGTCTGCTCAGGATACAGCTGGGTACTGCTGGTTAATATCTGTTTGTCGTTTGCGTCAGTCAGCATGGTATAGCCTTGCTTAAGCACGCGAGATGGGCGCTGCAAAAGGATGATATCACGCAGATGCTCGCTATCACGCCGCGCTTGTATCAGTTGCTGCTGCGCATTTTGCATAATGGCTTTTTGATAGTTTTGACCATTGGTTGCTGCAATGGCTAATTGCTGATGAGCAGAGGTTTGGATTTGACTACGTAGCTCGCTGGCTCGTCTGGCCGCTTGCTTTACCTGCCGCTGAGCACTTTGCTGAATGCTTTGCCAGGCGTAATCACTGTCTTTTTGCAGGGCGGTTAGTTTGCCAATGGTTTGCGATTGAATTTGGCTTAACTGGCGTGTGGTTTGCTGCTCAGCGATGTTCAATTGCCGCTTGGCTGCATGTTTGATTTGCGCTTGGTATTGCAACGTTTGCGTGACCAATTGTGCTAAATGCGCCATGATAGCGGTAATAACTTTTGACGGCGTATCAAAGCTGGTATGCGCGACCTCATCCAAAATCACTTTATCACGCTCATGGCCAATGCCAACCCAGACGGGAATAGGCTGCTCGGCAACGAGAGCAGCGAGTTCATAATCATTAAGATACGCCAAATCACCAACAGCACCGCCGCCACGGATAATGACCAATAAATCGGGCAGGCGCTGATAAGTGTCGTAAAACTGCTGCTGAGCGCTGACAATAGCTTGACGAATTTCGCCTGGCGCGTGATTGCCCTGAAAGGTGGCATTATGGTAATGAAAATGACAAGCGCCGGTACTGGCTAAGCGATCGGCATCGGCTTGGAAGTCGCCCAAACCAGCGGCTTTTTCAGGAGCAATAACCAGCACATGCTCAATATCAAATGGCACGGGCAGCTGCTGATTGAGGTTTAATAATCCTTCACCAGTCAAGCGGTCGACCATTTCTGCATATTGCCGCGCCAAGTCGCCTAGCGTATAGCTTGGGTCAATGTCTTCAATCGTCAGCGAGAAGCCATATTGCGCATGAAAGCCTGCCGATACTTTGAGTAATACAGTCAAATCACGGTCAAGCGGCATCCCTGTTGCGCGCTCAAACTTTGCCAAAACGCGCGACGCTTTAAAGCGCCAAAGGTTGCCACGGCAGCTGGCGATGACTTTACCTTCGTCATCTTTTTCTGCCAGCTCAAAGTAATAATGCCCGCCTTTGCTCGATAAATTACGAATCTCAGCCTTGACCCAAACGCGGTGGTTAAAGGTCTGTTTGATGACCATATCGACTGCGGATAAGTAGTCACTTAGGCGCAAAACCGTATCTTCTAAACTGACTTCAAGGCTGTTTTCTTGTTCTGCCAGTTCGGCCTCCAAGGTCGCTAAATCTTTGGCAGGCGTTATTACTTTGGCTTTATTAGTACTGGCTTGTTTCGACTGTGATAGGTTCGGTTTACGCATAATAATAGACCAAAGGTAAGAAAGTTTAAAAACAGGCTATTTATAGCAGTCGTAAATAGCTAATAAATAGCTACTAACGATAGCGTAATTAAAAGTGCTGGACATTAGATAGGGTAGTTTACCGCAAAAGTATCCATACAAAAAGTGAAGCCAACAAGCAGCGATGACTATACTATATACCGCAAACTTATTGGCTAAAGGTTTTATTAAAAAACCACCGTTTTATTGGCAATGATCTTACTGGAAATGATCTTATTGGCAACGAAAATTAATCATATACTCATAATCATCTTTACGTGATAAATCTGGCGAGCCAGTACCAAAGATTGAACCAATAACCGCGCCTGCTTGTCCAATCATACGGCCCGTTTGCTCATTTAAGATACCGTTATATTTTACTTCATCATCAACGATAATCACTTGTTTTCTGCCACAAGTTTTTTGCGCACTGTCTATCGCATTTTGCTGGGCTTTTACTTTGCTATCGGCGATACCCGTGGTTTCATAAATGGAGTTGGCGCGTTGAATAACTGGTGAAGATGGCGTACTTTGGCAAGCGCTTAATGCGAGGGCTGCGGCTAACGTCGCCGTTAAAGCAGCGGTTTGATTAAAAATTTTCATAATAATGTCCTTTTTCCTGTAAGTTAACTATATGCTTAACCACTTGGTTGAATCTAACGTATTGCTGTGGTGAATGTCTAGGCGGTTATTGTGTTCGACGTTGCTCGTACACAGCAAATCACTTGAAATATAAACCATATCTAGGATAATTGACCTATTCACTTTTAACCGATAAGTAAATCTATGCAATTGATTCCTGCTCCAGCTGGCGTGCTCGAAGTCGACGCGCTATGGCAAAATGACAATCCTAACGATCCAAATGCCGACACGGTGGCGCTGCTATGTCATCCCAATCCGCTATTTGATGGGACGATGAACAATAAAGTGGTTACGACCATGTATCGTTTTGCGCGCGATAACGGCATGCACGTGGTACGCTTTAACTTTCGCGGCGTTGGTCAGTCAACGGGTGAGCACGATTATGCCGATGGTGAGGTGGTTGATGCGATGACCGTGCTACAATGGATTGCAGAAAAAACTCCTGCCCGTAAACTGTGGTTAGGTGGTTTCTCCTTTGGTGGTTATGTGACGGCGCGCGTTGCTGAGCAAGTCATGGTGTCGCCGCATATTTGGGGACTGAGCGATTTTGAGATAGCAAACGTTGCCCTTATCGCGCCTTCGGTCGAAAAAAACGCCACCGATGATTTGAGCTTACCTACTGCCAAAACCTTTGAGATATATGGTAATGCCGATGAAGTGATTGACCCAAACAATATGCAAGCATTTGCTGAACGTTTAGGGCTGGCTGTCAGTGTCGTCGATGGCGCTGGGCACTTTTTCCATGGGCGTTTGACTGAGCTCAAAGGGTTATTAGAAGAACATACTTTTGGTAATGAAAATCGCTAATAAAGTTAGCTGTTTTTATATTTATTTTGTCTAATGATGAGTCGTATTATGAGTTTATCTCCCTTGCAACGTTACGAGCAAGCCATTAGCACTGATGAGTTTACTCGGGATGAGCAGCAATATCAGGCGATGAGCTATTTAGATGAGCTGTATCATCAGCTCAATGATAGCGTGGCACAAAAAAAAGGCTTTTTTAGCTTTCTAAAAGCAAAACCTGTCGCCCCCAAAGGTTTGTATATGTGGGGCGGCGTTGGGCGCGGCAAAACATGGATGATGGACATGTTTTACGACTCTTTGACCATTGAGCGTAAGATGCGCCAACACTTTCACCACTTTATGCAGCGTGTCCATCAAGAGTTAAACAACCTGCAGGGCCAAAGCGACCCGTTAGAAAAGGTCGCTGATATCATTTATGCAGAAGCCGTGATTATCTGCTTTGATGAGTTTTTTGTCTCCAACGTCTCCGATGCGATGATTTTGGGCGATTTATTCACCATGTTATTTAATCGCGGCGTCACCTTGGTGGCGACATCAAACATTGAACCGTCAGGCTTGTATAAAGATGGCTTGCACCGCGATCGCTTTATGCCTGCCATTGCCGAAGTCGAGCGCCATACCACCGTGATGAATATTGACTCTGGTGTTGATTATCGTCTGCGGGTATTGCAGCAAGCGGAGTTATACGAATCACCGTTGACCAAAGCCAATCACCACTGGCTTGCCAACCGCTTTGCTAGCTTATCTAACAATCAAAAAATCAGTAAAGAGCCTATTGTTGTTAATGGCCGTGAAATCAAAATCAATGCCCGTACAGAAGATATTTTGTTCTGCGACTTTCGTCATTTATGTATGGAGCCCCGTTCGGCATCTGATTTTATCGAAATTGCCCAGCGGTTTAGCACCGTGTTAATCAATGCTGTCCCAGCGTTAAGTGATGAAATGCGCGATCCCACCCGCCGCTTTATTTATCTGGTCGATGAGTTTTATGATCGCCGCGTGAAATTACTAGTGCGAGCAGAGCAGAGCATTCTTGAGCTATATCAAGGACAGAAATTGGCGTTTGAGATTGAGCGTACGCGCTCACGCCTGCTTGAGATGCAGTCAGAAGACTATCTCAGAATGGAGCATCGCACCAAAGATGCAGACGCAGCATAGGTGATGGTTAGCGGAGTAATAACCATACAAAATAATAAATAAGGATAAGCCATGAATACCTCTGAAGACAATATGGACAATACTAATAATGAGCCAAACAACAGTAGTGAGAGAATGAATAGCGAAAAAAATGTTAGTGAAACAACCAATGGCGAGAACAACAATACAAAAAGCCCAATCGTCACAAACGCGCAAGTGACGGATGAGCAGCTGATTAATTGGATCAAATCAAGACGTAGTATCGGCAATCTGAATATTCCAGCACCGACAGAAAGCCAAATTAAAGCGGCTATCGATTGCGCTGTCACTGCCCCTGACCATAAAAAACTGCAGCCCTGGCGTTTTATTGTCACCCAAGGCAATGCACGTCATGAATTGGGCCGTGCTTTTTTGGCCGCTGCTGAAGCCAAAGCTGTGCGAGAGGGCGAGGAGATGACTGAAAAATCGCGCAAAAAAACCTATAATATGCCGCTGCGCGCGCCAGTCATTATTACGGTGGTTACCCAAATGCAGGAGCATAAAAAAGTGCCTCCTTTTGAACAGCTACTCAGTGCGGGCGCGGCCGTGCAAAACCTTATTTTGGCGCTAAAAGCCCAAGGCTTTAGTACCGTTTGGCGTACCGGCTTATTGGCTAATGAGCCAGCCGTCAAAGAATATTTTGGCGTTGGACCAGATGATTATGTCACGGCTTTTGTTTATACTGGCAGCAGTCCTTGCGATATGCCGGCGCGCAAGCCTATTGATCTTGAGCCATTGCTGCGTTTTGAGTCATAGCAACCATAAAAAGTTACTAGTTTAGCGATATCATGAGGGGGCATTTGCTGCGGCAAAGTGACTGGCCGGAGAAAATAATGTCAAAATTGACCGCATTATTTAATTAAAATAGCAATTTTATATCAATAATTGTTGAAACATACCGTCAATCTCACTGTATACTCAGCACAAATTCTATTCATAATGAAGTCAGTCAACACGGATAAAAGAATATGACCAGCGCTAATGATAAAAATACAGAAAGACACATAGATGACAGTCAACCAGACAATAAAGCGGCTGAAAAACAAAACAGTTTGCTCTCCGGTATCATTGAGCGTGCCACCAAATCTGGGCTTGGACGTAAAAAGACAAATCCAAATGAAGTTGAAGCTGCAGTAGCAAAAAACATGGCAGACATTCATAACAATCCGACTAAATTGCGTCTGGCATTTTTAGGAGGCGGTAGTTTTGGTACGGCGATGGCAAACTTAGCCGCGCGCAATGGCTGTGATACCACGCTGTGGGTACGCAATAAGCGGACGGTCAAAGCCATGGCAAAGACGCAGACCAATAAAAAATACCTACCGGGGTATAAGCTTGACGATCGCCTTAAATACAGTCACGATTTACAAGCAGCGGTGAGAGATACGGATATTGTTTTTATTGCCGTGCCAGGCCTTGCCTTTCGCGAAACCCTTAAAAGTATCGCGCCCTTTATTAGCGGACAATCTATCGTTTCTTTGACCAAAGGTATGGAAAAAGATACCTTTGCTTTAATGAGTGACATTATTAAAGATGAGCTGCCGGAAGTGAATTTTGGCGTGATGTCAGGCCCGAACCTTGCCATCGAAATCATGAAAAATATGCCGTCTGCTACGGTGATTGCCAGTGAATCTGAGCCATTACGTCACGCCGTACAAGCGGCGCTGCACAGCGCTTTTTTTAGAGTGTTTGCCAGTGATGATGTGCGCGGTGTCGAGCTTGGCGGCGCGCTCAAAAACATCTATGCCATTGCGATGGGAATGGCTTCCGCTTATGAAGTGGGCGAAAATACCAAGGCCATGATATTGACCCGCGGTTTGGCAGAAATGAGCCGTTTTGGTGTGCATGCTGGTGCCAATCCGCTGACCTTTTTAGGGCTGTCTGGCGTCGGTGATTTATATGCCACTTGCAGCTCTGAGCTGAGCCGTAACTACCGTATTGGTAATATGATTGGTCGCGGGATGACGATTGATGCAGCCGTGAAAAAATTGGGGCAAACCGCTGAAGGGGTCAATACCATCCAGCAGGTACATGAAAAAGCCACCAAAGAAGGCATTTATATGCCGATTACCCATGCGCTGCATGCGGTCATTTATGAAGACAAAGCAGCACTTGGCGTTGCCCTGCATCTCATGGAAGCAGGCTTTCGCAGCGACGTTGAATTTGTCATGGACCATGACCATAGCAACGCCTCGCTAACGGCGCAAATGCAAAGCGCCAGCAAGGCTAAAAATAAAAAAGATGATGACGATAATAAATAACGCACGCAGAATGTAGCTGTTTCATTACTAAAAGCTTCATCGTCACAATCGTATTATTATCGAAGTAGTCAGGTAAAAAAAGTCAGGTAAGAACAGTCGGGTAGAAGTAACAAACAAGGTGGTTAAGATTATGAAAATTATCTTAGTACGTCATGGTCAAGCAGAAGATGAAACGCGTCCAGACAGTGCGCGGCAGCTGACTGATTTTGGTCAGCAGCAAGCGGCGCAAACGGCAAAGTATATTACCACTCATTACCAACCTGACTGTTTTGTTGTAAGTCCTTATAAGAGAGCGCAGCAGACGCTAGTGGCTCTACAATCGCGCGCGCCCGACGTACCCTCACAAGTACAAAATAATCTTACGCCCTCCGACGATGCCCGTCAGGCGCTCATTGATATTGGTCATATTGAAGCAGAATGTCTGGTGGTTGTCTGTCATATGTCTATTGTTGCTCACATCGCTGGCCTGCTAACGGGTGATTATCCTGAGGCGTTCTCTTTAGCAGAAGCGCGCGTGTTTGAGATGGATTTTGTGCTGGCGGGTATGGCAACTGAGATAGACCGCTTTGTCCCAGATCAACCGTATTAGCATCTATAACATAAACGCTCATATAAACTATTTAAATCCTTACTAGACCGCAGCGCTAAGAAATAAAAGCGTTAATAAACAGTGGCTTAAAACAACAGTCTTAAACAACAGCTTTAATAATTAAGGACACATTTGGTGTTACACGTTTGGTTAAGAGCGCAGCACAGTGCATTAGCGGTCTGGCATGAAGATAACAATCAATGGCAATTGATTGACGGTTGGCAACAGCTGCATGACATTTATGGCAGCTATAAAACCAATAGCCAAAAATCGGTTTGTCTGTATTTTCCCTCAAGCCATGTCTTACAAGTAGAGTCTGAGCTAAATACCGCTCAGCTTAAACAGTTGGGCGTAAGCGGTAAGCAGTATTTATTTGAAGAAACTTCGCTCACGCCGGTTGAGCAGTTAGCCATTCGGTATGTGGCTGAGCATACGGGCCACCATTTATATGCCTTAGCTCAAAGCGATATCGAATCGTGGCAGCAAAGCGCTAAGCTCGCCGGCATGAACATTGTGGCCTTACTGCCTGATTTTCTATTATTGCCGACGCCAGAAGAGGGCGCAGGGCAGCAAGTTGTATTGTATCAAGACAAACAAACCATGCTACTGCGCCAATCTTTACCTCAAGGTATGGCGGTCAGTTATTTGCCTCTCATCTTTGAGCGTTTTCCGCATTTGAGCGAAGTGCTGCTTTTGCCAGCGATTGATGACGTTTTTGAAGGTTCGAGTCTTGCTGCTGACGCTGCTAATGAGTCAGCGTTCGATGATGTTGATTTAACAAAGCCTGAAACGCCAGCCAGCGTCTCTACTCAAACAGCAGCAATGATTGCCGAGCATCAATTGTTATTAACCATGCTTCCTATTGCTCCTAAACCGTTTGAAAACCCCGAGCGTCATGCGCTAAATTTCTTTATTAAATCGACCGATTCACAATTATCGCCATATTTACGGGTAGCGATGATGGTGGCGCTATCAGCATTGGTATTACAGATGGCAACTGATGCGGTGCAGTGGTATCAGTATAACGCGGCGACGGCAGCAACCAAAACCGAGATAGCCGCCCAGTATCAATCTTGGTTTCCCAATGAGCCGCTTAGTACACGCACAAAGTTGCAAGTGCAATTGCAGCCAAGACTGCGTAGTGATAGCCAAGCACCTACTTCTCACATAGCGGTACTCGAGCGCATATCGCCGCTGATTAAACAGTCGCCATTACGCGCGCAGTCTTTAATCATGCAGCCCGCGGCGCTTAGTTTTACGTTGATTGCGCCCGACCGCGGTAGTCTTGATCAATTTACCAGTACGCTTGTCGCCCAAGGCCTAAATGCTAAGCTAGAACAAGTAAATGGCAATGAGCAAGGACAGTTTAGTGGCCAAGTGACCGTTGATGTTATAGACAATAGCAGCGTCAGCAATAAAGGGTAACCATGAAAATATTACAGCGCCGCGCTAAACGCAGCAGTAACCCGGCTAGCCCTCGAAGCAGTGCTTTATCAGCGCGGCTGAGTGGCTATCAAAGTCTGCTTGCGACACGCTGGCAAGCACTGTCTGCGCGCGATCAATTAGCCTTGCTATTACTATCGGTTTTTTTGCTGTTATTTGTTGGCGGTTATGGCGGCTATAGTATCCATCAAGCCGCAAACAAGAGTAAAAACAACTATCAAGAACAGGTCGCTGATTATTTTTGGTTACGTGCTCAAGCCGGTAACATTGATAGCAATGCATTAAATGCTGCTAGTACTGCTGATGGCGTAGATGCCATGCCGCCCGCTAGCAGCGTCAGTGCGCTGTTAAATAGTTCAGGCATTGCAGATGCACAGGTCGTTGCGGCAGGCGATGCCGTACAATTGAGCTTTACGCATCCAAGCCAAGCGGTGGTAAGTAGCGCGCTTGGCAAACTTGAGCAGCAAGGTTGGCAGTTTACCCAACTGTCAATGCAGCAAGATTTGGTCACCAAAGCTATTCAGGTACAGGCGACCGTGACTTCTTAGTATTTGTACTCAGTTATGATGGAACATATTTAGCGATGTCGATGTTTTAAAGTTTGCCGCATTGAAACCTTGCTTATTTGCCACAATTAAATAGCTATTAGCCACAGAACATAAAGAGTGACAGTATGATAAATAATTCCAATAATACGATGAGTGATGATAAACGTCGTTCTTTAACGACTTATAATCACATTACTTATTTGCTCTATGTGCTCAGCTATTTTACGGCTGGACTACTTTGGATTGTGCCTATCTTTATGAATTATGCCAAACGCCGCGATGCTGATGGCACGTGGCTTGCTACCCATTTTGACTGGCAGATTAAGACCTTTTGGTACAGCATTGTCCTATTCGTTATTGGGGTGCTTATTGTCACGTTTGCCTTAGGCGGTTTTGGCGTGGGCATGTTTTCTGATAGCAACAATATTGCCATCGGCGCCGTATTATTGGCCAGTTTTGGCTTTATTATCATGGGCTTTACTTTTATTTGGCACCTATACCGCATTGTGCGTGGTTGGATAGCGCTCACCGATGGCCGTCCGGTTCCTTAACCTAAGAACATAGATATCAATAAGTGGTAAATATGGATAAAAAAATGCTGTCAAATATCAGCTCATCAATTAGGTTAAGTTGGTCAATTGACAGCATTAACGCTTATTTATTCGCAGGATATGGCGTAATTTATCCTATGAAACTTTGGTCTTATTTTAGTTAAGCTGATATAATCGCAGCGCTTGGCGTCATTCGTTTTCTCACTCATTATTTCTTTTTAAGCAGGGTCTGTCATTACTATGTCTTATGCCTTACTTCGCCCTTTTTTATTTAATATGGACCCCGAGCACGCGCATGAGATGACCTTATCTTTATTAGATAAAGCTCATAAAGCGCGAGTATTGGGCTTAGTATATGGTCAGTTAATGCAGCCGACCGACTGTATGGGCTTGCAGTTTGCCAATCCTGTTGGGCTTGCCGCTGGTTTGGATAAAAACGGCGATTATATTGATGCGCTAGCAGAGCTTGGGTTTGGTTTTATCGAAGTGGGTACCGTCACACCTAAGCCGCAAATGGGCAATGACAAACCAAGACTGTTTAGAATCAAGCAAGCTGACGCTATTATTAACCGTATGGGTTTTAATAATGAAGGCGTTGATTATCTGATTGAAAACGTCAAGCGCTGTAAGTACCAAGGCAATATCGGCATTAATATTGGTAAAAATGCTGTCACGCCCGTAGAAAATGCTGCTGATGATTACGTCTATTGCCTAGAGCGTGTCTATCCACATGCGTCTTATATTACCATCAATATCTCCTCACCAAATACCAAAAATTTACGCGACCTGCAAAGTGGGGAAGCGTTAACCCAATTATTAGATATCATCAAAAACCGTCACAGTCAGTTGGCAACTGAATATGGCTTTTATGTGCCATTGGTGCTAAAAGTCGCTCCCGATTTAGAGCCATTACAAGTCGATTATATCTCCCAGCAACTGCTGGATTTTGAGATTGATGGTTTGATTGCCACCAATACCACCTTGAGCCGCGTAGGCGTTGAAGATTTGCCCGATGGTGACCAAGCAGGCGGTTTATCAGGTCGCCCCGTTAGCCACATTAGTACCCAAATTTTACAACAATTCTCCGATCAATTGGATGGTAAGGTAGCGTTGATTGGCGTTGGTGGCATTGATAGCGGTGCCAAAGCGGTCAAAAAAATCGAGGCGGGTGCAGACATGGTGCAGCTATATTCAGGGCTTATTTATAAAGGGCCGGGGCTAGTACAGTCTTGCATTCAATCCATCGGCGGCTACTATGATGCGATGGAATAATAAGGATGCCATGGAAGGGTAAGCCTTTAAAACTTTATGCTTTTAAAATTTATTAAATTTACTAAAAACACCCGATATAAGAGGCAAATGAGGCGATAAACATGAGTGGTTTAGACATTGTGATTGCTGTGGTTGTTTTGATTGGCTTATGGCGTGGTTTTCAGGTAGGTTTGATTAAGACAGCGGTCGGTTTGGTCGGTTGGTTTATCGCGCTCATTGCTGCCACACGTTTGGCAGGTTCAGTGGCGCCGCAGTTATCCGGTATCGTACAAAACCCTGTGTTGCAAATGGCGATGGCCTTTTTAGTCATTGTCATTGCTATTTTAGCCATTATGCACTTGGTTGCGTTTGTGTTTTCAGGCGTTCTTAAAACCTTGCGTCTTGGCGTGCTCGATAAAATGGCCGGCGGCGTGCTTGGGGCGGCAAAAAACGTTTTAATGGTCTTAGTGGTGCTTAGTGTCAGTGCGCCGTTATTGGTGCAAATGCCGCAGTGGGAAACCTCGGTGCTCGCACCTGAATTGTTGCCTTATGCGCCTATCGGTAAAGAGCTGGTCTCAGACATGTTTGGCTTGGCATGGGATCAAGTCAATCAGTCATAAACCCTCACAAAAAGCTATTCAAGCGCCTTTAATATTCGTAAAATACACTTCTATTTATCATTATTAACTTGTCTTACGGATAATCATCCTTATCTATGACCCGTAAGCGGTTATTCTCAGCAAAATCGTCAGCTTTGCGGTAAATGGCAGGCAACACGTCAAGAGCTTTGTCAATCATTATGCCGTTATTGTGTTATCAATGTGCAGTACAAAATAGGATACAACTATGTGTGGAGTCGTTGGGGTCGCAGCTCATGAGCCGGTCAACCAAATTCTTTATGATGCCTTAACCATGTTGCAGCATCGCGGGCAAGATGCGGCAGGTATTGTGACTTTACAGGATGGGCGTCTTTATTTACGCAAAGAAAATGGCATGGTACGTGACGTGTTTATGAATCGTCATATGTTAAAACTGATCGGTAAATTTGGTATCGGTCATGTCCGATATCCAACTGCTGGCACCTCAAGTAGTGCCGAAGCACAGCCTTTTTATGTCAACTCGCCTTATGGTATTACGCTTGCGCACAATGGTAATTTAACCAATGCTGAGAGCTTGGCAAAATCCCTGTATCAAGAAGATCGCCGTCACCTCAATACTGACTCAGATTCTGAGGTTTTACTCAACGTGCTTGCGCATGAAATGCAAAATATAGACAGTACCCATCCGACGCCTGCCGATATCTTTGAGGCAGTCACAGCGGTTTATAGCCGCATTGAAGGCGCTTATGGCGTGGTTGCTCTAGTTACTGGGCATGGTTTATTGGCCTTTCGTGATCCAAACGGTATCCGTCCGCTAATCTTTGGTAAGCGCATGGCAGCCAATGGCGGCACAGAATATATGGTCGCTTCAGAGTCAGTTGCTTTGACGGGTTCAGGCTTTAGTATCGTCCGCGATGTCAAACCGGGCGAAGCTATTTTTATTGATTTAGACCATAAGCTCCATACGCATCAGTGCGTTGAACAACAAGAATACACACCTTGTATCTTTGAATATGTCTATTTTGCCCGTCCTGATTCTATTATGGACAATATCTCGGTTTATAAATCACGCCTACGTATGGGCGAAAAGCTGGCCGATAAAATCATGGCAGAATGGGGTGAGGATCACGATATTGATGTGGTCATTCCTATTCCTGACACCTCGCGTACCTCAGCGATGGAGCTGGCGCTCAAGATGAACGTCAAATACCGTGAAGGGTTTATGAAAAACCGCTATATCGGTCGCACCTTTATCATGCCAGGTCAGCAGCAACGTAAAAAGTCGGTGCGTCAAAAACTAAGCGCCGTGCCGCTTGAGTTTAAAGGTAAAAACGTCCTTTTGGTCGATGACTCTATCGTTCGCGGTACCACGTGTCATGAAATCATCCAAATGGCGCGTGATGCTGGCGCTCGTAAAGTATTCTTTGCCAGTGCGGCGCCGCCGGTTAAATATCCAAACGTCTATGGTATTGATATGCCCGTGCGTAGCGAGCTTATCGCCTCAGGTCATAGCGTTGAAGAGGTGCGCGAGATTATCGGTGCTGATCGCTTGATTTTCCAAGATTTGGACGATTTGATTGAAGCCGTCAAAGATACCAAACACAGCAAGGTAGAAGGCTTTGATTGTGCCGTGTTTAATGGCTGCTATATCACTGGGCAAATCAACGAAGCGTATCTCGATCATTTGCAAGAACAGCGTAATGATACGGCCAAAATTGGCAAAAAAGGCGTGCAAATCGTTGCTGATACGCCAGTGGATATGATGGGCGTAGAAGAGCTGTAAGAGAATAAATATCTTAAAATAATGGCAAAATAAGAAGGCTGGATTCTTCATGATTCTAGCCTTTTTTATTGGTGCAAATAAATGTAGTCAGTATGAAATAAAATGATAAATGAATAGCCACAGGCGGCTGGTATAAATTTTCCTTGCTTGCTGTTATCACAGAGGCTACGAAAAATTCATCCCAGCCGCGCTGTATCTTTTTTAAAGTCGATCTACTTTATACACTAAACTTTTAATCAGCCGAAAAAACGCGTAAATAACCACAAAAGACCATTAATCGCAGCGATACCAACGATCATGCTCACCAGCAACTGACGGCTTAGATGATAGATAAGTAGCACCAATAATAACGCGCCAATTTGCGCCATAAATAAGTGTACTTCGGCACTGTTTAGAGCTGTATTTTCTGCTAAGCCTTGATAAGAAAGGCTGGTTAAAATTAGTAATACCATCACCGATAGCGGTAAGCTTTCATTTAACCGATGCAGCCACGGCGTATCTAGTAGCTTTTTGGGTATTAAGGCGGGCAAGGCGCGAGTAATAAACGTCACCGCCGCCATTGCAAACGTTGCCATAATCAAATAACTACTGCTCATTGCTGTCTCCCGCCGTGATTGGCTTTGTCCAAAAACCCCGTGCCAAAATCAGTACCATACAAATCGTAATCGCCATCAGCAATAGCCAAGTGCTGGTAAATAACGACGCGATAATCAAAGCAATCACCGCAATGCCAATCGGGAAATAGCGCTTGATGCTTTGAAACTGCTCATAGGCCAAAATGGCAAACAAACATACCAAGGCAAAATCTAAATGCGGTACTAAGTCGCTGAGCGCGCTACCAATGAACACACCAATAGCGCTCGCCAGTACCCACCAGCTTTGATTAAACAAGCTAACAGGTAGTATTAGTGCCTGCCGCGACTCATTTGGCAAACTGGTCATCACCGAAAAGGTTTCATCGGTAAGAGCAAATAAGCAGTAGGTTTTTGCTATTTTGTTTTTTGGCAGATATTTTAATAATGGCATACCATAAAAAACATGGCGCAAATTAATCGCGGCAATGTTGGTTGCAATATTGCCAATCGGTAAACCAGCGCTTAGCATCGGTAAACAGGCATATTGCGCTGCGCCTGCGTATAGAACGATACTCAGCATAATGGTGGCCCAAACAGGCACACCAGCCACTTGTGCGAGTACGCCAAAGGCAATTCCTGCTGGCAAATAACCCATGGCAACTGGTAAGCTTTTTTTAAAACCTTCCACCCATTCATAGCGCTGTACTTGATGCTGATTTATCTCATTTGTTTGAGTGTTCACGTGACATCCTAATTTTTCTCACTTTGCTTTATCGTTTATTTTTTATTTTCTTCTTTTTTAAAGCGTATGGTATTGACTACAAGCTTTAATAATTTAAGCTTCAGGCTGCAATTTTTCATAGCTGCCTGTTTGATGGGCGCGGTATAGAAACCCACCGAGGATGATTAACCTTAACAATAACAAGCACCAAACGCTCAGCCAGATGCCCGTCATGCCCCATTGCTGGTAGAGTAACCAGCTCAATGGAAAAAAGGTGGCTGCTAATATCAGAGCGGCATTGCGAATAACGCTACCTGCCGTTAAACCAAAAAATATCCCATCGAGCCAATAAGCGCCGACGCCAACAAGGGGTAGCAGTACAGCATAAAGATGATAATCATAAGCAAGCGTGAAAACCGGCTCGATGTTGGTCATAAAATCCAAATAAGTCGGCATCGCAAGCCACCAAATCGCGCTTAGCATTAATGCCAGTCCGTAGCTGACGACGCCTGTGCGTTTAATAATAGTACGAAAACCTGGCCAATCGCGTCGCCCTGCTGCTTGTCCGCTTAAGGTTTCCGCCGATACCGCCACGCCATCAAGCGCAAAAGCTGAGATACTCAATACTTGCAACAAGATAGCGTTGGCGGCCAGTATCACATCGCCACTTTGCGCAGAAAGACGCGTAATCCAAGCAAAGCTTAACGTTAAAATGAGCGTGCGAATAAAAATATCTTTATTTAATGAAAATAGCCTAAGCATTTTATCTTTGCTAAAATGTTTTTTATCAGCAGCAAATAACGCATGCCAAGAGATTTTTAGATGTCTGCGACTTAGCCACAGTGCCAACACCACACCAAGCCAGAAAGCAATCGTCGTCCCTAGCGCCACCCCAACCAAACCCATCTGCATCACGTAAACAAAAAACAAGGTCAAAATAATATTAAGCATGGCAATAAAACCTTGCTGATAAAGCATATAACGGGTTTTGCCTTGCCCCGCAAACCAGCCAATAAATGCAAAGTTCATTAGCTCAGCGATGACGCCCCAAAAACGCACGTCTAAATAAGTCTTTGCCGCGCTGCCACTAGCAGGATTGGCGGAGAGCGCTTGTAAGCCAAACTCAATTAACCAAGGTTTTGCAATAAGTAACACCGCGCCTATCATAAAAGCGAGCAATAAGGCCCGCTGCAAAATGGATAAGAGCGGTGATTGCGCTGCATAAGACGTATTTGATAACGCCTTATTAGCGTCGTCTTTATGAGCCAGCTGACCGAGTGCTTGTGCAGACAGTCCAGAGGAGGCATATTGCAAAAAGTTAAAGCTCACCAGTATCAAAGACAGCAGTTGGATGGCCAAACCCATGCCAGCAAGCTTAGCAGTGTCATTCATATTACCAACAATCGCTGTATCAATCACACTTTGTAGCGGCATCGCCAGATTGGCCAATAATACGGGCAAAGCAATCGCGATGATGCGCGTATAGCGAGTATCGATGGGCGGCATCGCGCTTGGCGTTGGCGGCAGGGTAGATGACATAGCATAGTCGCTTATATAACAATGTAATAAGGCAGAAAAGTTTAGTGACCACTTATTAAATAACACTAAAGTATAAATAAAAATAGTATAAAGACAAAAGCACCTAGAGTTTAGGTGCTTTTATCATGATAAAGTTTATGGCCTAAATAACTGCAAGTCTAGTTACGGGCTTTTACACAGGCGTTAGTCTTGCTCATACATTTTTGGATCATTAAAGGTAACGATTTCTTCTTTAAACTCAGGTTTTACTTTCACGATAAAGTCATCACGTGATAAACCCATTCGTAAAGGAATCGAGCTTGCGATATAAGTCGATGAATAGGTACCCGCAAGTAAACCAATAAACAGCGCCACTGAGAACCAGTATAGACCATCACCGCCTAAGAATAACATCGCAAGGACGACTAACAGTACCGTTGAGATGGTCATAATCGTACGGCGCAGCGTCTCTGTTAATGACAAATCAATCGTTTGGCGCGGTGTGATACCGCGGACGCGGCGGAAGTTCTCACGGATACGGTCATAGACGACAATCGTATCGTTTAATGAGTAACCAATCAATGCCAAAACAGCCGCTAGGACGGTTAAGTCAAACGGAAAGCCAAATAAAGCAAAGACCCCGATGGTCACCACTGCATCATGGAATAGCGACAGCACCGCGCCAAGCGCTAGCTTAAACTGGAAACGTAGGGCGACATAGCCAAGCATACAAGCCAAGGCCAATGCTAACGCCATAACGGAGTTTAAGTAAATTTCATTACCTACTTGGCTGCCGATAATATTAACGTTACTGATTTCAACGTCATTATTAGGTAGCGTCAATGCTTTACTAAGGCTCGCACTTAGACCCTCGACGTTATCAGATTGCGGCGGCAAACGTATTAAGAGTTCTTGGCGCGTGCCTAAATATTGGACGACAGCATCGTCAAAGCCATTATCGGCTAGCGCGTTTACGACGTCGACTTGCTCAGCGGGCTGCTCATAACGCACGTCTGCTGAAACCCCGCCGGTGAAATCAAGACCTAAGTTCAAGCCATTGACCGCAATGGCGATAATACTACCGATGACCAAAAGCAGCGATAGGATGGCCATTGGCTTTTCAATTTTCATGAAGGGGATAATACGCTGATCCCCAATGGCTTTAGTGCCGCCCTCTGCATAGGCTGCGGCATCTTCAGCAGCATCTCCTAACGCTAAATTAGCATCATCTGCTGCCGTATTATCAGATGCTTGTGCCGTTAGCGCTTGATTGCCTTTACCACCACGGCGGGTTTTTGAACCTGCAGATTTTATATTGTTGGTTTGCGTATTGCTGCCTTTACCATCACGGCGCGGTTTTTTACGGCGGCGCGTACTGGCAGTATTCGCTTCACCGTTTGAGCCATTTCGATCTGGGTTATTTTCTTGCTCTAGCGGATTGTTATTATCGATAGCCATAGTTTTCTCCTAACCGATGCTCAGACGTTTGATGGATTTACGCTTACCGTAAGCAATTTGTATCAGCGCACGCGTCACCAAAATAGCGGTAAATAGCGAGCTGACAATACCAATTGCAAGGGTAATCGCAAAGCCTTTAATCGGACCCGTACCAATCGCAAATAAAATAAAGGCGACCAGTAAGGTTGTGATGTTGGCATCGAAAATACTACTAAAGGCACGGTCAAACCCAGCTACGATGGCGGATTTTGGCCGAACCCCATTTGCCAGCTCTTCACGTATACGCTCAAAAATCAGCACGTTGGCATCGACCGCCATACCGATGGTCAAGACGATACCGGCAATACCCGGCAGGGTCAGTGATGAGCCTAAGATTGACATAATGGCAATGATAATAATGACGTTAATCGCAAGAGCAACGTTGGCAATTACTCCAAATAAGCGATAGAAAATAATCATAAAGACGAAAACTAATAAATAACCAACTTGGGTAGAGAATAAGCCTTTTTCAATATTTTCTTGACCGAGTGATGGACCAATCGTCCGCTCTTCCACGAAATACATGGGTGCTGCTAGCGCCCCTGAACGTAGCAAGAGGGCAAGTTCAGCCGCTTCAGCGCTACTATCAAGCCCTGTGATACGAAATGATGAACCCAGTACCGCTTGGATATTAGCGCGGTTAATGACTTTTGTTTCTGCATACGGCGTACGGACTTCGACGGTCTCGCCAGTCGCTGGGTCTTCTTTATAAGTGATGCGTTGTTTATTCTCAATAAACAGCACCGCCATTTGTTTACCAACAGCAGTACGAGTAGCGTTTTGCATCAGCTTACCACCAGCACTATCTAGGGTAATACTGACTTCAGGCGAGCCATTTTCATCAATACCCGTCTGAGCGTTAGTGACCTTATCACCCGTGACAATCGCTTGACGCTCGAGCAAGACTGGCGGGCCATCAAGAGTACCAAATGGAAACGCTTCAGTACCCGTTGGTGGAATACCGCCCATATAGTTTTCACTATTTTCGGCAACCATACGGAACTCAAGGTTGGCGGTACGGCCAAGGACACGTTTTGCTTCCGCGGTATCTTGTACGCCCGGTAGCTCAACGACGATACGGCTAGCACCTTGCGATTGCACCAAGGCTTCGGTTACCCCAAGCTCAGCAATACGATTGCGTAGAGTGGTTAAGTTTTGGTTGACCGCGTAGCTGTTGATTTCATCTAGGGTCGCATCGTTATAAGCTAAAATCAGCGCCGGACCTTGTTCATCAATCGAAGATTGTAAGGTGAAAGTATTGCCCATCGAGCCTTGCAGCACGTTTTGCGCACGGTTACGCGTATCGGTGTCAGCAAAATGCAGCACCACGCCGCGCTTTTCGGTTTTGATGCCTTTTACCGCGATACGCTCAGCGCGTAGGTCACGGCGCATATCACGACTGGCGCTGGTCAAACGCTGCTCGAGCGCCTTATCCATATCCACTTCTAGGACAAATCGTACACCGCCGCGCAAATCAAGACCGAGCTTCATCGGTTTTGCGCCGATATCACGCAACCACTCTGGGGTAGTCTGTGCTAAGTTTAGCGCAACCACGTAGTCCTCGCCTAAATTCTGACGCAGCACTTCCTGAGCTTTTAGCTGATCGACGGGATTGTCGAGGCGCACGAGCGCACTATTGCCTTCAAAGGTGCCATCATGATTATTGATGCCAGCCTCTTCA
The DNA here is from genome assembly GCF_002414005.1 of Psychrobacter sp. UBA5136. Lineage (GTDB taxonomy): Bacteria > Pseudomonadota > Gammaproteobacteria > Pseudomonadales > Moraxellaceae > Psychrobacter. Next base: position 31,877 of record NZ_DHYG01000022.1, read on the forward strand.
AGTAAGCTTTTAGACTGAGTCAAGATACCTTCAGACAACTGCGTACCGGCTGCGGCACTGGTAATCTGTACGGCAGGTTCATCAGGATAGAGGTTGGGCGCCGCGTATAGACCGGCAATGATAAGCACAACGGCGATGAGTAAGTATTTCCAAGCGGGATATTGCATAATCACTTCTTTAAGTTGATAAACTACTGGCGACGCAGGCCACAAGTTAGCAGATGGGAAGTTAGCGATAACAATGGTAGGCGACTAAATAGCAAGCTACTATAGTGTTGTAGTCGTACTGAATCATGCACCACTGTCATCATCCGCGATGATAGTAAAGCAAAAAACGGTTAAGCGTAAAGCAGTAAAGCGAAAAATGACCGTAAATAATGTACGGTCATTTTACAGTCATGACAACTCATAATTGATAAGTAGCATCCATTGGTCACAATAAATGTTTATTAATTATCAAGTTTATTCACGACAATTAAACGCTTTCAATCGTGCCGGCTGGCAATACTGAAATAACAGACGCACGTTGTATCTTAACGTCGGTATGGTTGTTTAAGCTGACCACCGCATAATCGCCTTCTAGTGCTTTAATACGGCCCATAAGGCCGCCAGCAAAAATAATTTCGCTGCCAACAGTCAGTGAGTTGACCATAGCGCGGTGCTCTTTGGTGCGTTTAGACTGTGGGCGAATCACCAAAAAGTAAAAAATGGCAAAAAAAGCAACCGGCAACAAGATTTGACCAAATAGTGACGCAGCTCCGGCAGTTTCTGGCGCAGCATGGGCCGCTTGAATAAATAAGCTCATAATTTCTCTCAGTAAGTCATAGATAAGAATAAATTTACACGCATAGTAACAAAAAATCTCAGGCTTGGTAACTGTTAATCATAGGCTAGGGGAGTTTTTGTTCAAATGCATAGATTGGTTGCGATTCTTATAATGATAGAGAGCTTATTATTATAAAGAATATAAGGGCGAGTTATGAAGCAGGTAGAAAAAGCTAAAAGTTAAGTTAATATAATGACTGCTATAACTTTATAATTTTAAGAAACGGTGTTAATAATTATTCAAATAATTGATACTAATGGCTATTTATTGCGAAAAGCTATTATCAGCGCTAACATGAAACAAACCCTTATCGCGCCCCAAATGACGATATAATACCGCTACTTGAGCGCGTCTTTAGCCGCTAGGAAACCAAAAACTCGCATTTATCGGCTATTATTTTCTATCTGCTAGCGCTTGCTCATGATATATTGTGACTTCCTTTTTTATCTTTTTTAGGTTACCCAACTTGTTCACCTCTTTTATGTCTGTACCTCGCTTATACCGTCCGCGTGCTTGTCGCAAAGACGCCGCTGCTGAACCTCCCCCGACGATGGGAAGCAGTAGGCGCTCTTTAATTCGGTTTAATATCAAATCGTTTTCTGCGTTCATTTTGTTGTTAACCTCGCTGCTGCCACAAGCAGTGTGGGCGGCTGGTGAGGTAGCAAATCCCAGTGCTAGCAGTGTGCTACTACTTATCTTATTTGTGCTCGTCGCCATTGGTATCTCGTTTATTTGTTCGCTTGCAGAATCAGCGTTACTGAGTATGACGCCGTCATATATCGCTGATGTGCAAGAGCATAATCCCAAAAAAGCCGATATGCTAAAACGCTTAAAGGTTGATAACATCGATCAGTCATTGGCGGCTATCTTAACCTTAAATACCGTGGCGCATACTTTGGGTTCTATTGGAGCAGGTGCGCAGGCAACAATTGTCTTTGGTAGCGCTTGGTTTGGCCTGTTTTCTGCCTTTATGACCTTAGCCATTTTGTTTTTATCAGAAATTATCCCAAAAACGCTGGGCACGGTCTATTGGCGTCAACTAAGTGGCATGGTGGCGTATTTTGTCCGCGGTATCATTTTGCTGCTATACCCACTCATTTGGATATCAGAAAAATTGACCAAAATGCTGGTGCGCGGTAAAGAGCCCGTGACCTTTAGCCGCCGAGAGTTTGCGGCACTCGCCAGTATCGGCGAAGAATCAGGGCAAATCGATCCATTAGAGTCGCGTATCATTCGTAACCTATTGGCATTTGGGGCCATTAAAGTCGAAGATATTATGACCCCGCGTTCGGTAATGTTGGCGTTTGAAGAAAATAAAACCGTTGCTGAGCTGCTAGTTGACCGCCCAAAACTGACCTTTTCGCGTTTGCCAATTTATGATGGTGATTTGGACAATATCACCGGTTTTGTCTTAAAAACCGATATGCTATTGGCAAAAGTGAATCACGCGGTACATAAGCCGTTGACCCAGTTTAAGCGCGATATTACCTTTGTGTTTTCAAAGATGAAATTGTTTGATTTGTTAGAATTAATGCTAAAAAACCGTATTCATATCGCGATTACCGTCGGTGAGTATGGCGAAGTGAAAGGTTTGGTGACCTTAGAAGATGTGTTTGAAACCTTGTTAGGCCTTGAGATTGTCGATGAAATAGACCGCGTCGAAGACATGCAAGCATTAGCACGGCAGATGATGGACAGGCGCGTTGAGCGCTTGGGTATGAAGCTGAGCGATGACGAGCAGTATGAAGATAGCCATAATGAGCACAAGCACTAGAGTATCAGCGTTAAAGTGAACTGCCATTTTGCGCCAACATTCGCAATAATTACACAGGGTGTCACATGGCTGTGAGAATTCAGTGATAGGCTAAAACTAGCCTTACAACAGACAGTTAAAGATTTTAAGTTTAGACTGCTTAACTTAGAAATCAGAAATTAGAAAAGTATTACCGCATTTTATAAGCAGGTATACGCAAATAATAAATCAGCGTCAAACGTCGAGGCATGACAGCAATCTCATCTGCTGGCAACGATACATGACGACAATGGTAGGTAATGATAACAGTATCACTATCTCTAAAGACACTAAGGAATATCATGAAACGACTATGGGGAAAAGGGCTGCTGGCTCTATTGATCAAGAGTGCGAGCGCGGCGGCATTGGTGGCAGCTGCTAGTACTATGAGTATCAGTGCGCAAGCGGCAACCATGAGCGAAGCTTTAGTGCAAAACTACGCCGCTGCCATGAAATCAGCCGCCAATGGCCAAAATATCAATCAGGTTGCCCGCTTAGTGTCTGACGATGCGCTGATTTCAATGTCAAGAAAAGGCAAATCTACCAGCCTTGACAAAGATGCTTATCTCAAACTACTGCAAAAAAGTTGGCGTGATACGTCAAATTATCATTACGATATCAGTGTAAATAATATTGTAGTTACCGGTGAGCAAGCAAAAGCCAATGTAACGACCAATGAAAGCTGGATAAAAGACGGGCAAAAGGTTTCATTTGTCACTACATCAAGAGTCACACTTACCTTGTCTACGGGTAATGCCGTGCTGCTACGCGCTGTTTCACAAGTGACCATTAACTAGAATCTAGCCATGCATTAATAAGGAATAAGAATATTCGACCATTAATGAATATTCATTGCGCCTATGGATGCTGCTTAATAAATCATTCAATAAGCAAAATAATGAGCCATGAAAAGGTAGGGTAGATGATATTCTGCTCATTATCTTTTATATTAGGCTGGTCTTTGTTTGATATTGCGTACTATACTGTCGATTAACTTTATTTTATCACCTATTGTTGTTAGGAAACTGCCACTATCATGTCTACTGTGTCATCAAACTCTCGCTCATTTATCGCTTTACCACTGACGCTTGCGGTGTCGACTTTACTTATCAGTGCCTGTAGTAATACCTCAGCGGTGAAAAAGACGGGCGCGACCGGCAGCTCAGCTGTGGTTACTAAGCGTCCTGCCCAACAAGCCGCGCGGCCAAGTAGCAGTGCGGATTATTCAACGGCGTTCTTGGATGCCGAGAGCTTAGATGAGTTGGCTGACTTGCTAGAAGCCACGGATATGACCATGGTTGAAGGCAATAAACTTGCGATTCAGCAATATGGTGACTTATGGAATCGCTTGCGCGCAGGCTACCGGATGAATGGTGGACGCCCTGTTTATAATCAGCGTATTGAAGCGCAAAAGGGCTGGTTTACCAGTCGTCAAGACTATCTAAACCGTTTGACCGCCCGTGCCAGTCGCTACCTTTACCACACGGTACGAGAGGCCGAGCGCCGTAATATTCCAACCGAGCTTGCGTTACTGCCCGTCATTGAAAGCTCTTATGATCCAAGCGGGACCAGTAGTGCGGCGGCGGCAGGTTTATGGCAGTTTATTCCAAGTACGGGGCGTATCTACGGTCTAAATCAAAGTAGCACTTATGATGGTCGCCGTGATGTGATTGAGTCAACGCGCGCGGCTTACGACTTTTTGACGGCGCTGCACAATCAATTTGGCAGTTGGGAGCTGGCACTAGCGGCTTATAATGCTGGTCCTGGCCGGGTGCAAAAAGCCATTGACGCCAATGCTGCGCGCGGTTTGCCAACAGATTACTGGTCGCTAAGACTGCCAACTGAAACCATGAACTATGTACCGCGCTTTTTGGCAGTTGCTGAAATCGTCGCCAAGCCTGAGCAATATGGCGTTTATCTACCGGCCATTGCTAACCGCCAGCATTTCCGTAGTGTGCCCGTTAATTATGGGGTGAGCCTAGCGGAAGTGGCACAGGTCACGGGCGTCAGTTATGATGAGCTAGAAAGATTGAATACCGCGCTTACCTCTGCTCGCGTTGACGCGTCAGGCCCGCAGCGCATTATTATTCCAAACGATGTCAGCTCAGCGATAGATGCAAAGCTTATTGCTTTGAGAGGAAATGGCACTAGTAACGTGATTGCTTCTAGTAATACGAGCAGCACAGCGCCTAGCTATTCAGGTTCTACCACGCCTAGCTATAATAATAAGCCTTATCCTAGTGGCGGTTCATTGCCTACGACCGGAAGTGGTCTTGCCGATTATGCAGCAAGCGCGAGCGTACCGCAGCAAACCACCAGCTATATTCCGCCGACAGCTTCACCGACCAGCAGCTCAGTTTATAGTCCGTCAAAACACACAGAGCCACCTATAACGTCGGCTGAAACCAAAAAAATTAATGCTGAGCTAAAAAGTAGTAACAGCTTACCGACCACATCGGCGCAAATCACGCAAAACAATACCATCATTCAAGAGCCGCCATTAAGTAAGGCTGAGCGTGATTATATTGCCAACCAAATTCGTATCAGTACGCCTGAAACCAATGTCATCAATGCCGATGGTAATATCAACCTATCGGCAGTACAAACGCAGCAGTCTATTTTGGAAGCCACGGGAAAAGAGAAGAAACTGAGCTTTCCTAAAAAATCAGTCGATAAGCCAAAACCTACAGGCGAACGTAGCACTTATACCGTAAAACGTGGTGATACCTTAGCAAATATCGCCAGTCGTGCGGGTGTCAGCTGGCGTGACATCGCTGAATGGAACCAGATAGATGCTAGTGCCAAGCTACTAGCCGGTAGCACCTTATATTTATATAATGCCAAAACGATTGAGCCATTAAGCAGTGCTAGTAGTACCGCCGCAAGTCAGCCTGAAAGCTACATAGTACAAGGTGGTGATACACTAATCGGTACGGCAAATCGCTTTGGTTTATCGGTCACTCAGCTAGCAAGCTATAATAACTTAAGCAGTAGAGCTGACTTGCTACGTGGACAAAAGCTGTGGCTGGTGCCCGGTAAAGTGACTGCGCCTGCCAGTACGCCTGCTGCGCCATCTACCAAACCCAGTAAATCAAGTACGGCAACCAAAAATTATAAAATCAAACCGGGTGATGGCCTGATTGCCTTATCTCGTCAATTTAATGTACCGACTACCACCTTGGCGAATTTAAACAATATGAGTGCGACCGACTCACTGTATGTCGGCCAAACCTTAAAAGTGCCTGCTAATGTAGATTTTACTGCTGCAAGTAGTACGCCCAGTAGCAGTGCTAATAATGCCGCTAATACCAGCACGGCAACGGCAAGCTCGGTGGCAACGACCAATTATAAGGTCAAATCAGGCGATACCTTGATTGGTATTGCCAATAGCGTTGGCATTAGCGCGGCAGAACTGGCGGCGGTAAATAGCAATTTTGATGCAAAAGCACGCTTACAGCGTGGTCAGATAATTAAAGTGCCCGTCTCTAAAGAGTTGGTCGATCGCCAACTCAATGACAAAGCGGTCAGCTATAAAGTCAAATCAGGCGATACTTTGACAGGCGTTGCTCAGCGCTACAATATTGGTTTGAGTGATTTGGCAGCGGCGAATAATTTAAAAACCACTTCCAATTTAATCCTTGGTCGGACGATTACCATTCCTGCAAATGGTACGGTAAGTGCGCCTAGCACAACTAACAGTAACATCAGTAAGAACAGCAGCAGTACAGAAACAGTTAGCAGTACCAGTAGCGCAAGTAGCAGCGGCAAAAAGCTTGGTAATACTGAGAACTATAAAGTGAAAGCGGGTGATGGGCTTATTGCCTTAGCACGTCAGTTTGGCATCTCGGTAGAGGACTTAGCAGCGACCAACAATTTGGCGCCCAACGCGCAGTTACAACGCGGTCAAACCATCAAAGTACCAAAAGCAACCGTCAGCTATACCGTCGGCTCAGGCGATAGTTTGATTGGCTTGGCACGCAAATATGGCGTTTCAACCAAAGAGCTTGCCGATATGAATAATATCGCTGTCGATACCATGCTGCAACGCGGTCAACGTTTAACCGTGCCGAATCGCTAATATAGTCTTATTAATGTAGGCACGTTAATATAGGCGCATTCAATAAATTTTAAGCATTAAAAAAAGCTGCTCTTATAAAAGGGCAGCTTTTTTATTGGAGTAATTTCCTATAGTTTTTATTTACAGCTTTTAGCGATAAGCACTTATTAAGAAGCTTTTACCGAAAACCTTATTAAACGGTTTGCGTTTTAATGGTTTCAAGATAACTTCTAATATTACTCACATAATGCATCGCCTGACCATAGCGACTATTTGACGCTCTGTTTTCAGACAAATAAGCATAGATATTTGCCCAGCTTTTATCATCGATGCCATCGGCTCTTAATTGACGCTGGATACCTTTTACGGCATTTGGGCCCATATTGTAAGCGGCGAGGGCAAACCAGATGCGGTCAGTCTTTGGCACGTCAGCAAAATCCGCCTTCATTTGCTCCAAATAACGCGCGCCGCCGCCGATACTTTGATAAGGGTCAACGCGGTCAGAGACGCCCATGGCCTTAGCGGTGTTATTGGTCAGCATCATAATCCCGCGCACGCCCGTTGGAGACACGGCATTGGCATTTAGATGCGATTCTTGATAGCCCATCGCAACGAGCAGCTCCCAATCGTGATTGTAGTTGCGCGCTTGCTCTTGAAACGATGATTGATAGTCGGGCAGTTTTTCTGTCAACGTTTTTTTAAAGTGGTCTTGGCTATAAGCATCTTTTAACAAGTTTTGATTATAAAACGCCGCCAATTTTTGCGTGTGTTCAAGCTTTATGCTATCACACAAAAAGTAACTGGCCTTTTTTGATAACGGATCATTGGCAGAATTAAATGTCCAGCTAACTTTGGGATGTAGGCCATTTTTGGTCAAACTGGCGTCATAGCCGCAGCTGACATTGACAGAAGCCAAATCTAGCTGGCTTTTTAGCTGGGTGCTGGCCGTGGTCAAGGCCATATCAGCGTCGCCTGATTTTACGGCTTTGAGCGCTGCTTCCTCACTAGCATAGGCTTTTAGATTGATGTTGACGCCAAGCCCATCGGCATAGCTACGCACTAAATCGTAGCCAAAACCGTGCTGAAAACCATCGGTTGCAAAGTAAGTACTGTCACCCGGTACAGCGGCAACTGTCAAGGTGTTGTCCAGCATGACGTGAGCATAAGCGGGTACAGGCGCGCTCATCGTCGTTAAGCTCTCAGCAGGTAAAGAGAGCAGGGCAATGCTTGATATTTGTGCCAATTTCTTAGTTTTGGAGAAATTGGTTTTGGTGAAACGTGTCGCTTTAATCGGTGCAACTGCTGGAACGAAGTTACTTTTGGTGTGCAGTAAGCGCTTAGATGGACGCAGTAGGTATGAGATACGGCGTTTGGCCCCTTGCGCAGATACTTTCACACGGTAAGTAATACGCTGCATGGATGTCTCCTGATTTTAGCCATCCTGCATACCATAAAAATGCCTGATCAATTTATGCGGCTTATATACTCATAAAAAGCGTATTGCTATATAAGTGGCATAAACTGTCGTTACATTTTGGATAACATCAGCCTGATAAATCGCATAAGGTCGATGTCATCTTGTTTACATATAGTGCTGCTAACATAAAGTGTATAACCGTTAGCGCAACCGTCTTTTAATCAACTAGCCAATAAGTACCTTTTTTTTAGAAGATAAAACACGCATTTCAAACAACATGCTAAAAAAAGACGCACCATACCGCGAAGGCTATAAATCGGATGATTCCTTCATCGCTAATAGGCTAGTTGGTCACTAAAAGACTGGCTATAAAACCATCGTAAACATAGGTAAGGTCATGAATAAATTATTGAGACAAATACGTAGCATAAGCGCCGTACAACTGCACTTAATTGTTGCTACGTTCATATTAGTCACTAGCTGCTCTCTTAATCGTTTGTAGTAGAGGAGCTGGCTAATAATACGATTTGCTCAGCGATAGAGAAGAGGGATCACCATATCTGCTAGCGAATAAAAATCACTATCAGATGGGTTTTACTCTAGTGTTATCGCGACGCTAAAAATGGGAAATACTACCTCATAAGAGAACATTCAAACTAAACAATGCAAAGATAGTATCTAAGATCTCACCGTAGAAAATCTTATTAATTTATCAAAAAATAAAGTTTTAAACCGTGACATTTATTTTAGCGCCATAACCGGAAGCTATAAAAATGGGAAGTCTCATGACAAGACATTCTTTCTTCAGGAACTAATATGCGGATATTGGTTGTATTATTCAAGCAGAGTTAATAAATTAGCGATAAAACTTAACAATAGCACTATAAACGGTAAAAAATGCCGACGTTTTATCTCATTTACTCACAAGAGTCCTTACAAGCAAAAATTGCTCTTAAGAGAAATTTTCTGTATTTGGCTTAAAACTTTAAAATTAGCCCTTAAAATAGTAAAAAAGGTTAGTCGGAAATTCGGTAAAACAACTTAATTACCATGCTGGCTTAACTGTCATGCTGGATTATCGATATCGACAAAAGTTACCGGTAAGCCAAATTGCTCAGCAAGCAGTTCGCCCAACGCTTGAATACCGCCGCGCTCTGTCGCATGATGGCCGCAGGCAAAATAATCGATGCCAAGCTCGCGGGCGCTATGCGTAGTGCGCTCCGATATTTCACCAGAAATATAAGCATCGCAGCCCATGAGCGCTGCTTGCTCTATCATATCTTGCGCGCCGCCTGTACAGATACCGACGCGTTCAATCAACCTGCCGTTTTTTTGTTCGGACTTGGTATTGGGTGAGGCGTGATAGTTAGCGGGAATATGTAATGGTATCCGTCCTAGCGCATCGGTAATCTGGGCAATAAGCCGTTGCGCGCTTTGCGGCTGGCAGGTGGCAATGTTGCCCACTGGATGTGACTCGTTAGGATAAAGCGCACCGATGATGTTCATACCGAGTAACTCAGCAAGTTTGGCGTTATTACCAATGACAGGATGGGCATCAAGCGGTAGATGATAGCCAATCAAAGAGATGCCATGCTGCATAAGTTTACGGATACGTTGACCTTTCATCCCTGTGATGGGCGCAGGTTCGCCTTTCCAAAAATACCCATGATGCACCACAATAGCATCGGCATTATCAGCAATTGCGGCATCAATTAAAGCCTCACAAGCGGTGACGCCAGTAATGATGCGCCTGATAGGTCGTCCGCCATCTACTTGTAAACCATTTGGCGCGTAGTCTTTAAAGGCCGCCGCCGATAAATACTCGTCACAAAATTCTGTTAAGGCTTGCGCGCTAATCGTCTTGCTTGAGAAATGGTTTAAGGGGTCGGTTGAAGACGTGGTTAAGGGATTGTGTTCAGTCATGGTATTTCCTTATAATTATTAAAGTTTTACACTAGGGCAGTTTTTACTGCTTCGATGTTTTATGGTTTGAGCATGGATGTTAAATACTAAAAATGCTTATTTATAAATTGTAGCGGTTCAATTGTGGTTGTTTTAAGACCGTTCTAAGTCATCAAGAACATCAAGATTTTTATTCTTGTCATTTTAGCATGGCGCTGTAAAAGAGTAGACAAAGCGCATAACTGAAACGGTACACAATACGTTACTATTTATCGGTATTGCCAGTTATAATTTGCATACCTGAATCTATATGATCCATAGCGCTTACATCGCTCAATCTTGCGCTCGTCATAAGATTGATCAAAAGTGTGCGCGTTCATCATGCATTGTTTTCACAAAATTTTTTACAAAAACGGTTTTTAAAAATATAGAGGTTTTTATATGTCGTCATCTCGGAATGCCAACGACAAGGCTGGCCCGTTAACATGGTTGCCTTGGATTTTGTTGCTGATAGTGATTGCAGCGTTTATTTGGTTGTTCACGAGTATGAAATCGACATCAGAGCAAACGTGGGAGCCGCCCAGAACCACGCCCGCTGAGCAGCAAGCGTCAGCGCCTGTTTCCGACACACCCGCACCGATTTCCTCTTATCATAATGGCGTTGCTCGCGCGTCACAATCGGTCGTCAATATCTATACCACCCAAACGATGGCAGAGCATCCTTATATGGATGATCCCGTGCTGCGCCGGTTTTTTGAATTTCATGGCGGGCCGTCACAAGAGCAGGGCAATACCAACTTGGGCTCCGGCGTGATTGTCTCAGAAGATGGTTATATCGTAACCAACGCCCATGTCATTGAAAAAGCTGATGAAATTACGGTCGCCTTAAATGATGGCCGTAAGAGCCGTGCTAAACTGATTGGTACCGATCCAGACAGTGATTTGGCGGTGATTAAAGTCGACATGACGGACTTAACGCCACTTGGCTTCCGTGAAGAGCCTATTCAAGTTGGCGATGTGGCATTGGCGATTGGCAATCCGTTTGGGGTCGGTCAGACGGTGACGCAAGGGATTATTTCAGCGACAGGGCGTACCGGTCTTGGGGTCAATAAGTTTGAAGACTTTATTCAAACCGATGCGGCGATTAACCCAGGTAACTCAGGTGGCGCGCTGGTTGATGCTCACGGTGAGCTGGTTGGTATCAATACGGCTATTTATTCGCGCTCTGGGGGTTCGATGGGTATTGGCTTTGCCATTCCCACTGCTATCGTTGAGCAAGTGATGAATGCCATTATTAAAGATGGTAAGGTCAGCCGTGGTTGGTTGGGTATTGAAATCCAATCGCAATTACGCGACCCAACGCAGCTTGAAACCTCAACAGGTGTTGAAGTATTTAATGTCGTGCCTAAAAGCCCAGCGGCTAAAAGTGGTCTGCGCGTCGGCGATATTATTTTATCAATTGACGGTGTTGAGATGACGGATGCCAATACTCTAATCCAATATGTCGCGCGTAAAGCGCCTAATACCACGCTTAATGCACAAGTTCTACGCCGTGGTAAGAATAAGCAAGTGAAGATACTTTTAGAAGAACGTCCAGCGCAAGAACCGATGGCACGCCCTGTCGTCATCCACGATGAAACGCTTGGCGGTTTAGGTCAACCGCATCTACAAGACGAAGGGTCCGATGTACCAATGATGTCAGAAGCCGAGCGCGACCGTATGCGCGAAGAGCTATTGCAGCTATTTGAAAGAGATGGCGCACCTTTATAAATTTATAATGAAAACCTGAATAAAGATGATTTTACAGTTTAAGAAATAATAAAAAAGCGCGCTATCTATAGAATAGCGCGCTTTTTTTATCAGAATTTTTTTAAAAATAGCTTTATTTAGCGGCTATTTTTCGAACAGCTCATGATTGATATAAATGACGCCTTGCACGCGGCAGCAGCAGGGCAGGATTTCATCTTCTTCAATCATAGCAAGCGGCTCAAACGGATAATCAATAACGTGAGAGCTGGCAATACGCTTGATGCGGCAACTGCCACAATAGCCCTCACGGCATTGATAATTGATATCATGTCCGGTGCGTAGCAATCCATCCAGCAGACTCTCGTCATCATGCAAGTAGAATTGCTTCTTACTCGTCATTACCCAAGTCATAATTTAACCCTATGGCACTGGTTTTCCTATCTCGCAATTTTATTGCTATGCCAGTGTCCTTTAATATCGTGCTTATTATAAAAGGCAACTAAAAAAATGGCTTAAGCTTAAACTATTAAGATTAAGCCATTAAAATTACTTGTATAAGCTTTAAAGCTCAAAGTCGTCAAAGTCGCTATTTGATAAATCAGAGTCAATCTGGCCGACCAAATACGAGCTGATTTCCGTCTCTTGCGGCGCCACTTGGACGTTATCAGACGACAGCCAAGTATTAATCCACGGAATCGGATTTGATTTAGAATTTGGGAATGCCACCGGCAAGCCAACCGCTTCCATACGTAAATTGGTGATATATTCGATATATTGACAAAGAATGTCTTTATTTAGCCCGATCATTGAGCCGTCTTTAAACAGATAACCCGCCCATTCTTTTTCTTGCTGCGCAGCTTTGGTAAAGATCTCAATACTTTCATCGAAGCACTCTTTGGCAATCTCGACCATTTCTGGATCGTCGCGACCATTACGCATCAAGTTTAGGATATGCTGCGTTCCGGTTAAATGCAGCGCTTCATCACGGGCGATTAATTTAATAATCTTAGCGTTGCCTTCCATGAGTTTACGCTCAGCAAAGGCAAACGAGCAGGCAAACGACACATAAAAGCGAATGGCTTCTAAGACGTTAACCGCCATCAAGCATAAATACAGCTGTTTTTTCAGCGATTTTAAACTGACCATCACTTCTTTACCATTGACGGTGTGCGTGCCCGCGCCATACATATTGTAAAGCTGTGAGTCATAATACAAATCATCGTAGTACTTAGCGATATCAGACGCACGCTGTAAAATGTGCTCGTTTTGCATAATGTCATCGAAGACAACGCCGGGATCATTGACGATATTACGAATGATGTGGGTATAGCTGCGCGAGTGAATGGTCTCAGAAAACGTCCATGTCTCAATCCACGTCTCAAGCTCAGGAATTGACACCAGCGGCAATAGCACCACGTTTGGGCTACGACCTTGGATAGAGTCGAGTAGGGTCTGATACTTTAGGTTACTGATAAAGATGTGCTGCTCATGCGAGGACAGATTGCCGTAGTCGATACGGTCTTTTGAGACGTCGACTTCTTCTGGACGCCAAAAGAATGACAGCTGCTTTTCAATCAACTGCTCAAAGATAGGGTGTTTTTGCTGATCATAACGCGCTACGTTGACTGGCTGACCAAAAAACATTGGCTCTTTTAGCGCATCGTTTGGCGCTTGGGAAAAAATCGAGTAAGTCATAGTTCCACCTTTATAAGTGCTACAGTTGTGAATCAAAATTTTAAAGTTTGGTTTTAAAATACTGGCAAAAGGGCGTTATAAATTCTCTAAAGATATTTGCGTTGGTTGTTGTCCATCATTCATATACGCTTTAAAAATCTCGCTAAGCTCACTATCATCCAATCCCTCTAGCTCATCGATAGCGCTCTTACGCAGCGATGTTGCATCTACCTCTGCGGCTTTCTGTACTTCTTTTTTTGTTGCCTTTCTCGCTGGATTCTTGACTGGCTTTTTTGCTGCTCTTGGCGCGTCCATCTTTGGCATTGCGCTGCTATTCAATTGCTGACGAACTTCCTCGATATCGACTTCTACTTGCACGATATGCGAGTTACCATCATTTAGGTCAGAAAATACGTTAGGGATAAACAAACCACCGTCTTTGATGATTGCGGTATATTGCACGTCTATGACCTCCGTCATTTTTACTCTGTTTGTTTCGATTATGGTTGGCGCGACACTAGGCTTTCATATACCTTATTGTTTTCTCTCTTGCCTACAGCGAGCACATAAACCACGACCACATCATCTTTGACGATATACACCAGACGATAGCCGATGGTGCGTAGTTTGATTTTATAGGCGTCTGTATGTCCTGAAAGTTTTGACGCAGGAACACGTGGGTTTAATAAGCGCTGCTGTAATTTTTTCTTAAACTGCTGCTGAATACTGGGCGCTAGCTTTTTCCATTCTTTTAATGCTAAAGGATGAAACTCAAGACTATAAGTCATCGAGCGTAACCTTTATCGGTGTCTGCCCTTCATTCATGCGAGCATCAACGGTTTGGCTAAGTGCCATATCGTCCATCGCCTCCATCATGCGCTCGTACATGTCTGTGGAAACTAAGTAAGCCACGGGTTTATTGTGGTTTAAAATAGCAATAGACTCACCATCCGACTGTTTAATGAGTGCTGAAGGGTTGGTCTTCAGCTCTGAGATACTGGCTGTTTGTGTCGCAAATATTGGTTGCATGACCCATTCTCCGTTAAAATTACGCTCTAAATATAGGTCTAATTTTAGCACGAAAATTAGGTCTTATTTGTCACTGTGTTAAATTTAAATATTGGGGTAGCTAATCCCGCCTACCGCTTGTATTTTCACAAGCTATTTTGAGCCTTTATTAAATGAACTTAATAATCCAGTTAACTGTTCAATACCGTCAAAAGTTGTTGGCATTTGGTCTTCAGTAGCCACAATAGGAGCAAAAATAACGCTTTCGAACCTCTCGAAACTTTCTTTCATACCTTCTCTTAAATCTTTAGTATCTGAGTCATAATTATGTATAAATTGACAAAGAGTTAAACGTAAATCAATCTGGAGTATTTGAGACTTAATTGACTTAACGTTGACTAAAGATATTCTAAAAAAGTACAGTAGTATAAATAAAAACAAAACTGTTGAGATAGTTACTATTATAAATACAGGACTATCAAAATTGTTAGAAACTAAATAATTAGCTGACCAAACAGATTTTGATATTATAAGTAAGATTATTATGGCCATCAGGATATAGTATGCACCATTTTGCGAGCCCATCCCAGATTCTGT
>NZ_DHYG01000013.1 GCF_002414005.1 Psychrobacter sp. UBA5136
TAATTGATGACACGCCCTAGTTTTCTAAAAGTTTTTTAAAATAGAAGGTTTATCTATATTTCTTATCAATAGCTTTTAATATAGATAAGATGAGCAAGCAAAAAGGTCTGCGTTGTCATCATAACGCAGACCTTTTATGTATTTTATCTGTTAATCTTTAACGGTCGATGTCTTTAGCTTTGTAGCTCATATACCAATGATTGAATATCTTGCGCTGCCTTTTGTAGTCTAGGCACATGCGTCAATAACTCATCTAAGGAGACGCGAATGGTTGGCGCATGAATATATAGCGATGCCAGATAACGAGATTTTTTATCCAGCACAGGTACCGATACCGCCACCATCTCCGAGATAAATTCTTCATTATCGATACCGATACCGGTCTCAGCGATACGATCTAGCTCAGCATTTAACGTAGCCACATCCGTAATCGTGTTTTTGGTAAATTTATCTAGTGGCAGTCCTTGCACTATTTTAGCGCGGCTGGTCGCCGACAATTGGCTCAAATACAGCTTACCCGTAGCGGTACACCACATCGGTGACTTCGCCCCTACAGGCAGATAAATTTGTAACGGGAGCGAGGTTTTAGCGCGGTTGGTATACATCATGTCCATTTGATAAGGGATGGCGATACCGCAGGTTTCTTTAATCTCATCAACCAATTTATGCAAAATGATTTGGCGCTCATTAAAGAACTGGCGCTGCTGCCAAAGCTCGACGCTCAGATTGCGCACCCGCTTACCCGGAATAATACCGCCGCCAATATCAACGGTAACAAATCCTTCATCCACCAAATTTTGAATCAAGCGATGAATGGTGGGTTTTGGGATATCAAGCTCTTGCGACAGCTCAAGTGGAGAGAGGGGTTTTGAAGCGTAAGATACGGCTTCGATAATCTCTAACACACGGGTAATCGACGATACTTTTGGCATATAAATGTCTCAATAAGAGTGATAAGAATAAAAAAAGACACAAGATAGTTTTTTTAAATTATGCAGCAAAGTCTATGAATTTAAAAACAGCAAATAAAGCTATTGTTTAATCTAATTTAGCATAATATCGCGCTTAGACAAGCTTATATCTTATTATATCTAAACAATATATACGCCCATCTATAATGCAGATAATATTTCTAAACCCTTTCCATCATCTTGGTTTTTGGGCAAGCTAGGATACGTTAATTCACAAACCACAACAAACTGTAGTAATAAGCTCTACAACTGTAATTGAGTTACACGTCGGGGTAGGTCATTATACTTGACATGTTTTGTAATACCTTTACATGAGCGTTAAGCAATCCAATAATCATGTTCCGACTATTCAGTTGCTTTGAGAGTATTGTGTAACAGGAAACCGAAGTTTTGCAGGTTGGTGTAGCAAATATTACAATATCTATGCAATCTTTACATAACGGCAAATAAAAAGCGCATTCATAGGGGTGACTTTTTGGGCCAAAATTGTTTTAATCTGCTCAACAAAATGGTTGTTTATAAAAAAGTTAAATTATCATTTTTTTACGGGCGAGTTATTTCACACTTTAGGAGAGTATTTATGAAACTTATTAAATTGACGGCAATTTCTGCTGCTGTTTTAGCATCTACTGCTGCATTGGCAGCTGAACCAGTTATCGTGGTTGATGACAATGATGCAGTTGTATACGAAGCTGAGCCAGTCGCTGTTGCTTATCAAGCAGAGCCTGCTTATGCATACAATGCAGATGCTGGTGTGGTACGTAACACTGCTGGTGCAATTACTGGCGGCACTAAGACTTTCTTCCAAACCGTCACTCATCCAGCGGCTATCAGCGCTGAAGTAGGTACTTTAGGTTATGGTGCTAACATCGGTTGGGGTCTTAATGAGACAACTGAATTACAAGCTGGTTGGGCAGGTGGCGACGTAGCTGAATTATTTGGCGGTGACTTCGATGCAAATGACATCAACTATGATGTAGATACAGATTTTAGCAACCCTTACCTAGGCGTTCAGTTACGCCCTGCAGCCAACTGGTTCACAGTAGGTGCTGGTATTATTGTTCCGGACAACGATATCGATGTACGTGCAAATGCTGAAGGTGAAGGCTTTTACAGAATTAATGATCAGAAGTTCTATGCTGGCCCGGCAGGTGCAGATGTAGATAAGAATTCTAGTGAGTTTGGTGGAGAGAATGTTGGTAATCTAGAAGGTAGTATCGAACACCGTAACAAGCTAGCACCTTATTTAACTGTTGGTTTCCGTCCTAATATCACGAATAACTTCGGTGTATTTGGCGAACTTGGTGCCGCATACATGGGTAAAGTAGATGCAAATGTTAGCTACACCGGTGAAGGCGGAAATGAATTAGCGGCGCAAGATGCAGCTCGTCAAGCAGAAAGAGACTTAGAAGATAAGAGCTGGTTAGAGTGGATGCCAATTGTTAAACTTGGTGCAACTTACCGCTTCTAAGCTAGCGACAGTTTAAAACTGTTATTAGATAGCCAAGCATAAAAAAACGATCCTTAAGGGGTCGTTTTTTTTGTCTAAAATAAATCATAGTTGCTTTTTAAATGAAATGTTTTTTAATAAACAATAACGATCTGCTGAGAAAGTAAGAGAACGATACGATAATCGTTTTTAGTATCTTTTATGACGATTAACGGTGGCTTTTTTTCGCTACTGCCATTTATCAAATCTGCAATAAGATAGGAATAATCCATTCCTAACCCTTGCGCGAGTTTATATTGATGTATTTTTATAAAACTCTCTTTTATTTGCCATAGTAGTTTAGCGGCCGTATCTCGTTGCACAGTTGAGAGTGTTTGCAAGAACGCAATTTCATTTGCATGGTAAAAGCGCTGGGCCACTTGCCATTCAACATGGTTGGTTTCTATGTCGATGCCTGCTGGACGGTGAGCGCTGATGACGACGGCGACTTTATTGCTTAAATCGTCGGAGAGTTTTTCATTTTTACGCTGAGTTGAAGCACTTTTGCTGTGAATGGTTTTACTATGCGCGCCTGTATGGCTAAAACACACAAAATACTGACTGCTGATAAGGCGATAGGGAAAACTGCAATCATCCAAAGTATCAGTAAACTCTAATTTATTAAGTAATGATTGTAATAATAACCGTACGCCCGCGCGTTGCTGTTGCCGCTGTTGCTGAGCTATTTCGCGTGCTGATAGAGAAGCGGTAGCAATGCGATCGTGGCTGAATAAAGCGGAGTGACTTAGAGGGTTTAGAGAATCAGGAGGGTTTAGAGGATTAGGCGCCGTTACTTGTGCCGCCGCACACCACGTCTTATCGTCTAGTTGAGTGTATTGAGTATTATGTAAATGTAAGAGCGGCATAGTTTATTTATAGTGTATGAATAGAAAACGAAAAGCCCCGCAATGTGAATGGGATTGCTGGGCTTTTGGATGCTACTGCTAACGAAGTCTTATAAAAGGCTCTTAGTAAGACAACTCAGCACGGCGGTTTTGTGCATAAGCCTCTTCAGTCGTACCGGCAACAGCGGGGCGCTCTTCACCATAGCTGATGATACGAATATTATTGACCGCAACGCCTTGGGCGGCAAGATAATCACGTGCAGCTTGGGCACGGCGCTCACCCAATGCCATGTTGTACTCGCGGCTACCACGCTCATCAGTATGGCCTGCGATAACGACACCAGCGTTTGGATTTGAGCTTAATAGGCTAGCATGCTGGTTTAATACACTGGCAGCTTCTGAGGTAATTTCACTGCTATCAAAAGCAAAGTAAACCACGGCTTGTAGATTTTCTGCGCCAGTAATCACAGCATTTGAATTATCGACGATTACCGCGCCGTTATAACCGACTTGACCGCCTGGGATACCTAGTGGGGCAACGACTACTTCTGAAGTTGCGCGTTTGTTGGCACACCCTGACGCGAATACTACCGAGCTTGATAACACGGCTAGAGCAGCGATTTTTGCAAAACTGGTTGACATAGTGAGCTCCTAAAAATTTTATTAATTTTAATAACATTTGTTGTTTTTAAACTGCTTTCGGTAAAACTGAGGCAATTACTATCTACCATATACTAAATGTTACTTTATGTAAGTAGTATTACTGTAAATAATTCGAGAGTTCACCTATAGATATGTAACGTTCTAGTTGAAAATTTAGCGTCAATGTTTAGGGTTAATATAGTCACTGATATGAAACTGAACTGGTAGCAGTTTAATTTATTTAAATCTATTTTATATCTCATAGTACTTGAAGTTTAGTACTTGAAATTTGGACGTTTAGGTCAATGTAGTTAACTGTCTTGAGAAGTCTTTTTATAATGAAAATTGTGCTTGTTGATGGCGTGCTTTAAAATAATTGGCGAGATATTTAAATCATAAACAATAATAGGAACCTCCATGTCCACCACTGAAACTGCTGCTCAAATTATCAACCCCGAAATGCCCGATGTGCCACCGCATGCGCCGAGTAAAATTCATTTAAAAGATTATAAACCGCCAAGTTTCGATGTCGAAACCGTTGATTTGGATATTAAGCTATTTGATGATTATGCCATTGTGGATAGTACTTTAGTGATGCAGCGTCAGGCTGCAGGGGATTTGGTGTTATATGGCGAAGCGCTTGAGCTGTTAGCGATCAAGCTTAATGACGAGCCGCTTGCCAGTGAGCGCTATAAGCAAGAAGACGGCAAATTAATCATTACCGATGCGCCAGAACATACAAAATTGCAGCTACAAGTACGCATCCAGCCGCAGACCAATACCGCGCTAGAAGGGCTTTACATGGCAGGCAGTGGCGACGATACCATGTTTGTTACCCAGTGCGAGCCTGAAGGCTTTCGCAAGATTACCTTTTATCCAGACCGTCCCGATGTGCTCGCGGTGTTTACCACACGTCTTGAAGCCGATAAGCGTTTTCCGACGCTATTAAGTAACGGTAATTTGCTCGAAGCTGGGGACGTTGCGGGTCAACCTGAGCGTCATTACGCGATTTGGCAGGACCCAACCAATAAGCCAAGCTACTTGTTTGCTTGTGTCATCGCCGATTTAGAGGTGTTGACTGACAGCTATACCACGAGCGAAGGACGCGAGGTTCTGCTTGAGCTATACGCGAAGGCTGAAGATATCGATAAATGCGCTGTTGGTATGCAAGCGCTAAAAGACTCGATGCATTGGGATGAAGTTAATTATGGCCGCGCTTATGATTTAGATCGTTATATGATTGTCGCCGTCAGTCAGTTTAATATGGGCGCGATGGAAAATAAGGGTTTAAACATTTTTAATACCGCTTGTGTGCTATCTAGTCCTGAGACGACGACCGATGCGCGTAGCTTTAGTGTTAAATCCATCATTGCCCATGAGTACTTTCATAACTGGACGGGCAATCGCATCACTTGCCGCGATTGGTTTCAGCTGTGCCTAAAAGAAGGCTTTACCGTTTATCGTGATCAATCGTTTTCAGCCGATCAGCAGTCAAGTGCGGTGCAGCGTATTGATGACGTGGCGACCTTGCGCGCGCATCAATTTGCCGAAGATGCAGGGCCACTTACGCACCCGGTACGCCCTGAGAGCTTTGTTGAAATTAATAATTTTTATACGACAACCGTCTATGAGAAAGGCGCTGAAATCGTGCGTATGATTGCCAATACTTTGGGACCTGTCAATTTCCGTAAAGGCACAGATGAGTATTTTCGCCGTTATGATGGGCAAGCCGTGACGGTTGAGGACTTTTTATCGGCGCTCAGTATTACTGATAGCAAGATTGAAGACTTTATCGACTGGTATCGCCAGCCGGGTACGCCAGTGGTGTCTGGTCACCAAGATTATGACAGCGAATCCCAAACGCTGACCATTACTTTAAGCCAAAAAACGCGCCACGTCGCAGGTTTTGAGGCACCAAAACCACTGCCAATTCCAGTGGCGACCGCGCTATTTGATAAGGAAACCGGCGACATCGTCGCTGAGCGTATGCTGCTGCTGGGTCAAGCAGAGCAGACCTTTACTTTTGAGAATGTAGCAAGTGAGCCAGTTGTATCCTTGCTACGAGACTTTAGTGCGCCAGTACAGCTCAATTATGATTATCAAGATGAAGATTTGGCATTTTTACTTAAATATGAGACCAATGGTTTTAACCGCTGGCAAGTAACCCAAATGCTGGTCAATCGCATTTTACTGCCGTCTCAAGGCGCAAAAAGTAGTCCAAAAATCTATCTGCAAGCCCTAGCGCAGACGTTACCTGAGCTCGCTACTACTGATGCGATGTTGGCCGCGCGTTTACTTGATATCCCGTCGGCATCGGAGCTGGCAGCGGCCATACACAAAGACTATGATCCAGAGTTGGTAAAAGCGCAGCGCGAAGGCTTATATCAACAGCTGGCAGAGGCGCTAAAAGATCAGTGGTCTGAGCTTTATCAACAGCTACCTATGCAGGCTTATGAAGACAGTGCCGCCGCTCGTGGCAAGCGCGCCTTACGTAATGTGGTGCTTAATATGGCACTGACTGCGAATGTTGCGGGCGCATATGTATGGGCAGAGCAGCAGTACGATAATGCCAGCTGTATGACAGAGCGTTTTGGCGCGTTAAAGGCGATGGTCAATCATCAACTGGCAAATGCAGATGCATACTTAGCGGACTTTTATCAGCGTTTTCACAATGATGATTTGGTCATTGATTTATGGTTTAGTGTGCAAGCGTCTGCAGATGATGTCAGTGCCGATACTATCCAGTCCTTACTTGAGCATGCCGATTTTGATTGGAATACGCCCAACCGTGTACGCTCAGTGATTAGCGCCTTTACCTCGCAGCCAACGGTATTATGGACAGCAGAAGGATTAGATATTTATATCGCTGTGATTAAAAAGTTGGATGAGGCCAATCCTGTCTTGGCATCGCGCTTATTACAAGTGCTGGCACGTTGGAATACCTTGGCTGAACCGCGTCGTCAAATGGCGCATGAGCAATTGCTTGAATTGCAAAAGCAGGCGACTTCTAAGCATGTACTTGAGAGCTTAAACAGTGTATTAGACGCGGCAAATGTAAGTGCGTAAAGCGTAGAGCTTTATAACTTATTTCTTATAAGTTGTTTTTTATAAATGCAGGCTGATAAGTTCAAAGGCAAAAAAAGCCCGTTTGACATGTGCTGTCAAACGGTTTTTTTTTGAGTAGCCAATAACGATTAATTATGACATAGCGCTATTAAGATATGACGCCATTAACGATTTGGCAAAACGTCTTTGACCATGTCGCGTAGCTCATGTAGAGCAGTAACTGTGCTGTCCCAATCTAAACAGCCATCGGTGATGGATTTGCCGTACTCAAGCTGACTTAAATCAGCGGTAAGCTTTTGATTGCCGCCTTTTAGATGGCTCTCAATCATCATAGCGATGATAGATTTATTACCGTTTTGAATTTGCTCAGCGACGTTTTTGATGACCATCGGCTGCAGATAGGGGTCTTTACCAGAGTTGGCGTGGCTTGAGTCAATCATAATCTTACTATTGGTTTTGCCTTTTGCTAGCTCATTTTCCACTTGGGCAACGGCGGTTTCATCATAGTTAGGTTTACCATTACCGCCGCGCAGTACCACGTGGGCGTAAGGGTTGCCTTTTGATTTGATGATAGAAACCTTGCCATCTGATGATAGGCCTAAGAAGCTATGACCTTCTTTGACCGCTTGCATGGCATTAACCGCGACCGTCATGCCGCCATCCGTACCGTTTTTAAAGCCAACTGGGCACGATAAGCCTGAGCTCATCTCGCGATGCGTTTGGCTCTCAGTCGTACGCGCACCAATCGCTGACCAGCTAATCAAATCCTGCATGTACTGCGGCGTATTTGGGTCTAATGCTTCAGTGGCGCACGGCAGACCTTTTTCATTCAAATCAAGCAATAACTTACGGGCAGTGCGCAGACCTTTCTCGATATCAAAGCTGTCGTTCATATCAGGGTCGTTAATCATGCCTTTCCAGCCAACCGTGGTACGCGGTTTTTCAAAATAGACGCGCATTACAACGAAAATGCTGTCTTCAATCTCTTTTGCCAATACCGCCAAGCGATCAGCATATTCGTGCGCGGCTTTAATATCGTGAATCGAGCAAGGACCAATAACCACAAATAGACGCTTGTCTTTACCGTCGAGGATATCTTGGATGGTATTACGACCTTTTAGAACCGTGTTATAGGCTTCTTTTGATAAAGGGAGCTCAGTCTTTAGCTCAGCGGGGGTGATTAAAGGAATGAATTTTTCAATATTCACGTCGTCAATGTCTGCATTATGAGTAGCTGGTGTTGTCATGATTATATATCGTCTAGCTAATTTATGGGGATATTCATTATGCGGACAAAAGCGCTGGTTGACAAGGGTAGTCGCACAGTTAATTGACTACTAACTGGAATGCGAGCACTAAAACTTTGTTATATCTGATGGCCACAAGTAGCCTTAATCTAGCGCTATTCATGGGCGTATACCTGTAACTGAGCAGTATAAAACGTCTGGTTAAATGTTTTTTTATCGCTAAGCTCAGTCCAAATTTTCACTAAACTTTTCACTAAACAAAGTGTCTATCGGCAGATATATGTGAGCAATTACGACCAGATTTGATGACTTAATTCCGCTATTTTTAGCTATTTTAGGCACTGTCACGTATGATGGCGATATAAACAATCAAATTTGAGCAATATAGAAGCGACTGAGATGACTCTGGATAACTTTGGATGGCTTTGAATGCGCATCTTATTACGGCTATCCTATGTTATATTTTATACTTATTATTTTTATAATAGCCGTATTGTACCCTTTGCCTTATTTTAACTGTGCTGCTTAATTGGCACCCATTAAATTGTACCATTTTAATATTGAGAGCTTATCATGACAGTTTCTGCTACGCCTCACCAACATGCTGACGTAACGCCAGCGTCCGACGCTTATAGTGCTTTTGATCAATTGCCTGACGTAGCGGCCTCGCCACTGGTGATAGGTATTGTCGCTGGTGAAGTATCGGGCGACAGTTTGGGCGCAGACTTTATGCAGCAGATGAATAATCTGCGCGATGATATTATTTGGGTGGGCGTTGGCGGTGCAAAAATGCAAGCGCAAGGGCTGCAAAGTATTTTTCCGTTATCGCGTCTGGCAGTGATGGGCTTGGTCGAAGTGGTTGCTCAGTTGCCGGACTTGCTAAAGGCGCGCCGAGAATTACTGGCTGCCTTTAAAGCTGCGAGTATTGATTGGTTTATTGGCATTGATGCGCCAGATTTTAACCTTAGAGTGGCCAAAAAATTAAAGCCACAAGGGGTATTTTGCGTGCAGTATGTCAGCCCTTCTATTTGGGCATGGCGCGAGTCGCGCATTCATAATATTATGGCGGCGACCAATTTGGTGTTGTGTCTATTTCCCTTTGAGCTACCAGTTTATGAGCGTTACGGTCACCCAGCGATATGCGTCGGTCATCCGCTATTGCGAACTATCGATCACACCCTGCTGGAGACGCCAATCGATCAGCGCCGGAGCGAGCTTGTCTGGCACAATGATGGTTTGCAGCAGTTTTTTATTGATCGCTTTGATGAGGTCAGCCAGCTTATCTGTGTGATGCCAGGGTCGAGGCGCGGTGAGATAACGGCTATTTTGCCGCTGATGCTTGATGGTATCCAAAGGCTGCTACTGTTAGATCCTAAGCTGTGTTTTATCATTCCAACGGTCGATCAAAATCATCAATATATCGTCCAAGATGTGATTGATAAGCGCTCAGAGCAACTGCGGGCGGCGATTGTCGTGGTCTATGATGATAGCCAGCCAGCCTTTAGTCAGCAAGCAATGGCCGCATCAGATGTCGTCATGTTGGCATCGGGTACTGCTACCTTGGAAGCCATGCTGCTTGAGCGCCCGATGGTGGTTATTTATCAGTTAAATCAGCTGACTTATCAGATTGCCAAACGCTTAGTCAAAGTTCCTTATGTTGCTTTGCCCAATATTCTAGCAGACAGCGCGATTGTCCCTGAGCTTATCCAAGAGCAGGCGAGCGGCGACAACATCTGTCGCACCGTGATGCGGCTGTTGCAACCGCGCGCTTATGCTGAGCAATTAAAAGCGCTCACTGATACCAAGCATTTATTACAACAACAAAGCAATCATGATCCGGTTGATAGTGTCATTGAGCAATGGTTTATTCAAGACTGCGATAGCCATCAAAGTGATGAGCTTAGCGACCAAGAAAATCAAAACAGCCAAAATAATTTTCAAACTCAGTAACTAACCGTCTATCGCGTCAAATAAGCAAATCAATTAATCAGTAAGATTAACAAATAATAAGCCATGAGTATGATGCCCCGTACAGAAAATATCACTATAGAAAACCCCGCTAAAAATAACCATGTCGTTCAGATTGATAGGGTTATTGAACAAGTTGATATTAAAGGTCAATATATTCAACTGGCGGCGCCCATACAGTTATCTGGGCAATTAAATAGCGCCGAATTACTTGCGCAATATCCGATAAATATAGAAGACTTACAACCATCAGCCATACAAATTGGCGTGGATGAAGCGGGGCGCGGACCGCTGCTAGGAAGCGTCAATGTGGCGGCTGCGATATTGCCGCGCGCTTGGTCAGGATTGATTGAGGAAGAGCCACTTAAAGCCACGCCGTTATCTCTCTTAACGGACTCAAAGCAATTAAGCGAAAAAAAGCGCGACATTTTATATCCGCTGGTTCAGCAGTATGCAGTCGGTTATATCGTCGCTGATATACCCGCAGCCGTCATCGACCAAGTAAATATCCTGCAAGCAACCATGCTAGGTATGCGACTATGTACTGAGGTTTTATTGGAGATAATGGCTAAGTACTTAAAATCTGGCCATAAAAGAACGTTTGAAGTGCTGCTCGATGGTAATCGCTGCCCTGATTTGGACTATGCAAACCTTACTAGATTTGGTATCGAAGAATCAGCGATTGATTGTCAAGCGTGGGTGAAAGGCGATGGCCGACATACTAGCATTGCGGCGGCCAGTATTTTAGCAAAAGTAAGCCGCGACCAAACCATGTATGCACTTGATGCCGAGCATCCTGAATACGGCATTGCCAAGCATAAAGGCTACCCGACACGCGCCCATATGGAAGCGCTTTCAAAGCATGGAGCATTATCAGGGCATCGCCGTAGTTTTGCTCCTGTCAGAAAAGTACTTGAAAGCTAACACTGTACTAAAAATACTCATCAGCTAGTAGTATTAAACCGTTTTATAAAATAGCCTAAGCGGTACTATAAAAAATAACTGTCCATTAAATATAAAAAACCTTCTATTTAAAATAAATAGAGGGTTTTTCATTGATGAATTAACAAAAAACATGCTTTTCAAGTTTAAAAAGCGCTTAAAAAGACGAGTTTGGCTGCTATGAACTACCCACTACCTAA
>NZ_DHYG01000041.1 GCF_002414005.1 Psychrobacter sp. UBA5136
TTAAAGTTGAGAGTGGGGTTAATATATAGAAAACTCTCCATTAATAGCGCATTTTCTATTAGCGCCAAGGCATACATCAATTATAAGAAGAATTTTTGGCTTCTCACCAGTGCACTGCGGTATCAATATGTGAATAAATGTGAGGTTAACCGACAGTTTGTAACTTGCCTTTTCTGGAGCTGATATCCATGAGCTTTTATTCTACGACCTGTTTAAATCTTCCTCCAATAAAAAACCAAGCATCAGTATTTATCGGAACAAATACTGGCGCTTGGTTTTTATTGAGTTTTGCCATTGAGTCTTAACAAAAAATACATAGAATGCATTTAGCGTTTAAAATGCCGCTGAAAAAGGGCTAGACCGACTCGCCAACGCCATTAATGATCTTTAATAGATGCTCTTGAGCTATGTGCGGCGTCTCATCTGCCACTGGCTGTAACTGCTGCCAAACGCCATTACCGTCAAGCGTCCAAGCCTGAGTATTGTCTTGTAGATAGTTAATCAAGCCATCTTGATAAATTTGCTTAAACAGTTTTTTATCTTCGATTGGAAACGCGACCTCGACGCGGTGGAATAAATTGCGATCCATCCAGTCAGCACTGCCACAATACAAGCGCTCGTCTCCATCATTATAAAAGTAATAAATGCGCGTATGCTCCAAAAAGCGCCCAATGACAGAACGTACGGTGATGTTTTCAGACAACCCTTTTACTTGCGGACGCAGGCAACACATGGAGCGCAAAATCAGCTCAATCTTAACGCCTGCTTGCGACGCATCATAGAGTTTATCAATCAAGCGGCGTTCAGTCAGGGCATTGACCTTGACGATAATATGGGCGCGCTTTCCTGCCTTGGCATGAGCAATTTCATCATCGATAAAGCTCATTAACTTTTCATGCAAGGTAAAGGGCGCATGAAGGAGCTTTTTTAGATTGGCCGGTTTGCCCATTCCCGTCAACTCTTGGAATATCTTGTGCACATCCTCTGAGATATCGGGGTCGGCTGTGAACAAGCCGTAATCGGTATAAACTTTGGCATTTCCGGCGTGATAGTTACCAGTGCCTAGATGCACATAACGGCGAATTTTATCGTCTTCACGGCGAATGATAAGCATCAGCTTGGCGTGGGTTTTGTAGCCAACAATGCCATAAACCACCACCGCGCCAGCTTCTTGTAGATAATTGGCCACCGCAATATTTGACGCTTCATCAAAACGGGCGCGTAACTCAATAACTGCCGTCACTTCTTTGCCATTGCGAGCAGCAGCCGCTAGGGCTTTGACAATTTCTGAATTGGTGCCTGAACGATACAGCGTTTGCTTAATGGCGAGTACCTTTGGGTCGCTTGCCGCCTGCCACAGCAAATTGATAATTGGCGAGAACGCATGAAACGGATGGTGTGTCAAAACATCGCCTTTACGCATCGCGGCAAACATGCTGGTCGCTTTATCGAGCTTATCGACTTCACGGCGAAACGGTTTGGGGACGACATGGGTAAACGGCTGGTAACGCAGCGCTGGAATGTTAAAGTCAAATAGTAAGCGCGTTAAGTTGACCGGACCATTGACGCGGTACAATTGGTTGTCGTGCAGCTCAAATTCATTGAGCAAATAATCGCTAATCGGCGCCGGACAGTCGGTGGTAACCTCTAAGCGCACCTTATCGCCAAAGCGGCGGTTTTCAAGCTCGCCCTCTAGCGCTTTAGCAATATCATCGACATCGTCTGCTAAGTCTAAGTCGGCGTTACGCGTCAATCTAAACTGATGGCAGCCAGTGACATTCATACCAGGAAATAGATCGCTGACGTGTTCATGTATCACGGCCGATAGCATCACATGATACTCTTTGCCGCCCGTTAGTTCATCCGGCAAACGGATGACGCGCGGTAGGCTGCGCGGCGCTGGCACAATCGCCAGATTGATATCGCGACCAAAGGCATCTTTACCCTCTAAAGTAGCGATAAAGTTTAAGCTTTTATTGACTAAACGCGGAAACGGATGGGCGGGATCAATGCTAATGGGCGTCAAGACAGGCGAGACTTGCTCAGTAAAATACTGCTTCATCCACGCCGATTGCTCAGGCGTTAGCTCGTCACGTTTTAAGTAGCGGATATCTTCTTTGGCAAGGGCGGGCAGGATATCTTCATTTAAAATGCGGTATTGCTCATCAATGGCTTCATGAGTAACAGCAGAGATTTCTCTTAGCACTTCACTTGGGCGCATGCCATGAGCACTGGTTGAGACGTCACCCATATTGAGTTTTTGCATAATACCGGCAACACGAATTTCAAAAAACTCATCAATGTTTGACGAAAAAATGATTAAGAAAAACAACCGTTCTAACAAAGGATGGCGCGGACTGGCCGCCTGCGCTAGCACCCGCAGATGAAACTGCAATAAAGACAAATCGCGATTAATATAGCTGCTGGCTGAATAGCTACCATCATCCAAACGCTGCCAGTCAATTTCCGTTAAGCCCGCAGGCGAGCTTTTAGTCAAATTCTCATCTACTTCGGCAAGGCTTGTGCTGACCTCGATATCGGTTTTTATATCAACATCAATATCAACATTGTCGTCAACCTCATGACCATCATTTTTCTCATTATCCATCTCTGCCACCTTCTTATTCCTTTACCGTGATCGATACGCCGTCATCTTTTGTTTTTACCAAATCCCTTTTAGCTATTTTTTATGCCTATTATTTTTTACCCTAAGCTGATTGCGGCAAAACCGCATTTTTCATGCGTTTTTTAATGATACGCTGTTTATTGCGCAAGCGTTTGTCGCTTTGATGACCTTCGTAGTATTTTGGATTGGTCAGCATGGCGATTAGTAAGGCAGATTCGTCACGATTTAAATTAGCAGCGGATTTGTCAAAATAGTATTGCGCGGCCGCCTCGATACCGTAAATGCCATTACCAAACTCGGCGACATTGAGATAAGCGGTCAAAATGCGCTGTTTATCCCATAGCGTTTCTATCATTACGGTGATAATCGCTTCCTCAGCTTTACGGGTATAAGAGCGATGCGAGGTTAAAAATAAATTTTTGGCCAATTGCTGGGTTATGGTGGAGCCGCCCGCTGACATTTTGCCCGTTGCTTCGTTCTTTTTACGCGCCGCCTCGATACCTTTCATATCAAAGCCGTTATGCTGGCTAAACGTCGAATCTTCACTGACAATCGCCGCTTGTTTGGCAGATTTGGCAATGGCATCATACTCTGCCCATGTCTGCGTGACCGTACCGCCCGTTAAACGGTGGGTTAGCATAAACATGCTGTTATTAATCGGCTGGGTTTTCCAAATAAGCAGTAGACCTGCGACCAATATATGGAATGCCACCACCAACAACATGAATGCCAATAATAAGCGTTTAAGTAATTTGCCAAAACTTGCCATGCGAGCGATATCCGAGTGGTTAAAAAATAGTCGTCATATTAAATTGCTAACACTAACGCGCTAATCATAAATAGCAGGTCATCTTACCTAATCTCACAATCGCTGTCATTATTTACCCTATTTCTTTATCATGTAAATACTGCCAAGTGCTACGAATACTTTTCCTTAAAAAATTTAAAAGTAATGCTTGGCGATAAATACGGCAAACAGACATAAGAATAAGAGTGTAAATATGGCTAATGGTAATACGGTAGCAATGTTACGGGCACACATGATTGCCACCAATCCCAATCTTGGTACGGCTGAAAATCAAGATAAATGGTGGCTACTCGGGACGACTGGCTGTCATCTTTGTGACGTCGCTGAACACCTACTCAGCCAATTTCAAGCGGTGCAGCCGATACGCTATCAGTATGTTGATATTGCTGATTTTGATGAGGTGCTGATGATGGAGTTTGCTACCACGATTCCTGTGATATTGACGCCATCAAAACGCTTGAACTATCCTTTTTCAGTATTGGATTTGCAGCAATTGTTAATAGGGTCATAAAGCAGACAACGTAAAAAATGATAATAATGAGAAACCTATGAGAGAGTTAAGCCCGACTTTAAAGAAAGTCACAGAAATTGAAGATTTGCGCCGTGTTGCCAAGCGTAAAGTTCCGCGCATGTTTTATGATTACGTCGATTCAGGCTCATGGACTGAGACCACTTATCGCAATAATGAAACCGACTTTGACCGTATTAAATTGCGCCAGCGGGTATTGGTCAATATGGAAGGGCGCTCACTTGCCACTAATATGCTAGGCTCAACAGTCAAAATGCCGGTGGCTATCGCGCCGACTGGCTTTACTGGTATGATGTGGGCCGATGGTGAGATTCACGCCGCACGGGCAGCGGAGAAATTTGGCGTGCCCTTCTCGCTTTCGACCATGAGTATCTGTTCTATCGAAGATGTGGCAGAAAACACCAGTGCGCCGTTTTGGTTTCAGCTATATGTGATGCGTGACCAAGAATTTATGGCCAACTTGATTCGCCGCGCTAAGGCGGCCAATTGTTCCGCGCTTATCTTAACTGCGGATTTACAAGTGCTGGGACAACGACATAAAGACATTAAAAACGGTCTCTCTGCGCCGCCAAAACCTACCCTCGCCAATATATTAAATCTCATGACCAAGCCGCAATGGTGCCTGAATATGCTCGGCACCAAGCGGCATACCTTTGGCAATATCGTCGGCCATGCTAAAAACGTCGAGGATATTTCATCGCTCTCGGCATGGACGGCCGAACAATTTGACCCAGCGCTAAGTTGGGATGATGTCGCGCGTATTAAAGATATGTGGGGCGGCAAGCTGATTATCAAAGGTATCATGGAACCTGAAGATGCCATCATGGCTGCCCGTAGCGGAGCCGATGCGCTCGTCGTCTCAAACCATGGCGGACGTCAGCTCGATGGGGCGCTGTCTTCCATTGCCGCGCTTGCTGATATCGTGCAAGCGGTACGAGCAGAAAACAGCAATATTGAGGTTTGGCTCGATAGTGGTATTCGCTCCGGTCAAGACGTGCTTAAAGCAATGGCAATGGGCGCTAACGGGACAATGATTGGTCGCGCGTTTTTATATGGGCTTGGCGCTTACGGCGAAGATGGCGTGCGCCGTGCGCTGGAGATTATCTATAACGAGTGCGACATCAGCATGGCGTTTTGTGGCCATACCGATATCAATCAAGTAACGAATGATATTTTGGTTAAAGGTACTTATGAAAATCTTAAAATCGATGCTTATTAAAACAATAAAAAACCGCTTCTTATTATAAAGGCAGCCTTTATTAAACATTCATAACTCACTTATGGGTGACACGCCTTAACCCTAGCCTTTATACTCTACTCATCACTTTTTATTGATAGTTTGCGTTTATGACCATTCAACAATTATTAAAAACCGCGCCCGTCACCACTTTGCTATTAATAAGCTTTATCGGCTTATTTATCATGCAGGTGCTGAGCGGCGTCGATGCCAACAATCCATCGACCGAAGCATTGCTCAAATGGGGCGCCAATGCTTTGCCTTATACCATGGATAATGAACCATGGCGCTTGGCAAGTAGTGCGTTTTTGCATATCGGTCTGATGCATTTATTGTTTAATGGTTTTGCCATGTATTTCTTTGGGCAAATCGCCGAGCCGATGTTTGGCTCAGCGAAGTTTTTGGTGTTATTTTTACTGGCGGCAATCGGTGGTAATTTACTGAACAATTATGTCACGTGGCAAGGTATCTTAGATGGCACTGGTCAACCTGGGCTATCAGCGGGCGCGTCTGGCGGTATCATGGGTATCGGTGCCGCGCTATTGATAGCCGCGCTGTTTAAAATATCAGTCAATGGCATGGTGCTCAATCTGAAAAGCCTAATCATTATTATGGGCATCAATTTGGTATATGGCTTTGCCGTACCGGGGATTGATAATGCTGGTCATATTGGCGGCGCGGTCACAGGATTGGTGATTGCATTGGCGTTTGCCATTGCCTACCGTCAGCGCTTGGCTGCGACGCTACAGCATCTACCTAGCCGAGCTCAAGACATTTATCAGACTACTTATATCAACTCTCCAACAAGTAGCGATACTGACTTTTCTATCCCTACTTCTACCCACGCTCCGCGCTTTGATAATGAGGGTAATTTTGATAATAACAGCAGTTTTAATCACGACTCTGCTGTAAACTTACCCTTAGATAGCTATGCTAATCATGCAGCCCTTAATCACGGCAAAATTAACGAACAACAAACAGCGACCAAATCGACCCTTATTTGGCAATTGCTACCGTGGCTGGTCATGCTGCTGATCAGTATTGGTTTTATATGGTGGTGGCAAGATATTCATCAGCAAATACTACAAGTGCTAGCGGCCATTGAGTAAAACGTCAGACTTATTTATCATTCTACTTATCAACGCTTTTTTATCATTTATCCCACCTACTTATGAGAGCAAACCATGTTTAAATCATCAGCGCTATCGAAACCGTTGACGCGCACTGTCAGCGCATTGACCGCCACTGCCCTATTTAGCGTCGCCAGCATCTCTAATGCCGGACTGTTTAAAAACAACTTACCGACTGATAAAGATGCCATTTTAAGCGTCGGCGTCAACGTCATGGCAGTCAAGTCAGCTTATGATTTGGAAGACAGCACCGACATAAAAGTATTGCCGGGTGTGTTTTATGATAACAACAGAATCTATGCACGCGGTGCGCAAGCTGGCGCTTATATCATCAATGATGGCACCAATCAGCTAGCGGCTTATGCGCAGCTCGATGGCAGTGAGTTCGACCCTGACGATGCAACTGGCGCGCTGCAAGGTCTTGATGAGCGTAAAGCCTCAGCCGCTGCCGGTCTATCTTATCTGCGCCGTACGCCTGTTGGTGGTTTTCGTCTACAAGTCGCGACTGACGTGTTAGATAAAAGTGGCGGCAATACGGCGCGCTTGACCTATCTTGCCAAAATCACTAAAGATAAGCTGACCGTCTATCCAAGCATTGGCTTTGAGTACCATGATGCCGACTACAATAACTATTATTATGGCGTTAGTGCGCAAGAGGCAGCGAAGACAGGCGTCGCTGCTTATGAGTCAAATAATAGCTTAAACCCTTATATTAATATTAGTGCTAACTATGACTTTAATGAGCGCTGGGCAGGATTTGCCAATCAAAGCTTAAGCTATCTACCAAATGAACAATACGATAGTCCAATGGTTGACTCGCGGACGGATGCCACGACGACGTTAGGGTTGTTGTATAAGTTCTAGAGTTTTAGAAAGGTGATAGAAAAAGCCGAGCATTTTGCTTGGCTTTTTTTTGTTTTGAAATGAGCTGAATTGCAGGGTATCACATTGTGCACTAATAAATATTAAGCATATTCAATAGGTTCAATACCATCTAAGAAGTCCAAGTCACCCGTCTCGACCAAACGTAGCTCATAAGTGGATTGTAGGTTCAGCCAAAACTGAGCGCTACCATCAAAGTACTTAGCTAAACGCAAAGCTGTATCTGCTGTTATACCTCGCTTCTCACGTACAATTTCGTTAATACGTGCAGGAGTAACGCCAAGTTTATTTGCTAGGCTATTTGCACTCATATCGAGCGGTTCAAGAAAATCTTCTCGTAATACTTCGCCAGGATGAATTGGACGCATACCGTTTTTAGTCATGAGTTTCTCTCTATCTCTTATTGTTGCTAGATTCTAGATTAATGATAATCGATAATTTCTACATCTGTAGCGCCGTGCTCTGTCCAAAAAAAGCATAGTCGCCACTGCGAATTAATGCGAATGCTATGCTGACCTTCTCTGTCACCATGCAAAGCTTCTAGTCGGTTACCGGGTGGTGCTTTTAAGTCTTCAAGCATAGTTGCACTATCTAACAGTAGTAATTTACGCTCTGCAACGTTTTTAATGGCAGACCAACGCTTTGTTTTTCCAGTAGAAAAAAGAGTTTGAGTGTCACTACATTTGAAATTAACGATCATATAAGTCTCAATACCCTTTATTTATGTTTTTAAAATAAGTTGTAGTGCTATTTCTTATAGTATATCGATAATCGATAAACATCAATAAAGATAACCCCAGTTCGGGATAAG
>NZ_DHYG01000052.1 GCF_002414005.1 Psychrobacter sp. UBA5136
AAGCATATGCTTACACGCATTTTTAATGACGATAGCGACGCTTTGAAAATTGAAATTTCTATAGCTTTTCTTCTGGACTGGCCTGCACTTCTGCCTCGGCGCTAAGCATAATATACGCCGCTTCTTTAATAAAGGCTTCGTCTTCAGGTAGCTCAGGGCGCTCACTTTCTTTCATCTGACTGCGCTCTTCAAATTTTGCATCCATTGCGGCTTGGTAGGTATTCCAATTGGCATAAGGACGCTCACCCGTTGCGATAAGGCGCTTATTTTCAGCTTCCAGTGAGCGTTTTTCTATCAGCTGCATTTTGGCGCGGCGGCTATTGATATCAAGAGGAATCGGTTTTTTCTCATCTTCCATATTACGAATATCGTTTAGCGTTGATAGATAAACAAACTGCGGATTTGTCTGCTGCCGGATTTTTGATTGCTGATTTAGCGTCGCTAGCGTACTGTCCGAAAACTTGCCTTCAGGTTTATAAGGCGCGGTTTTTATGGTGTCCCACGGTAAGGCGTTTTTCTGGGCGCGCTCACCAAAGGTTGCATCATCGTAAATGTTAACCAATTCGACATCAGGCACCACGCCTTTATTTTGCGTACTGCCGCCAGTGACGCGGTAGAACTTACGCTGCGTTAGGGTTGCCGTCCCCAAAGCCAAACTGTCTAATTGAATTTGCGCTGAGCCTTTACCAGTTGTTGTGCTACCGACCACTAAGCCGCGACCATAATCCTGAATTGCGGCGGCAAAAATCTCGCTGGCAGACGCCGAGGCAAGATTGGTAAGAACAACCATCTTGCCATCATAAAGTTGCTCACCGCCATCGTCATCACGGTAGACCTGAATGTTGCCGCGATTGTCGCGAATTTGCACCAGTGGGCCGCTCTTGATAAAGAAGCCGAGCATCTTGGCAACCTCATCGAGCGAGCCGCCTGGGTTATTACGTAAATCTACCACCAAACCGTCGATATTTTCTTTATTGAGCGCTTTAAGGGCTTTTTCGGTATCAATACTGACGCTACGGTACTCTTCGCCATTGCGGCGGGCGCGGTAGTTTAAATAAAAGCTTGGTATTTCAAGTACGCCAATACGTTTCGGCGTTTTATCAATGTTGGGGCGCTGTACTTCGATGACGCGCTGCCTGACGCCGGACTCTTCTTGCTGGATAATATCGCGCACCACGGTTACATTACGGGCACTAGCATCAGGGGCATTTGGTTGACGTACTTTAATGGTCACCGGTGTGCCGCGTTTGCCGCGAATCAGACCGACAATTTCTCGCGTTGACCAGCCCACCACATCAACCATAGTTTCGCCGTCTTTGGCGATACCGATAATCAAATCATTGGGTTTAATTTGGCCAGATTTTGCCGCTGGACCGCCATCTACCAAGGTGACAATGCGGGTATAATCTGGGTTTTTACGGTCAGGACGGATAGAAACCCCAATCCCTTCTAACTGTAAGCTTGATTGAATTTGCAGCTCATTGGCTTGAATCGGCGCATAATAATTACTGTGCGGGTCATAAGTGAGCATCGCCGTATTCAAGATGGTTTCCATGATTTCATCGTCTTTTAGACGGGCAAGCTGTTCTTGCTGACGCGATAAGCGATTGAGCAAAATCTCGCTCGGCGTGCGCTCGTCATTACGCACCAAGTCTTGCCCGCGCGTGATATCAGGATTGCTTAAAAACACTTTCTCTTTTGCTTTCTCGTCTTCTTGACCTAGAGTAATGCTCATTAGCTGAAACTTCAGCTGACGCGTCCAATAATCGCGCTGCTCTTTTTTGGTTTTAAAATGATTGAGCTTTTCACGGTCGAGGACGATGCTCTCTTTACTGGTCAAATCAAGATCTGTCTTTAGCAGCTTTTTTGCCATGGCAAAATATTCATTAGAGCGCTTACGGTAGCGCTCAAAGACCTCTACCCCAGCGGACAAGTCGCCGCGTTTTAAGCGAGCGGCAAACTCATCGGCATATTTTTTCTTAAACTCATCGACATCAGATTGCAAAAATAACGTATGGTTTGGGTCAAGAGTATCAATATACATAGACAAAATCTCGCTACCCGTTGCGCTATCGAGTGGCTTATTAAGATAGTGGCTACGATCCAGCAAGGCGGCTACTTGGCGGGTGGTGACCTGTTGCTCAGGGGTCGCTTTAAAGCCTGCAGTATTGCTATCAGCCACTGCGGTGCCATAGCTTTGAGTAAGAATAAGACCAGCGACGCCCACTGACGCTGCACTGAGTAACCACTGTGCTGGTTGTTTTTTCATCATATATACCTAATTATTTTCAGTTAAAAATATGCAAACTTGCTCAATTGTTATTGCTAATAAAGGTCGTCTAATAGACTATTATCTACAAAATTCAGCGGTTTTTCATTCTATTATATTTACCATTAAACCATGCATTACGCTAGCATTAAAAGCACGCAGATACATGATAATTATTTTAGTTTTGTCGTTAAAAAATCAGTCAATACTAGCACAGCTATAAATAAGCCACTGTCTCAAACTGTATAAACAATCTTACACACGAGGTTAATGTGTTTTATCGTCCTACTTCTAAACGTTTTAAAAAATATCTTGGATACGCTATTTCATCAGTCTTCAACAGCTCGGCCAAATCAAGCGTTTAAATTTACCTTATTTAAACCAGTTAAGCCGCTATTATGCTCATCTTGTAATAACTGTCATAATATAATGCAAAATGGCGATTGATAGCGCCAAAAACCATAATGGTAAAAATAACTGTATAGCCTGATAAGGATTACGCAATGTATGGCGTCTTAATGATTGATATTGATAGTACCGCCCTGACCGCTGAAGATGTCAGTTTAATCAAACAAGCA
Organism: Psychrobacter sp. UBA5136; assembly: GCF_002414005.1. Classification (GTDB taxonomy): domain Bacteria; phylum Pseudomonadota; class Gammaproteobacteria; order Pseudomonadales; family Moraxellaceae; genus Psychrobacter. The sequence continues at coordinate 2,848 of NZ_DHYG01000052.1, forward strand.
CAGGTGGGCGGGGTCATATTATTCGCCCGTAATGTGGCAGATGCAGCACAAGTGCGAACCTTGTGTGACGACATACGCCAGCACAATGCCGATTTATTGATTGGCGTTGACCAAGAAGGCGGCCGCGTTGCCAGATTGCGACAAGGTTTTACGCCGCTGCCAGCGATGGGACGCCTCGGCGAGTTATTTAATGAAGACCCCAGCCGCGCCCTGAGCCTTGCTTACGATTGTGGTTATTTGATGGCAGCAGAAGTGTTGGCGGTCGGCATTGATTTGAGCTTTGCGCCCGTACTCGATAGAGGCGGTATCAGCCAAGTGATTGGCGATCGCAGTTTTCATCATAAGCCGCAAGCCATTATCGCTTTGGCAAGCCAATTTATGCACGGCATGAAAGCGGCGGGAATGGCAACCACGGGTAAGCACTTCCCCGGTCACGGCGCTGTTGCGCCTGACTCGCACGTGGCAGAAGCCATCGATACTCGCAGCTTAGAGGAAATTATCAATAGCGACATGCAGCCTTTTACGCAGACCCTGCCTTGGCTTGATGCCTTAATGCCCGCGCATGTGATTTTCTCACAAGTCGATAATAAACCCGCCGGATTTTCAAAAATTTGGCTCAAGGACATTATTCGCAAGCAGCTAAATTTTGATGGGGTTTTATTTTCTGATGATTTATCGATGGCAGGCGCGCAAGCTGCGGGCGATGTCAGCGCCCGCGTCAAAGCAGCGATTGAAGCTGGCTGCGATATTGCCTTGGTCTGTAACGATCGCGTTGCAGCGCACGAAGCGGCTAAAGCGGCACAAGAGCTGCCCTATCCCAACCAAAAACGCATCAAAACCATGCGCGGACAGATCCCTGTTTGGCAAGGCGACCTTGAATCGACGTGCCAGCAGTTTGATTATTGGCAGCAAGCAAAAGATAATATCTTACAGACCTTTTTTGCGGATCAGACAAAAACACAAACCGCGTTAAAAGACCCTACTGCTTATAAATGATGAGTTTATAGTAGCCAAGCCGTTTTAGGAGAATAAAAACCGCAGAAAAATAAAAACCGCAGAAGAATAAAAACCGCACCTTTATTAAGATGCGGTTTTCTTGTCACTGATACTTCATTTAAAACTTACTCGCTATAAGTCAGTAAAATCTCGTATTAATTACTGGCTTTTGGGTCTAGCGCGCTACCACGGCTAGCGTCATCGCCATCCGGCAACATGTCATCATTGTTACGGTCCAATGGATTTAAGTCAGGGTCGATAGGTCTACTATTTGGTGTTGGTATCGAACTTTTAGGTGTAGGTAAATTGTTCCCAGTACGGTCATCACCATCAGGCATGACATCATCGTTATTATTGTCTAGTGGGTTTAAATCCGGATCAAGCGCATTGTTGCTAATCGCCATACCATCGTTGGCCATTGTCGTTTCATCATATACGACAAACTCAATACGGCGGTTACGGAAACGACCTTGCTCAGTAGCGTTATCAGCAATCGGATCTGTCTCACCCATACCTTTGGTCATCAGCTTACTTGGATCGGCACCTTGAGCAACCAAATAATCTTTCATCGACTGCGCGCGCTCTTGTGACAGTTTCATATTATAAGCTGCATCGGCCGTTTTGTCGGTATGGCCGATAATCATGAGCTTCATATCTGGCACTTGTTCCATAATTTGAACGGCGTTGTCTAACAACGGCTTATTAGCCTCTGGAATAACAGCTTTATCCACTTCAAAATTCACCACTTGTAGACTTAACGCACGCGCTACATCGCGAGGATCTGGATGCTCACCAAGATTGGCCATCGCCGTTTGCGATGCTGCTAAGCTGCGATCAATCTCGCTTTGCTCATCGAGCGGACCTTCTGCTTGCACGGTCATCGCTGGTGCTGCTGCTTGTAAGTCAGCAACCAGTTTATCTAATGCCGCAGCATCGGGAGCATTTACAGTGATAGTGTCGCCTTTAATCAGCATACTGGCATTTGGTATGTTTTTAACGATGGGTAAAATAGAAGAAAGCTGAGCGGCAGCAGGCATATCTATCGAGAAGTTATCATCGACATCGGCGCGGCATTTATTGGCCTCATCTCCAAATGACGCGGTCAAGGCATCCATAACATTGCCCTGTAGCGTCTCATTACCGACATTCATGCGGCAAGCATACAATTCATTATTTTCACCGGTCGCAATACGTAAAGAAGCGGGTTCTATAGCAGCCGCAACCGCGGTTTGGCCATCATCATTGACGGCTTGTTGCTCAGTCGCAACTGGCGTGCCAACCGGCTCAGGATTGTCTTGGCAGCCTCTTAGCAGCGCCCACGCCAACGCCCCTAAAATAATCAAGCCAATAATCGGTAGCAGCGCCTTCATAAAGCTGCCTTTTTCTTCTTCTTGGCGGCGGATAGGATCGGTGCTGACCGTATCAGACACGTGGGCACCAGCCGGTGCCGCGGCAATCATACCAGCAGGCAAAACGGTACTTGCCCATGCTGGGATATGATGCTGATAACTGGCCAAATTGTCATTCAAAAATTGCGGAACTGGCGTGGTACCTGCTAAGCTTTTTATCTCATGATAAGCAAGGGGTGCGGCCATCGCAATCAAACCCCGAGTGGCAGTGATATCCACATTGTGTTTGCCCGCAAGTTCGCGTGCGATTTGGTCGCGGTGCGCGCTCTCGGTCCACACTTGATCATAAAACCCTTGATCATCACGCGCGATATTGGCATTAGCAAAACGATTATAGGTGTCGTTGTCTGCTAGGCGGGCCGCAAAAATGGCATAAAACTGTTCGAGTAAATTTTGCTTGGCGGGATCGCGATCGTCTCCTAGTACCGCTGGGCTAACCGTCCGTGTTAAATGACTGATAATATCCATAGTTTCCTTCCTCAATTAATCATTATTTTGCATTGTTTGTTTAGTAAAAAATAAATTCTCGAAAATAAGACGCTAATATTTAGTACCGGATGTTTACTCCCCGATGTTTGATACTTAAGGTAATGACTGATATTTAATAAAAAGTCACTTTTTATAAAAAGCCACGCTAATAAAAAGCTACTTTAATAAAAATCAGCACCGTAAATACCAGCGCCCTGTTATTCAGCTTTTATTATTATAGAATTATTAAGGCTGCGTTCACAATCAATAGGCTGTTGTGCAATTGCTACGTTAAGTAATGTTTCATTTGTTACACGTAACGACAAGCCATCTAAAGTACAAATCTCTAACATATTCATAATTAACCGCTTAACACTTCATAGTGTAAGTAGTCATTTGTAAGATGAACTTAAAATAGCGCCTTTTTATTTTCGTTATCTTCATTTTGCTAAAGATAATTTGCTACAAATAAAAAGGAGCATAGAAAATTATGAAACTGCACTCTTTTTGCTTTCTTCGTTTATCGTTGTTTTTATAACAGCGAGATTTATTTTCTCAGCCATTTATCTTACTTGTGCCGGCTCTGCCACAATCACACTGTTTGCCATGTCATCCACTTCTGATTCTGAAATAGGACCAGACGGTCTCGTCGAAACATCGTTTGAACGCTCATTGTTAAGGCGTTCGTTATTGCTAGGAATGTTATTCAGAGGTGGATTATTAAAATTATTATTACGCGCAGGTGCAGGCGCCACGCTATCACCCGTGTTATCGTCAGCGGCTTGGTAATTATTATTGTTGTTAGTATTATTAGCAGCGTACGGGTCGTTTACGCCGTTACCTGTAGTGGCAACTTGATTGTTTGCGCCATTCATCGTCGTCACATTATTTGCTTCCATGCTGCTCCCGCCATTGTTAGGTAATGGCAGTGGCGCGGTACTATCCACCATCATCACTGGTACTAAAGTGCGTATGTCGGTGGTTAATCTTTGCAATTGCATCGTATCGGGCGCTTCTACGGTCACGCGGTCATTTTGCAACTGTAGACGGGCGAACGGTGTCGCTCTTAGTAATGTCAAGATATTGGGTAGCGCCTCAATGGGCATATTGGCAATATTTTTGGCAACGCCCTCTTGTACTGTAAATTGACACATACTTGCCTGCTCACCAAAACTGCTCGTAAGTGCCTGTTGCAGCGCGCTTTGTAGCGCGGCGTCACCAACGGTGGCGCTACAGGTGTATAAGCTACCACTATCATCCACGCCAACGATAAGCTCGGCAGGGGTCAAAACCTGCACTGGTGGCTCATCTGTAGGCGGCGCAACAGGGGTATCTGTGACCACTGGCGCTACGGGCGGCGCCTCATTAGGTTTGATTAATAAAGCCCATACCAAGCCAATCGCTGCAATGGCCGCCAACAATAAGAACACCCGTACCAATAAATCATTGCGTTGGTTGCGGGTTCGTACTCTCTCACGCTTTAGGCTAGGGTTCTCTGCTAAATGGTGCTCAGCAGGGTTGACGTGAATCGCGCCTGTATCTAGAGCATTTGTATCTATACTCACCGTGTTAAGAGAGTCATCAAGACTGGCGTTAACAGGATCGGTTGCCACACTTGCAGTGGGAGTTATCACGCTTGCTTCAGCGCTATCATACTTATTTAAAGAGACAGGCGCGACGGCGACTGCCGCATCGTTGACTACCGCGTTTTGATAATCAAACAATTCATCTGTAGTGTTTTGCGTCGCGGTAGCGTTTTGCGTTACGGTAATGATAGGTGCTGCCCATATCGGCAAATAATGACGCAATGATGGTTGCTCGTTTTGTAAAAATGCGGGTAAAAACTGTCCGTTTGCCATTGCCTTAAGCTCACGATAAGCAAGCGGTGCGGCATTCATGATGAGCTTCATAGTAGTAATCTCAGCGACGTGATGGGTTGCCGCAAGCTCTTGGATAATGGTTTGACGCGCGTTTGGCGCCTGCCACAGCTGTTCAAACAAGGGCGCCTCTACTACATTGTCGTTATCGATTAGCGAATCGTCACGCAGCAGCTGCGAGTAAACTTGCGGCAACGCCAAACGCGCTGCCAAAATGGCATAAAGCTGTTCTAATAAGCTGATATAGGACACGCTGCCGTTATCAATGAAGCTTGCGTTATTGGTGTAGTCGTCACTAATATGACCGCTATCGGTATAGTAGTTATTAGTAGGGTCACTATTAATAAGGCTGCCTAAAACGGCTGGGGTCACTATCTGTTCTAATTGGTCGATAATATTCATAAGTTACGGCCTTTGTAGGCGACTGACTGTCGGCAACGATTTAAAATATAGTGAGTCTTAAATAAAAGAGTACAGGCTTTAGGGCGTGCTACTGGTGTAAATTCTCCTTGCTTGCTGTGTAACTTCGTCACGCCAGAGGCTGCACAAATTTATTTCAGTAACGCTATCAGTAGCGCTGTATTTTTCTATAGTGGATCTACCATATATAACGTGATTTATTTTTATACTGAGTAAACTCTAAGACATTTACAAAACTAACGGTTTATTTAGCAATATTGGTATATAAATTGCTTATTTTCTATGTATTTTTATGTCTTTCCGTATTTTGTTAAATGTGCACGCTGTAAGTGCAATGTTTCTGAATGAATAGCAGCAGTCCATTACTCATTTTTAATGTTACTTATTATTTTGTCGTGAATCATTACGGTCAGTATACGAAGTATTACTCACTGGTTCCTGCACCCTGTTATATTATTCACTATAAATATTTATTAAAGCATACTTTTGTCGCTTAATGGTTTACGGCCTTTTAATATTGTTATTTTAGTATTGTTATTAATGTTTGTGTTTACGTCACTCTCTAACTGTTTAGCACTATTCGTCTGTAGTAGTGATCATTATAAAGACAATGCTCATTTATAGAGACTAATTCATAAATATTAGTTATATAAGACATCGGAACCCATCGTTATTCGTTATTATTCAGCCAACACACTTGGGCTTTAAGCACGACGCTCTACCACTGCCAACTATCAGGCTCGGCCTAAGGATTGTCCTTTGCTTAACCACACGACACTTATTATCATCATCACCGTTATTGTCAGTTTATTAGCATGGCAAAATAAGGCCTTGTTTAATCGGCTGATATTTTATCCGCCAGCCGTGAATAATGGCCAGTGGGATCGCTTTGTAACGCACGGCTTTATTCATGCCGATGCGATGCATTTGCTGTTTAATATGTTCACCCTGTACTTCTTTGGTCGTGCTATCGAAGGCTTGTATCAGTCGTTTTTATTCGGCTACGGTTTTGTGATTTTTTATGTGTTGGCCATCGTAATCGCAATGGTTCCAAGCTACCTTAAGAATAAAAAAAGCGCCAGTTATTTAAGCCTTGGGGCTTCAGGCGGGGTATCAGCGGTTTTATTTGCCTTTATTTTGCTCGCGCCGTGGGAAAAGATTTATCTATTTGCCATTGTCCCGATACCAGCGATACTATTTGCCGTCGCCTATGTTGCTTATAGTATTTACGCCGATAAACGCGGCGGCTCTAACATAAATCATATGGCGCACATGTGGGGCGGCGCGTTTGGAGTGATTGCGACAATTATTTTAGAACCACGCGTACTGCCGCACTTTTTAAATGCATTGTTATCGCCCGGGTTTTAGAAATAGCCGTAAATTTCAGTTATAAAAGTAGAAATTTAGGCTTAGTTTAGGACGGCAGTTTTCATAAGTGGGCGGTCATTGCCGTTAACGAGGTTGCTTTATATTTTTAGTCATTTATATTGAACAAACCATTTAACATTTGATAAAAAATTATGATTATAGATATTATCGGTGATATTCACGGTTATGCAGACAAGCTGGTTGGGCTGCTAAAACAGTTGGGCTATGTACATAACGGCAATCATTTTGTACCGCCGGCGGGTCATCGGGCACTATTTATCGGCGATTTGATTGACCGCGGAACGCAGCAGGTTGCTACGCTTGAGATTGTGTTTGCGATGCTAGATGCAGGCGTTGCCGATGCGGTGATGGGCAATCATGAATATAATGCCTTGGCTTTTGCCATGACGGACCCAAAAGAGCCTGAGCGCTATTTACGCTCGCATAGCGATGTGCACGTCCGCCAGCATGAAGCGTTTTTAGCCGAAGTACCGTTTGGCTCAGAGGCGCATCAATACTGGCTACAGCGCTTTTATGAGATTCCGCTCTGGCTTGAGACTGATTACGCTTGTTTTGTACACGCTTGCTGGGATGTCGATAGCATGGCCGTCTTAAAGCCTTTGTTAACTGCTGATAACTGCTTAACGCCTGAAGCGGTGATTGCCACCTCACAAAAACATAGCCCCGCTTATGAAGCGCTTGAGCGCGTACTAAAAGGCGTGGAGACAGCATTACCAGATGGTTTGGTGATGGTTGATAAAGATGGTGCGGAGCGCTCGCAAGTACGCGTGCGCTGGTGGCTTGATGAGCTAAATAAACGCACTATCCATGAGATAGCTCGGGCGCCAAAGTCAGGACTTGCGCAGATTCCAAACGATGCCATGGCCGAAAACATTGAATTTGCTCTTAAAACTCATAAACCGGTATTCGTTGGTCATTATTGGCTCACTGGCAATCCTGAACCATTAAGCTCACAGGTGGTTTGCACCGATTATTCAGCAGCAGTGGATAGCGGCTATATGACCTGTTATCAGCTTGATACCGAGCAGCCATTACCACTAAAGGCCAGTAACTTTGTGCAATATCGCCATGATGAAGACGCAAGGAAAAATCTATAAAATAGCGTTATTTAGCTTGCTTTGGTATGAAACAGTAAACTTGGCTTTACGAAGACCGCAAAACTTTTGTATGATGGTCTTTTTGAGGATATCAAAGCATGAGCACCACTTCCGCTACTGACAACCCTGCCAAACAAAACGCTGCTATCGACCAAAACGGTCCCATCACCTCCCCTGCGGGTCAGCCAAAAGTTGGCATTATCATGGGTTCGCAGTCTGACTGGGCCACCATGAGCGCGGCGGCCCAGTTGCTTGCTGACTTTGATATCGCTTTTGACTGTGAAGTGGTATCCGCGCATCGTACGCCCGATCGATTGTTTGATTATGCCAAAAGCGCTAAAGATAACGGCTTACAAGTGATTATCGCTGGCGCTGGCGGCGCGGCGCATCTGCCCGGTATGTGCGCCAGCCAAACGCCGCTGCCTGTGTTTGGCGTTCCAGTAAAATCATCGATGCTGAGTGGTTGGGATAGTCTGCTATCTATCGTACAAATGCCCAAAGGCGTGGCCGTTGGCACCTTAGCAATTGGTACTGCTGGCGCGTATAACGCCGCTCTCCTTGCCATTCAGGTGCTTGCCCTGCATGATGAGGCGCTTGCCACTAAGCTGGATAATCTACGCCAGTCGCAAACTGATACCATCCTTGCCAGCCCAACGCCCGGTATTATTAATTCATAAAACCCGTGGGCTTGCACCATAAAACCTATAGACTTAGCGCTAACGTCTAGCAAACATTGCTAACATAAATAATCTTGCTATTAATGTTCTAAACTTGATATTTATAGCCAAATGAGTTTTACTAAATATAAGGTGCATACAGTGCACCTTTTCCTATTTTTAATGCTGTCTTTTTAATATTGTGTTCTTAGAGATTCATACATCAATCCCCTTATTCATTTTAAATGTAAAGAGCCTGACATGACTACCGCAAACGCTTATCCTGTTACCCAAACCATTCGTACCATCGGTATTTTAGGCGGTGGTCAGCTTGGTATGATGCTTGCCGAGGCTGCTCTGCCGCTCGGTTACCAGTGCGTGTTTTTAGAGGACAACGCCAACTGCCCTGCCAGTCTTTATGGAAAAGTTTTTTCTAGCGAGCAATTAGATGAATTTATCGCGGCAGCTGACGTCTTTACTTTAGAGTTTGAAAACACACCAACAGCGACTGTCGAGCAGTTGGCTAATTTATCAAAATCTGGCAACAAACAAGGTATGTTTCCGCCACCAATTGCCCTTGATATCGCCCAAGACCGCTTAAAAGAAAAGCAGATGTTTAATGAGCTTGATATCGCCACCGTGCCGTTTATGGCGGTTAGTTCTGAAGCTGAATTAACACAGGCTTGTGATGAGTTAGGTTTGCCGATTGTCCTTAAGACCAGTCGCGGCGGTTATGACGGTAAAGGTCAGTTTGTCATCAAAGAAGAAAACGATATCAAAGCCGCTTGGCAAGCGCTTAAAGATGCGGTTAGCGGTAAAGGCGCACTGACGTCCGCGCCTGCGCCATTAATCGCTGAGGGTTTTATTAACTTTAGCCGTGAAGTATCTATCATTGCCGTGCGCGCGCAAAACGGTCAAGTGCGCTGCTATGATTTGGTCGAAAACCATCATCACAACGGTATTTTGGCAAAAACCCGTGCGCCTGCCGTTGGTACCAGTCATTTATTTCAGCAAGCAACCGACGCGATTACTACGGTGATGAACCACTTAGGATATGTCGGTGTCATGGCGCTTGAGCTGTTTGTCAGTAAAGACGCTCGCGGTAACGACTATCTGCTCGCAAATGAAATCGCCCCGCGCGTCCATAACTCTGGACATTGGAGCATTGAAGGCGCTATCACCAGTCAGTTTGAAAATCACATTCGTGCGGTGGTGAATCTGCCACTGGGCGATACCGACAACGTTCATCCAGCGATTATGCTCAACGTTTTAGGCCAGTATCCTGATATCAGCGCGGTATTAAGTATCGATGGCGCCCATTATCATAGCTACCACAAGGCCGAACGCGACGATCGTAAGATTGCGCATATTACCTTGATGCCAAATGACGTTGCAGATTTAGAGCCTGCCCTCGCTAAGCTGGTGGCTCTCTTGCCTAATAAAGTAGGTCTTGATAAAAAATTAGCGCCTACTATTACCGAGCATCAAGCAAAAACACTAGAGGAAGCAAACAGCACTGAACCCAATAGTGCTTTAGGAGATGCTAATAGCAGTGTAAAAGATAGCTCAAAAGACGCTTTGAGAGAGGCGCTATTAAATACAGATAAGGCTCAGAAATAATGCAGATTTGGGTAGATGCCGACTCAGTGCCACTGATAGCGAAAGATTTGATTATCAAAACCGCTGAGCGCACACAAACCACAGCGATATTTGTCGCCAATCAGCCCATCAAACTGCGTAAATCACCGCTGCTTGTCATGACCGTGGTGCCCTCGGGGTTTGATAAGGCTGATGATTATATCGTCGAGCAAATCCAGCCAGGCGATTTAGCAATTACGAGCGATATACCTTTAGCCAATGATATTTTAGATAAAGGCGGCTTAGTGCTTACCACACGCGGCGTGGTCTATGATAAAAATAATATCAAGCAAAAACTTAATATGCGTGATTTTATGGATACCATGCGCGGTACGGGCGTGCTTGAATTACAAGAAATGAGCGGACAAAAACCGTACGGCGACCGTGATAAAAAAGCCTTTGCCGACGGTCTTAATCGCTTGGTTCGTTAATTGCTTGGTTCGTTAATCGCTCACTTATTAAGCTGATAACTAACTTTCTAACTTTTTTATAAATCTCTTATTTTTATTTCTAAAGACTTTATAAACGGCAACCTTGCAAAGGGTATACACGCCATAACCAAATACTATGCAATTGGCACGCTTCATAACCAAGTATGCCAGCCATTCTTGTTACGCTATAGGCAGCTTTTAAAACCACAAGTTCTAGAACGATCAGTTTTTGAGCAGTAAGTTTTAAAAAACCATAACATATATAAGAATAGGAATAATAATGAAAATTTTAGTGATAGGCGCCAGCGGCCGAGTGGGTTCTGATTTGGTTAAACAATTATTAGCTGATAACCATCAAGTGATAGGCACAACCCGTCAAGATAACAAACTGTTTAGCGAGGACAATTATAGTCAGTTAGATTTAGACATTACGGCTGACAAAGACGCTATTCAACAACAAATCGAGCAAGATATCGATGCGGTTTATTTTGTTGCTGGCTCTGGCGGCAAAGATATTTTAGAAGTCGACTTACATGGCGCGGTTAAAACCATGCAAGCCGTAGAAGATAAAGGCATCAAACGCTATATCATGCTAAGCACGGTATTTTCTTTAGACACTAGCAAGTGGGAAAACCCTGGTATTGCGGATTTAAAAGAATACTATATTTGCAAACACTACGCCGATCAGTGGTTGGTTAAGAACAGCAGCCTTGATTACACTATCGTTCAAGCAGGCGCCTTAAAAGAGCGTGCAGGTACGGGCAAAATCACCATTAACGATGACAATGCGAGTGAAAACGCTATTGAAGATGTCGCTACCACATTGGCTGCAGTATTAAATGCTAAGAATACCAGTAAAAAAGTCTTTAGTATCCATAACGGTGAAACTGCCATTAAAGAAGCCATCGAAAAATTGTAATACACAAAAGCTATAGTAAACAGCGTACAGCTTTATAGCATTGTGAAAAAAGTCGCAGAAATAGAAAAGCGCGTGAGCTGTCTGGTTTACGGGCTTTTTTCTTATGAATTTTTCGTCTAATTTTTAGCTATAGTGAGTGAAAAGTAATATCGATACATCACGCACTGCTGATATCAATTTTTTTTGCTTGCTGTGCCTACGCAGACAGAGGCTACAAAAAATTGATATCAGCAATACCGTAGCGTTTTTAGGATATTTTGACTATACGTCAAAATCTAGTAGCAGGCAAGCAACTAAACTAAGCCAGACCACTTGGAAACGGCATGACTTCTTCTAAACTGCTAGCGCCCGTGACAACCATCAGCAACCTATCAACCCCAACCGCGATACCGCTACAAGGCATTAAATCATCGGACGCCGCTAATAAGTGCTCATCGATTGGCATTTGCGGCAAGTGATGCTGCTTGCGCAATTGATTGTCTCGCTCAAAGCGCGCTCTTAACGCCTGCCCATCTGCCAGCTCATCATAAGCATTGGCAATCTCGATACCGTTAATATAAAGCTCAAAGCGCTTGGCAACCGTATTACCGTCTTTATCGACAGCCGTTTTTGCTAATGCCGCGGTCGCGGGCGGATATTCTATAATTAATGTTGGCAAATCGTGACCCAAGTTTGGCTCGACCGCATGACTAAACAATAAGTCCAGCCAGCTTTGCCGAATATCATCCTCATTATTGATGGCGCCATTTTCTGCACTATTAAAATCAAACCCTGTTAAACCCTTATCCTCTGCCACCGCTTGTAGCGCCGCAAGGCTGGCAGTCAGTGGATGAATGCCAACAAAATCCATAAAGGCATCGACATAGCGGTAGTGGCTTAGCACAATCGGATAACCGTAAAGCGCCTCCAATAGCTCGCCCAACTCAGCCGCCATATCATCTAGGCCATAATTCGGCTGATACCATTCAAGCATAGTAAATTCAATATTATGGCGCACGCCTATCTCATTATCACGAAATACCGGACAAATCTGATAAATGGGCACCTGCCAGCTGGCAAGTAGGCGCTTCATGGCAAACTCTGGCGATGTGTGCAGATAATAGGTACAAGGTTTATCTTGATAAGTGAGATGCGCGGCAACTGACTGCAAAAAGGTATCGGTATTACCCGCTTGTGAGAGCAATGGCGTCTGTACCTCGAGCACCTGACGCGCGGCAAAAAACTGCCGGATAGCACAGATAAATTGCGCGCGCTTTTGTGCCATCGCTACTGTCATCGTCGGCGCATAGCTGGGATTAAAAGAAAGATTATTTGCTTGGGTCATTATTATTTACTGTAATTTGAAAAATGAATTTTGAAGCGATATTTTGAGTTTTAAAGCTGACTATATTAGGCTCACTATAAGACCGAGCAGGGTGACTGGGATGAATTTTATTTCGAACCAACTTTATCTTTTAAAACTGCCATTCGCGGCGCAGATGATATTCTCGGCGCAACTGATCAAAGTCGGCGCCACTTACTTGCCCATCCGCTAACTTGTCTCGTAGCGAAGCATCATCTGCCATGATGTCATAAAACTTCACCAGTCTCTCTGGATGCGCCTTTAGCTCAGACCATAAAAACATATTTAGCGGTAGTAATTGATGCATGGTTTGCACAGGGGTTACCGCCAAGTCCTCACAAAGCGCATCATAAATCATTTGCGTACCGCGCAGCTTACCCTCTAGCGTGTAGCCCGCGATATGCGGGGTGGCAATAGCAAGTTTAGATAATAAGCTTTCAGCAATCTTTGGCTCATGCTCAAACACATCGAGCACCACTTGCCGTCCAGTACGCGCAATATTTGCCTCTAAATCGTGCGCACTAATGACGGGCCCGCGCGCGCTATTGATGAGCAAAGTGTCTGATGGCATCGCCTCTAATGCCTTTTTATCGATTAAATGCCGCGTTGGATAATCGCTGCCGCTAGCATTAGTACTATGTTTTTTATCGGTCAACGGCACATGTAAGCTAATCACATTACTTTGGCTAAGCACCTGCGCAAAGCTGGCGTTATTGATGTTTGACGCCGGCAATAGCGGATCATATCCCAACACCTGCCAGCCCAAATCATAAGCGTATTGCGCAAGGGTGCTACCAATATTGCCCAGCCCGATAATGCCCAACGTTAATGGCGGCGTTGATGGCTGCCAATATTGCGGCCGCAAGGTTAAGATAGCCGTTAACACATACTGGGCAACCGAATGCTTACTGCAGCCTGCGGCATTGGCAAAGGTAATGTTGCGCGTTGCCAAATAATCCTGATCGACATGATCAGTGCCAATAGTCGCCGAACCCACGAACTGAACGCTGTTATTGTCTGCCAATAGCGCCTCGCCAACTGGCGTCACCGAGCGTATCAATAGCACGTCAGGCTGATATTCTGCAAGCAGCTGATCATTGATATCGCGTCCAGCAACGGCAATAATATTTACCGGACGCTGCGAACGCTGAGAGTCTTGCCCAAGCGTGAACGCATTAAAAAATTCATCAAGGCTGGCAATATTGCTATCAGCAACGATGGTAAGAGGACGCGTATTTTTATTGTTCGTAGTGCTCGCATTAGCCATCTTTACATCTTCCTATTATCAAAGGTTTATTATCCGTGATTGCACGATTAGCAACGTGTATTTTTTCATAGCTTCAGTTTATTCTTGTTTAACTTTATTTTTGTTTAAATGGTTACTTAAATTAAGGATACGCGCTAATCAGCAGAAACGATGTTTTCGTCTGTATTTTGCTCAGTGACTTTAGATTGCAGCTGCGCGTCAGTAAGCATGCCTTCTTGCTGAGCGAATAACTCATTCTTATGCTGCGATATCCACTCGCGCCACACGGCAAGACCGATTGCCAATACCACAGGGCCGATAAATAGCCCTACAAAACCAAACGCCGTCAAACCGCCCAGTACGCCGATAAAAATAATGATAAAAGGAATTTTGGTCGCGCCACTAATAACGATAGGGCGGATAAGGTTGTCAACCCAGCTGATAACCAATATGCCCCACAGCGCCAAGCCAATCCCTTCTACGGTATGCCCTTGGCTTAATAACCAAATCGATACCCCGCCCCAAACAAATGGCGTGCCAAAGGGGATTAAAGCAATAATAAAAGTCACAATGGTGAGTAAAATAGGACTTGGGGCGCCAGCAAAATAGTAACCAACACCCGCAATCAGCGCCTGTGCTAAAGCGGTCAGGCCAATACCGTACACCACCGCGCGCGTGGTCGTACCGACAGAATCAATATAACCATCAATACGATTACCAATGATATTGCGTAACGCTTGGCGGATTTGACGTACCAAACTTGTGCCATCGCGATAAAAGAAAAACAGCGTCATCAGCGCCATACCAAGCTTGGCAAGACCACTAAACACGACATCGAAAGCCACTTTGCCATAATACAGATGCGACTGCACCCACAGACGAAAAGCCTCTAGCGTTCCCTCAGGGTTTTTGTTGATTCTCCACAGCATATCTTTGACTTGCTGACCGATCACAGGCAAATCCTTGATAGAGTCTGGCACGTCTAAATAGCCAACTTTGATGCGATAGATTAAATTGCTGATTAAACTTAGCGCTTCTTGCTGCAAGATAAAGACACCGACGACAATCGGCAGACCTATTATAAGCGTGATGCTCACCGTCATAATAGCAGCGCTTAAGTTTGAGCTAAAGCGCACCCGCTGGTGAAAAAAATTATAAATAGGAAAGGTCACGTACGCTAAAATCGCTGCCCACAGCGCCGGTACAATAAAAAACTGTACAACTTGGAAACACAATACAATCAGCACCACCAGCAGAGTAATGGCCAATAAGCGCTGAATAATAAATTCTTTTGTCCAGTTTTCAATCATAGTGTATAAACCAAGAGCGGGCAGCAGAAAGCCCTTTTGGCTCTGCTGTAACGTTTATAAATAGGTGGAAAACAGTAACAGACCATGTCCGTCGCTGTATCCATTAGCGAGTGTTTAATATAGTAATTTTTGAGTAATAAGTTTTGGCTAATCAATTTTAGACAAAGCGGCAAGTCTTCGTTATTTGGTTACAAATAGTAGGTTAAACCAAACCATAACAACGACTTATTATGCCTTAAAGTTAGCCAAATAAATAAGGCTATGTTGTAATCTTTACTTACATTTATCTGTACGCCGCAGGCACGAATATTGATACGTCCTTTTAAAAATTATCGAGTAGAATTATTGCTTTAAAAGGATGGTCATTTATCGCCTTTTTATTGACGTCTGCTGTGATATCGCGCGCGCTAAATCACTGCTCAGTTCTATTCGTACGGACAATTGATGTTATACTAAAGAAATTAATTTGAGCGTTTAAATGCCGTTAAGTGGGTTTGATTTTATTTATTTTTATTGGAACCAGCCCCAGCATTTTTAAAATTATTTCTCGCAATCCTCATGTGTTACCCTACTCTAGACAGTCTGAAACACACACTTTTAGAGCGGCGCTGCACATTTTGCTATTGCCGATAAGCATGGCATAAATGCCTATTCAAGCGTTGCCTTCAGCATAGACTCCCTATTTAAGAGTCTGTTTTGAGAGCACAAATAAACAGAGCTTAGGTAAACAGAGCATAAATAAACACTGATATTTTGCGTTAATTTCACAAATTATTTTGATTTGGTTTTATTTGAAACCAAAATGGATTCAATACATTTAAACAACCTATTGATAGGAACAATAACAATGTCAAAAGACACTGCAAAAGATACTGATAACCCCAACTTAACTTCGTCAAATGACGCCAGTATGGCTGCTAAATCGCCAGATAGCGTGACCTTTGCGTTAGCCCAGTCCCATTTTTTAGTCGGTGATATCACTGGCAATGCTGAAAAAATGCGTACGTTGGCACTGCAAGCACGTGAGCAAGGTGCTGATGTCATCGTTTTTCCAGAACTGGCGCTACTTGGTTACCCACCGCAAGATTTATTACTACGCCCAAGCTTGTCTGGCCGGGTCAAAAGCGCGTTGTCAAGCTTAAGTGACATCGATGATATCGTGATGATTGTTGGCTATCCGCACGTCGATCATCATGGCACCTTTAACTCGGCAGCTATTTTGCATAATGGCCATCAAAAAGGCTTTTATCATAAGCAAATCTTGCCAAACTATGGCGTCTTTGATGAGCGCCGTTATTTTGATAAAGGTCGCAATCAAGTTTTATTTGACTATAAGGGCATCACTATTGGCCTGCTTATCTGCGAAGATCTGTGGGAAAAAGGCCCTATAGCCGAGCTTAAAAAACAAGGTGCCGACCTTATTGTCTGCCTAAACGCCTCTCCGTTTGAGATTGAAAAACAAGACAATCGTAAAACCATGCTCGCCAAACGTAGTCGCGAAAACGATCTGCCTATCATTTATCTAAATGCCGTTGGTGGTCAGGATGATTTAGTGTTTGACGGCGGCTCTATGGCCGTTCAAGCCGACGGCAGCGTTGCCCACGAAGCATCCCGCTTTATGAATCAGCTCATGCTGGCGACATTCGATGTAAAAACGGCAAAATTTGATACGCAAGCAAAAGCGCCTTTATCATTAAGCCGCGAGTCAGAGATGTACCAAGCGCTCGTCGTTGGTTTGCGTGATTATGTCAACCTCTCAGGTTTCTCTGGCATTATCGTTGGCTTATCGGGCGGTATTGATTCAGCCTTAACCTTGTGTATCGCCGTCGATGCCCTAGGCGCCGATAAGGTCTATGCGGTCATGATGCCTTATGAGTATACCTCGCAAATCAGCTTAGAAGACGCGCAGGCGCAAGCACGCCGCTTAAATGTTTCTTATACGGTTTGTCCGATTTTTGATGCGGTTGAGGGCATTCGTCATACGCTAGCGCCCCTATTTAGCAAATCGCCTGTCGATACCACCGAAGAGAATATCCAAGCGCGCGCACGCGGTGTGGTGCTGATGGCCTTGTCCAATAAGTTTGGTCATTTGGTCATCACCACGGGTAATAAATCAGAGATAGCGGTTGGCTATTCAACCTTATACGGTGATATGGCGGGCGGCTTTGATGTGCTAAAAGACGTTTACAAAACGCAGGTTTATAAACTTGCCAGTTATCGCAACCGTTTAGAGGACACGCCCGTTATCCCTGAGCGCGTGATTGTACGTCCGCCATCGGCTGAGCTAAGTCCTGGCCAAGAAGACCAAGACAATTTACCTGAATATGATGTGCTAGATGGTATCTTGATGTCATATATCGACGAAGATATGGGCTATCAGGACATTGTCGATAAAGGTTTTGATGCCGATTTGGTCGCTAGAGTGATTAAAATGGTGGACAATAACGAGTTTAAACGCGCCCAAGCGCCGATTGGCACGAAAATTAGCCATAAAGCCTTTGGCCGTGAGCGCCGTTTCCCACTCGTCAATAAGTGGTCAATCAAGGGCTAAGCGCTACTATGAAAGGGCTCATTTAAAGGTATCATTGCAACCTTTTTGATTTGTCTTTATTTTAAATTGACTCTTAATTTGAATAGTCGCTAAAAGGTTGAATAACTTTAAGTTTTTATATAATTTGATATAATATAATCAAAATATTCTATAATAAGCTGGGTACTTACCCAGCTTTTTTAGTTTTTATTGCCAAACATATTGCTCATCTATTGATACATCCAAATATTTACCCTTAATCCTTTACTTGTCACTGTTTTAACTACTACTTTTAATTGAACTACCCTACCTATCGTTCTTCGAGTCCGTCATGAGTTTGCTAACCGCTAGTGTTTTCCTTCTTTTATTACTTACCTTGAGTGCTTTTGTTTCTGGGGCAGAGATTGCTATCGCTGCTGGGCGCAAGATTAAGCTGCAAATCATGGCCAAAGAAGGCGAAGTCCGCGCCCTTGATGTCCTGCATATGCAAGAAAACCCCGGTGGATTTATTACTGTGGTGCAAGTGGTGTTAAATGCGGTTGCCATCTCAGCAGGAGCGGTTGGCGAGTCGGCGATTAGTCCTTATTTGCAGCTATTAGTCAATAACGAAGCGGTGTCATCCGTCATCTCATTCGTCCTGATTACCAGCTTATTTTCCCTACTTGCCGACTTAATGCCCAGGCGTTTGGCGATGTCGAATGCAGAAATCTTTGCGGTGCGACTGGTACGCCCTATGATGGCGCTGACGTTTATTTTTAAACCGGTGATTTTGGTGTTTGATGGCGCAGCAAACCTTATTTTTGATTTACTCAGTATCTCAACCACGCGCCAAGATGATATGACGCCAGAAGATATCTATGCCGTGATGGATGCTGGCGCTGAAGCTGGGGTAATTAAAAAGCAAGAACACCACTTGATCGAAAATATCTTTGAGATGCAGGAACGTACCGTCACCTCCGTCATGAACCCGCGCGAGCATATCATCTATTTTGACAGCAAGACCCGCACCGAGGAAGTGGTCGAGGTGATGATTGCGCAGCCGCACAATAAGTTTTTGGTCTGTCACGAAGATGATTTAGAGCAAATTATCGGCTATGTCGAGTCGCGCAGCTTTTTAGCCTTAGTGCTAAATCAGCAAGAAGTCAGCCTAACCGACAAGACGCTATTAAAACCAGCGTTATTTGTACCGGATACCTTGTCTTTATTTGAAGTGTTGGAGATGTTTAAATCAACGGGCGCTGATTTTGCCGTTATCGTCAATGAGTATGGCTTAGTCGTTGGCGTTATTACCCTGCGCGATGTGATGAGCATTGTCATGGGGGAGTTGGTGACCGTTGAGGAACAGCCCATCGTCCAGCGTACCGACAATTCTTGGCTCATCGATGGTATGACGCCTATTGAAGACGTGGTTCGGGCGCTAGATATTGTCAATTTACCGCGCAGCCAAAACTATGAAACCATTAGCGGCTTTATGATGTATATGCTGCGTAAAATTCCTAAGAAAACGGATACCATCGAGTACGCCAATTATCGTTTTGAGATTATCGCAACCGACAACCTCAAAATTACCCAGCTACTCGTCACTAAGCTTGAAGACACAGTTTTATAAAAGATGCATTTTAAAGTAGATGTCAAAATTGATAGCCATGCAAATTTAAAAAATTTATCCTTTAGATGATTTGCTTAATGGATTTAATGGCATGACTAAAATCAGGCTCGCGCACCAAATATTGCCGTGCCAACGCGTACCATGGTCGAGCCGTTGGCAATGGCGGCGCTCATATCATCACTCATGCCCATACTCAGCGTATCCCACTGCTGTAACTCTGGATGTTCACGCTTGATATTGTCAAATAACTGCTTGGTGCGAGCAAAGGCATCGGTGCTGGTTTTTGCGGGAATAATCATCAGCCCGCGTAATTGCAAGCGTTCATAATGTTTAATAGCGCTTATCAAACCCGAAAGCTCAGTTGGCAGGCATCCTGACTTACTGTCTTCATTGTCAATATTGACTTGTACCAGCACATTAAGCGCTGGCAGCTCTGCGGGACGTTGCTCGTTTAGGCGTCTGGCAATAATCTCCCGCTCAAGCGTTTGTACCCAATCAAAATGCTCAGCAATATCACGGGTTTTATTACGCTGAATACTGCCAATATAATGCCAAACGATGCGCTTGCATTCCGCCTGCTCTTTTAAAGCCTGTATTTTCTCAAGCGCTTCTTGCAGATAGTTTTCACCAAAATCACGCTGCCCTTGACGCGCTAAAGCCGCAATCATCTCGGCAGGTTTGGTTTTGGACACCGCTAGCAGGGTAATATCGTCCTCTTTTCTTGTAGCAATGTTACAAGCCTGCGCCACCTGTTCGCTTACTTGCTGCCAGTTTTTAATTAATTTTGCAGCATCGAAATGGTTTTCGTTATTTTGTTGGTTAGAGATATCGTTCATAAAGGACTCACAGGGAAATTATGCAGTTATTTTAGCGGTTCTTGAGTTAAGAAATGAGATAAGAAAATGACAATTTAAATCATCAATATTTTAATAAGAAGTAGCAGTAACGTTATATTACTAAAACAAGGGAGAGCTGGACTATTTTTGCATTTTCCTCATATAGTAGATGGTTAAATAACCACAGTCTTGTTATGATATTGTTACATGGTCTCACGAATACTACTAAAAAACATCGTAATGGTAACCGTAAAGACCGACGAATTTTAAGGAGCCTCCTCTAAATAGCGGAATAGACTCATGGACGATGATACGTTCTAGCGCTTTTTGGCTCATCTTTATTTATTGATAGGAATATCCAATCATGGCAGAAAAGCATACTTTAAACATCGAAGACTTGCTGCGCTTTACCGTTAAACATAAAGCATCGGATTTACACATTTCAGCCGGTATGCCAGCGATGATTCGTGTCGATGGTGAGATGACCCGTATTAATATGCCTGAGATGACGCATCAGGTCGTGCATCAGCTTATCTATGACATCATGAATGATAAGCAACGCGCCGACTTTGAAGAGTTTTTTGAGACCGATTTTTCTTTTGAAATTCCAAACTTAGCGCGCTTTCGTGTCAACGCTTTTAACCAAAACCGCGGTGCTGGCGCTGTTTTTCGTACCATTCCATCTAAAGTGCTCACCATGGAAGACCTAGGTATGGGTGAGGTGTTTAAACGGGTGTCCGACTTTAAACGCGGCGTCGTTCTAGTCACAGGCCCAACGGGCTCAGGGAAATCTACCACGCTTGCAGCAATGATTGATTATATCAATGAAACCCGTAAAGAGCATATTTTAACCATTGAAGACCCGATTGAATTTGTCCACGAGTCTAAAAAGAGCCTCATTAACCAACGTGAAGTCCACCGCGACACGCTAGGCTTCGAGCCCGCCCTGCGCTCTGCCCTACGTGAGGATCCAGACGTTATCCTCGTTGGTGAGTTACGTGACCTTGAGACCATTCGCTTGGCATTGACCGCCGCTGAAACAGGGCATTTGGTCTTTGGCACCTTGCACACCAGCTCAGCGGCAAAAACCATTGACCGCGTGATTGACGTCTTCCCTGCCGCCGAAAAAGACATGATTCGGGCGATGCTCTCAGAATCATTACAGGCCGTTATCTCGCAAACGCTACTGCGTCGCCAAACGGGCGGACGTATTGCTGCCCATGAAATTATGCTCGGCACGCCCGCGATTCGTAACTTAATACGTGAGAACAAAATCGCGCAGATGTATTCTGCTATTCAGACGGGGGCTGGCGAAGGCATGATTACCCTTGATCAAACGCTCAAAAACCTCGTCTCAAAAGGTACGATTAGTAAAGACGTTGCTCGCCCTTATGCCAAGCAGCCTGAAGCATTTATTTAGTATTGCTTTACACAGTACCAATGATTTACACAGTACCAAAGGTTAACACACGAATTTTTGTTAAAATCACAAATAGACACTCATAGATTTTTGCTTGGTTTTATTTATTTTTAATGAGCGTTATTGGCACGCTTTAAAAGTTTATGGCAGCAAATTTAATCTATATATCCCAAATGTAGGTACGTTATGGACATTGATAAACTTTTACAGTTGATGATTAATAAAAATGGCTCTGACCTTTTTATTACTGCTGACGTCGCGCCGTCCATGAAAATCAATGGCAAAATTTTGCCCGTTGGTAAAACACCATTAACCGCTGAGCAAACCATGAGACTGGTTAAAGGGGTCATGACGCCAAGCCAGCAAAAAGAGTTTGAAGAGACCAATGAGTGTCAATTTGCGATTTCGGATCAGGCGCAGCAAGCCCGTTTTCGGGTCAGTGCCTTTATCCAGCGCGACATGGCAGGGATGATTTTACGGAAAATCGAAAATAAAATTCCGACCGTTGAAGAGCTGCGCCTGCCACCCGCCCTAAAAGAGCTGGCCATGAAAAAGCGCGGAATTATATTGCTGGTTGGCGCGACAGGTACGGGCAAATCGACTACCCTTGCCGCGATGATTGGACATCGTAATCAAAACTCACACGGTCATATTATTACCATCGAAGATCCGATTGAGTTTGTGCATAAGCATCGCGGTTGTATCATTACCCAGCGCGAGGTTGGTATCGATACCCATTCTTTTGAAGCGGGACTAAAAAATACCTTGCGCCAAGCGCCCGATGTCATTTTGATTGGTGAGATTCGTAACCGCGAAGTCATGAGCTACGCCATTCAATACGCAGAAACGGGGCATCTGGTTTTTGCAACATTGCATGCCAATAACGCTAACCAAGCAATCGACCGTATTATTCACTTCTTTGAAACCAGTCGCCATAATCAATTGTTTATGGATTTATCCTTAAACTTGCAAGCCATTATCGCTCAGCAATTGATTCCCACGCCCGATGGTAAAGGACGCCGCGCCGCTATTGAGATTTTATTAAACTCACAATTGATTAGTGATTATATCCGTAAAGGCGAGGTGCATGAAATCAAAGATGTGATGACACGCTCACGCGATAGCGGCATGCAAACCTTTGACCAAGCGCTGTTTGACTTATACGAAAATGGTGAAATTACCTATAAAGAAGCCATTCTCCACGCCGACTCCCCTAATGATTTACGCCTAAAAATTAAATTAAGCGGTAAGAATGGCGCGGCTAATTTAGATGAAGGCGCCGATAGTTTATCGTTAGATATTACTTAGTAGAACAGTACCTAGCATGCTTACTTAACGTGGCATTACTTAACGAGATTTTTGTCATAAAAAAGCCCTCATCACAGGTGAGGGCTTTTTGATAGCTTTTAAATTAATAGCTTTCAAGTTAACAGTCTTTAAATCAAAGTATAAGATAGTCGGACTTTTAAACGCTTACTTGGCGTTGTCTCTACAAGCTTGATTATCACAAATACCGTATAGTACCAAAGAATGACCAGATAGCTTAAAGCCATGCTCTGCCGCCACTTTGGTCTGCTCCTCTTCAATGGTCTTGTTATGGAACTCGACAATTTTGCCGCACACATCACAAACCAGATGATCGTGATGCTCTTCTTGGGTAATCTCAAACACTGAGAGATTGTTTTCAAAGTTGTGGCGCTCAACGATACCCGCTTGCTCAAACTGGGTTAATACGCGATAAACGGTTGCTAGCCCCACATCCTCACCTTGGTCAATCAGCGCTTTATATACCTCTTCTGCGCTCATGTGATGCAGCTCCGCACTCTCAAGCAGCTCTAAAATTTTGATACGTGGTAACGTTACTTTTAAACCCGCTTTACGTAAATCTTGATTGGTAAAAGAAGCCATAATATCCCTTCTGACTATGAAAGTCTTAGCAAATGAATTCAAAAACAGGAGTTAAATAAACATCAATGGTTGCTATGAATTACTGATAAAAAAATGATTATCATAAAAAACTGGCAATTACTGAGCGTGCTTTTAAGACATTTTTTTATAAAAAACTGCTGCCAAGTGTATGAATTTAAATATAAATAATAAAGGCGGCAAAATAGCGCTTGGTAAATAATGTCGTAAGTGGTAGGCAATTGCAAGTAAATGACGTATCATTTGTGCAAGATTGCCTGCAAGACCCCCATTATCGGTTTTTAGCAGCGCCTAACCCATTTTTTATGAGTCATCTTACCATGATAAAGACCTTTAATTTTCGTTCGTTAAGCTCTGCAAACGCATTACGCAAGATTGCCATGACTACTATGCTTGGTGCCACTGTGGCTGTGTCTGGCTGCTCATTACTGAGTGTATATAAGATTGATTTGCCACAAGGGACCGCCATCACCCAAGCGCAAGCGCAAAAACTGCAAGTGGGTATGAATCAAAATCAGGTGCTTTATATTCTTGGTAGCCCAGCTATCAGAGATACGCTAGCGCCAAAACGTTGGGATTATATTTATGATTATAAAGCAGGAACAGAAGGTCGCCGTAAGGGTATCGCCGATGTCAAAAATGCCAGCCAGCATTTAATTGTCTATTTCGATGATAATGGTTTGGTCACTCGCATCGAAGGTATCGACAGCCTGCCTGCCTCATAGTTTTAATATAGTCAGTTCGTAATAAAATCGATAGGTTAATAGCGACGTGCGACTGGTATAAATTTTCCTTGCTTGCTGCTATCACAGAGGCTACGAAAAATTCATTCCAGTCGCACTCTATCGGTTTTAATCTGCACCTACTAACTGTACTTACTATAGTAACCTGCAACTGCCAATCATCAACCGCGAGATTTATTTTTGCGCTGTGACATAGGATCAGCGCTTAAGCTGCGATATACCTCTACCCGATCAAAAGGCTGCAATATATAGTTTAGCGGCTGCTTTTGTGCGTATACCCCAACATGCCAACGCCTAGCCGTTGGCGTCGTCATATCAGCCACCTGTTTACACCATGTTGCTAGCTCAGCAAACTGTGTCAGCCAACCCGCCTGCGCCAGTGCTTCATACAAAGTTGTACCCTGACTGACTTGGATAGTTAGATAATGCTGGCGCGCTGCCGCTTCTGCATACGCCAGATATACCGTCATTAAATGACTCTGTTCAATGTGTTGCGCATTGCCACTATTGCTGTTGTGGTTAGCTTCAGCGTTATTGGTTGCAATATTGCTAGCTTTACTATTCTTAGCATCAACTGTTAGCTTAACCACTGCATCACCCAACCGACTAAGGCTAAAAGTAGCGCTAGGGGCACAACTAACCGTATTGCCACTCGCCATAAGTTATAAAAGGCTTCATTACCAAAGTTTAAAGATTTACGCAAATGGCTGATTTTCATCTGCCAACCGGCAAAAATTGACAGCAATAACACCGCGATACTACTGATAATCACCAGGATACCGACCAGCCAATTGGTGGGTATAGCAACGACTAACAATAGCGCTAGCACAAGCGTTAACACCAGACTGACCAGCAAACCAAATTTATGCGCCAATTGCTGCGTACTATAATGAAGTAAATAGCTGATCACAAATAGTACGCCGACCCAGTACAATAGCTGACCAATGGGTGGTAGCGCCATGCCACTGATAAATAAAGCAACGACGCCAACCACAAGCTGTAATATCCAGATTGGTAGTACCAGCTTGGTCGCCCGATACTCTTGCGCCGCATGATGGCGAGAGGATTTTTGCGCGTTGTGGTTATCAGCCCCTACCGCCGTGACTGCTTGTTTGCTGACTAGGTTTTGACCAAACCAGTATAAGCCTGTACCCGCACCCACACTAACCAATGCCAAAGCCACGGCGCGCGCCCACTCGCTCAAGCTGACATCGGTCATGGCAAAAGCAATATTTGGCAGGCCGTTTGCGACGCCTAACAACAAACCAACCAACATTAGACCTAAGCCAATTGGTAGAGGCGCTACGCCCAGTAAGCTTAATAAGACGGCGATGACCATCAGCCCTGCCGCAATGGCAAAGCTTGATACATCGGGCACGCTATTGAGCTCTGTTAAAGCCGCTAAAATTCCTGTGCTGGCGCCGGATATGACAAGCGCTGCAATAATGATGGAAACCAGAGCCGCTAACCAACCAAAACTGCGCCACATGGCGCTGGCATCTGCCTCACGCGTAAGCTTTTGCATGCCAGCCAAGGGCGCCTCAGCACTACGGTAAGCCAAAGCAATCTCAGCATACACCACGGGTAGCGAGACCAGTAGCATCGCCAAAAGCCATAGCAACCAAAAATCGATCTCGCCTATGGATGCTGGGGCAAACCAGCGAAATAATAATAGCGGTAGCAGCGCGGCGATAAAGTAAGAAGCGTAGCGAATCATCATAATCTAAATCCAAGCGATTCAAAGTGAACAATATTTAAGGATATAAAGCACTGATAACTGCCTATCTTTTCTATGATAGTTTTATATAAAGGCGACTTAATTCTTATAGGTGTTACCAAAGCCTATGTCAGCTATATAAGGACTGCCAGTTATAAAAAAACCCCGAAATCGGGGTTTAATCGCTACATCTAACGGCTGCATGAAATGGGACAACTTTTATTTAAACTAGCCATGCACGTTATGCACGTTGAAAGTCACAGCCGTTAAAAGCTTAGCCGCTAAATCGGTAGCGGATTAGTGAACCGCGCTCACATAATCTGCCAAGATACGAATATCGCGATCAGATAGCTTTGAAGCAACCGTTTGCATCATGCCCTTCTCGCCTTCTTTTTCCGCATCGTTGACACGTTTTTGCTCTTCGCTATCGACATCATCAGCGCGTCCCGCCGCACGGAATAACTTTAGCTGCGTGGCAATATATTCTGCATGCTGACCACCTAAGCGTGGAAATGCCGCCCAAACGTTACCTGCTGCATCTGGACCATGACAGCCTGCACAGGCGATCACGCCGCGTGATTTATCACCACCTAAAAATAGCTTAGTTGCTTCTTGCGTGGTCGCAGGATTACCAAATGCCACGCCCCAAGGTTTTTGGCTGGCATAATAGCCTGCGACGTTGGCTAAATCTTGCTGAGATAAATTGGCAACTTGTGATTGCATGATACCGTTTTTACGGTAGCCTGATTTAAAATTAACCAATTGTTTATATAAGTACTTTACGTTTTGACCGCCAAGATTCGGCTGGGCTGGCACAGGACTGACACCATCAACACCATGACAAGCCGCACAAACGGTTTCTGCAATTTGCTTACCTGCATTGACGTCATGTTCAGGAACAATAATAGCAGCTTGTACGCTGAAACTTGCAACACATAAGCTGGCGGCAGCGATTAACTTTTTCATTGATACAAATCCTACTAACTCGACGTAAGCATTATTTAGAGTGATTGCATTATCAAAAGACACAGCAGGTACCAAGCCATTATCTAAACGGCTAAGCCATCTATTATGCGGTCTTTATCACAAGCAGCCCGAAAGTACTTACTAATATCAGGGTTTATTTTGGATTATTATAGCAAGACTTTTTACTATTTGCCTACTTAATCGTAGCATTGCCTATTTTTTCTACGGCTATCGCCTTTGCTCACTCAATAAAAAACAAGAAGTATAAAAAACAAAACGCATAAAAATAAAAAGCGCAAAAGGTTTGTCCACCTCGCGCCTCATATCGTTTATCTAAGTGACTATTTTAGTTTTTAGGCTGAGATACTGCTGATACTGGCTTGCTTTACATACAGGTTTACTTTTAATACCTGTCTGCTACTTGCTCATATATTCGATAAGCTTGCGGTAGTCGTCGTCACTGCAATTGTCGCACAGGCCGCCTGCTGGCATTTGAATCATGCCATTTTTAACGGATTTAACCAGTGCTGGCATGCCTTTTTGTTTGATAAGCTGTTGCCATTTTGCTCTATCGCCTTTTTTGATGGCATTTAGCGCACCACTATCGTGACAGGCGGCACATGAGTTATTATAGGTGGTGGCAGTGTCGGCGGCGCTAGCATGACTTATCATGGCCGTACTAATGATTAGCGCAGCGCCACTGGTGACTAAAAAGCGGCAGCTTTTGGCAAAAATTTCGGTGATTGAAAACATAGGACACCTCATCTCTTTTTTTCGTGCGCTTAATCCATGATTTTATTAAGCGTCTATCGTTCAACTATCATTCAATCTATCTCACTAAAGATTGTAACAATATATGACATATTAATATATATAAATATAGTTTAGGTTTGTTAAAACGGTCTAATTAAGCAAAATTTTGCTATAAAAATTACTTTAATTTCCGGTTATGTTAAGAATAATATGAGGGTATTCGCCGTTATTTCAATAACTAAGCAGCATAATAGTATAGAATAGGTACTATTTTGAAGCGTCTATTTTATTGAGGTCTAAGTTTTGCCGCTCACCCATTTTAGGCGCTCCTTAAAGCCCTACTTAATTCAGAAACTTTTCACTACCGTATCTAATTTTTTAAGATTAATGAGTCATTTATGAGTACCCCGTTTAAAGATGTCGCCGCCGAACATGCGGATTTTAATACCAAAGCCCGTCAGCGTATTCAGCAAACTGAATTTATGACGTCCGCGCCGACCTTTCGCCTTTGTCCGCCGGATACTGGGCTAGAAGTTGCTTTTGCTGGTCGCTCGAACGCTGGGAAATCGTCGGCTATCAATGCGCTGACCAATCAGCGTCAATTGGCTCGCTCGTCTAAAACACCCGGTCGCACGCAGATGATTAACTTTTTTAGCATTGGCGACACGGATAGACGGTTGGTTGATTTGCCGGGTTATGGTTATGCTGCCGTCCCGCTTGAGATGAAAAAAGAATGGCAGGTTGAGCTGGAAGAATATCTGGTATCGCGCGCCAGCCTTGCAGGTTTGGTACTGATGACAGATATCCGTCATCCGCTTAAATTCTTTGATGAGCAAATGCTGCACTGGGCAAAAGATGGCGAGTTGCCGGTGCATATCTTGCTGACCAAAGCGGATAAGCTTAAATACGGTGCCTCTAAAACTGCGCTGCTTAATACTCGTAAAAGACTTAAGCAGTTGGACTTAGACTGTACGATACAGCTATTTTCCGCATTAAGA
Source organism: Psychrobacter sp. UBA5136 (assembly GCF_002414005.1). Classification (GTDB taxonomy): domain Bacteria; phylum Pseudomonadota; class Gammaproteobacteria; order Pseudomonadales; family Moraxellaceae; genus Psychrobacter. Next base: position 31,544 of record NZ_DHYG01000052.1, read on the forward strand.
AAAGAAGGCCTTGATGAGTTGGCAGGGGTCATGGGCAACTGGTACGAGTATCAGCTGGAAGATGATAAAAACAGTGAGTCATCTGTTCCTGAAAAACAAGAAAATGTCATGGAAAACGACATAGAAAATGGCGACTAAACCGCTGATAAGCAAAAAGGTACTGAATAAATTTGCGTGTTTGATGATTTCAGGGATGATTTAAAGGCGAGTTTAGATATAGTCACTTTTGCAAACGATAAGTAGAAAAAAGGGTTATAAACAGCTCTTTTAGACCTATCCAAACTACGTATAATTATCTATTATGAGTAGATTATTAAGCATAAAAAAAGCTGCTGATGGGCTGAGCGTGTCAGTCTCAACCCTAAGAAGATGGGATGAGACAGGGCAACTTGTCGCGCAAAGAACCCCTAAAGGTCATCGTAGATATGATTTATCTAAGATTAATCCAAACTTATTACACAAACAGGAGATTGCGAGTAGAAAAACAATCGCTTATGCGCGTGTATCAAGTCGTGATTAAAAACCTGATTTAGAGCCCTAAGTACAGTTATTGGCATTATATTGTGCTAAGCAAGGCTGGTCTTTTGAAGTGATAAGCGACTTAGGTAGTGGTATGAATTACCATAAAAAAGGCTTAAAACGTCTTCTTGATGATATCCTTGATAATAAAATAGACAGACTGGTTCTGACTCATAAAGACAGATTGTTACGTTTTGGCGCCGAACTTGTTTTTGCACTTTGCGAGGCGCGTCAAGTTGAAGTTGTTATTGTCAATCAAGGTGAAAACCTATCATTTGAAGAAGAGTTGGCTCAAGATGTTCTTGAGATTACCACTGTTTTTTCGGCAAGGCTTTAAGGCTCACGTAGCAAGAAAAATAAAAAATTAATAGAAGCAGTCAAGGAAAGTTTGTCATGATTCGCGGTCATGTCATTGAGTTAAACCCTAATCATAAACAAGCAACGTATTTTGCTCGTGCTTGTGGCGTGGCTCGCCTTGCTTACAATTGGGCGCTTGCGGAATGGCAAAGACAATACGCTCTTGATAAAGCATATCGTGACCACTGCAAAGCCCAAAATATTGACATTAACCAAGACAAATTAAACCGACCATCACAAGCAAAGCTTAGGCGCAAGCTTAACGCCATAAAGGGTGACAAATACCCTTTTATGCTTGAGATTACCAAGTGCGCCCCACAGCTTGCCATTATGCAGTTGGGTGATGCTTATCAGCGATTCTTTAAAGGCGAATCTAAATACCCAAAGTTTCGCAAAAAAGGCGTTAATGACCGATTTAACCTATCAAATGATCAATTTGCCATTAAAGACAGGAGGATAAGAATACCAAATCTAGGGTGGGTTAAGATGCGTGAGGCATTGCGATTTGACGGCAAAATATTGTCAGCTAAGATATTTAGTCGTGGCGGTAAATGGTTTGTAAGCATTGCCGTTGAGATCACCACTCCTATAAAATTTACCAAAAAAACAGGCAAAAGCGTTGGTATTGATTTAGGAGTTACCGATTTACTGACTCTATCCGATGGGCGAAAAATCAAAGCCCCAAAACCTTTAAAGCTGTATCTAAAAAAGCTTCGGCGTCTTAGCAAAGCATTAAGCCGAAAACAAAAAGGCAGTAAAAACCGTGCCAAAGCGAAAACCAAGCTGTCACGGCTTCATTATAAAATCAGATGTACTCGCCAAGATAGCCTGCACAAACTTACCTCTAGCTTAGTGCATGACTTTAATACCATTGCTATTGAGCATCTAAACGTCAAAGGCATGATGAAGAACCGTAGATTGTCACGCGCTATCAGTGATTTGGGTTTTTATGAGTTTAAGCGCCAGCTTATTTATAAAGCCAGTGAGCAAGGTAAAAGCGTAAAGTTAGTCGATAGGTTTTATCCAAGCTCAAAAACGTGTTCAAACTGCAATCATATTCTTGGCAAGAATGAGTTGACATTAAATAGGCGCGCTTGGACCTGCCTCAGATGCCAAACAACACACGATCGCGATATTAACGCCAGCATTAACATTTTAAACAATGCGTCAGTCACTCTGACCAATACATAGCACCCTTTTTCATTGGACGGTGAGTTCCACCGCCAATCAAAAAAGTCTGTGGAGTCGTGGTAAGACCAAATCTTAAACAAGAGGGGGCACGTGACAATGAAGCAGAAAGAAAACACTAAACTAAACTACTACAGGTAAGTTTAGGTAGGTTTTTCAGAACGGTTTAACGTATATAACGATAAACCCTTTTTTATAGTCATATTTTTAGAAACTCTATTTGCCAAGCTTAAAGGTGATTTTATTTACGCACATAACAATGCCACTAATTCTTGCGGCGTGTCCACTTGATAAGTCGGTTGCTCAGCAGCAAGCTCGCTGCTTGACGCTGTGCCGTAATTGACGGCAATGCTGGTCATGCCCAAGCGATTGGCCATTTGAATATCGTAAATACTGTCACCGATAAATACTGCCTGTGAGATTAGCTGGTTGGTGTAATCTAAAATATCGCGCAGCATTTGCGGATCAGGTTTGGAGCCGGATTCATCAGCACAGCGCGTGATGGTAAAATAGTGATGACTGTCAGAGCCATCTAACACTCGATCCAACCCTCTTCTTTTCTTACCAGTGGCGACTGCAAGCTGTTTATCTTGCTGCTTTAACGTCAGGAGCATATTTTCAATAGGCGCAAAAAACGGCGTACGATGGCTGTTCGGAATATAGTATTCTGCATAGCTTTGCTGAATGGCGAGCTTTTGCGTATCGCTTGCTTGCGGATATAAAATCTCAATGCCGTGCATTAAGCTCAGCCCGATAATGTCTTTGACGGCCTGATCGGTAGTCCTAAAGCCATGCGCCTCGCCCGCTATATGCATCGACTCAACGATTAGGCCAATCGAATCCATCAAGGTGCCATCCCAATCAAAAATGATCAGCTTTTTACCCGCTAAATGATGCTCGGCTGCTAATTCAGAAGTATTGGTTGGCGCTGTTTTATTAGCGATAGGTGCTGTCATGGTCTAACCCTTTAAAAATAACAAATGGCAAATATGAAAACGTCACAGGTACTTATTTGGCGAATGTATGCGCAAATAAGCAACTGTGACGATTGTGTTAAATAATCATTTAAAAACTGCATTGACTATCAGTCTTTAAACAGTCTTTAAAAACTATTCAGGCAACTGAATATCCGCTGGTAACCAATCTTTCATCTCATCTGGTAATGGCGCGGTAATGGTTTCATAGCCAGGAATATCTAAACGCCACGCATGTAAACACAAACGATGCACGCCCGATTTGTCATGCACATTGTATTTATCATCACCTAAAATAGCATGACCGATATGCGCCAAATGTACGCGAATTTGATGGGTGCGACCGGTCAAAGGTTTTGCTTCAAGCAGGCTCACTGGCTGTTCATTTAAGGTAAAGCGACCATGCACGATAATATCTGTCTGGCTTTCTTTCGCCTGTGGGTCTTGGGCGTCTACTTTCACCCTGCGCTCACCGCTAGCCAGCGTATAGCGCAGTAAGGGCGCGTCGATACGCTGCTCATTGAGCGCAGGCTGACCTTTCGCTAGGCAAAGATAATGCTTTTGAATGGTTCTATCGACAAGATGCTGCTGGAGCACTTTCAACGCTGAGCGCTTTTTAGAAATCATCAGCAGACCTGAAGTATCTTTATCGATACGATGAATCAGCTCGAGATATTTTTTACCTGTCACTTCGCGCATGGCCTCGATAACGCCAAAATCTAAACCACTACCGCCATGCACAGCAATACCAGCAGGCTTATTAAGTACGATTAGACCCTCATCTTCGTAGACTACCCGCGCCAATAAGCTATTGGCAAATTCAGCGCTGATAATCGGTTTGTCACGGGTCGCGAGCTGTACAGGCGCAATACGCACCACGTCTTCACGCTGCAATCTGTCATGCGCTTTACAGCGTTTATTATTAACGCGCACTTCATCTGAGCGAATCATCTTGTAGATGTGGGATTTCGGCAAACCCTTTAGGCGATTAAGCAAAAAGTTATCCAAACGCTGGTCGTGCTGATGGCGCGTGACTTCAAGGTAATTGACCTTTTCAAAGTTACTGATTTCGTCATCGGCACTTTGCGGGCGCGTTTTGCTATTAAAGATAGCGGGCGCTTCATGGATAGGCTGTTCGGTTGGCATTTTTGAGTTTGTCATTTTTAGTTAGGTATTTACACAAAGATTTGCTATAGTTTAGCATGTTGAGCGCCAATTAAGCAGAGGCTGCGACAATAATTCCTTGTTGTTACAGACAATATTACGCCGTTGCTACTACTGGTTAGTCAGGCGATGGCCGTTATAAAGGTTGCCAAACTTGTGCGTTTCATCTGATTTTAAGGGTGTTATATCCCTTGATATACCCTATAATGCCCCATAAATTGTAAGAACAACGCTGATAATTATCTATATATAGGATGTATCAGTACCCAAAATTTTTAGTATAAGGTTTTTTATCAAGACAAAACACGCTGATATTAAACGACATCGCTTTGATAAACTGGCTAATAACCATTTTATCGCGCGATAACAACATAACATTTACTCACTACCGCCTAACCACGACTTATTTTGATAATTATTTATCACGCATAACTAATTATCAGCCAGTCCTTTAGCGCACAGTTGAGCAAGTATGGGTCGCTTAGAGCCAGAATCGAGCATCATTGATTGATTATCGATAGCTGCCTGAGTATTGGTGGTCAAACAGAGCACGCGAAGTAGGATAGACAAAAGACACCGCGCCGATAAGCCGGTCATTTATTCTGTTTGCCAAGTACGCCCCGCTGATGATTAGAGCAGTGCCACCTAGCTTTGAGTCACCCCAGATATTTTTGACGTGATACCCAAAAGAACGATAAATAAAGAATGACCAATTGCTTTACCTAAAAGGATAACCGCTGCACGGCGCTGTTTTATGCACCAGCACTTACCAATAAAACAGTCCTTTATTAACAGCGATATGATTGCTAGACCTTGATTGATTAATTGTGACAACACGATGCTTTTTTGGTAATTGTGACCTCTTAAATCTCAGCCCTTATCCATCGCCGCCCTTACAAGGTGTGCGGATTAAACTTGGATAAATGACTGTCAAGAGACCACAAACCCGCGCGTGCCTTAATCGTTAGAGCAAGCAGCTTACTCATAATATGATATAGATAGTAGCCTTACACCCTACCTTATCTATATAAACGTTACCGATATTAGCAGCATAAATGGCTAATACATTTTAGGTCAAAAAGCAGTTACGAAAAGCTCATATGCTTGCCGTTATTTCTGCTTTACGTTCTACTGCTCACTAACATCTGCTCAGGTTGATTTACCCTTAACCGCACTTGCTTCCTTGTCCTAAAGCCTGCCCCGTCGTTGTTATGCGTACTCATAGGATTCAAATATGAAACGCATTTTAATCAACGCCACTCAAAACGAAGAAATTCGCGTTGCCCTTTGTAAAGGTAATCACCTCTACGATTTCGATTTAGAAAACCGTACCCGCGAGCAAAAAAAATCCAACATTTATAAAGGTCACGTTACCCGTGTCGAGCCATCGCTTGAAGCGGTGTTTGTCGAATATGGCTCACAGCGCCAAGGCTTTTTACCGATTCGAGAAATTTCTGCTGAATATTTAAGCGGCAATCCACGCGATGAAAACATCAAAAAATTAATCAAAGAGGGTGACGAGCTTATCGTCCAAGTCGAAAAAGAAGAGCGCGGCAATAAAGGCGCAGCGCTTTCGACTTATGTCTCTTTGGCAGGGCGTTATTTGGTGTTGATGCCAAACAACCCTCGTGGCGGTGGCATTTCGCGTCAAATCTCGGGCAAATTACGCGAAGATATGAAGCGCATGCTCGGCAATCTTGATTTGCCAAAAGGCATGAGTGTCATCATTCGTACTGCTGGTATTGGCAAGACCCAAGAAGACTTGCAACACGATTTAAATCACTTGCTCAATATCTGGCAAGCCATCCAAGAACAAAATCAAAAATATCCGTCTCCGCGTTTGGTACACCAAGAAGCGGGCGTCGTCACCCGTGCCGTGCGTGATTATCTACGCGATGATATTAGCGAGATTTGGATCGACAACGAAAACGCTTATATCGAAGCGGCCGGTTTTATCGATGCCGTGATGCCAAAACAAGCGGAAAAATTGCGTAAATATACCGATTATGAGCCGATGTTTTCGCGCTTTAATATCGAAAAACAAATTGAAACGGCGTATCAACGTGAAGTGCGCTTGCCGTCTGGTGGCTCAATCGTTATTGACCAGACCGAAGCCTTGGTGTCTATTGATATCAACTCAGCCAAATCGACCAAAGGTTCAGATGTTGCTGAAACTGCCTATCACACCAACCTAGAAGCCGCTGACGAGATAGCCCGCCAGTTACGCCTGCGCGATATGGGCGGCTTGATTGTCATTGATTTCATCGATATGAATGACAACAAGCACCAAAAAGAGGTAGAAAAACGTCTGGTTGAAGCAACCAAATATGACCGCGCGCGCGTGCAGTTTGGCGATATTTCTAAGTTTGGCTTGATGGAAATGAGCCGTCAGCGCTTGCGTCCGTCATTAGAAGAGTCAACTGGTTATATCTGCCCGCGTTGTCATGGCAATGGCATGATTCGTGATTTGCGCTCGCTATCATTGTCAATTATGCGTCAAATTGAGCAAATCGCCCTTAAAGAACGTCAAGGTGAAGTGCAGGCTGAAGTGCCAACTGATATTGCTGCATTTTTATTAAACGAAAAGCGCGATAGCTTGGTTTATCTTGAGCAAGACAGTGGCACTCGTATTACTATTTTGCCCCACGCCCATTTAGAATCGCCAAACTTTAAGCTACACTTTAATCGCGATGGCTTCGCCCCATCGAGCTATGAGCGTATCACCGACACCCAGCAACAAGAACATAGCGATCTTGGTTATAACGTCGATTGGCAAACCGCTGATTCAGTGCGCCCAGAGCAGCAGCCTACCCGCCAGCCACGTCAGGTAGCCGATAACAGCAATCAATCGACTACTCATGCCAATAGCCAACAGCAACAGCAGCAAAGCTCGACCCGTCATAGCAATGACCATCGTAGCAATGCCAATACTAATGGCAGTAATGCTGCATCAGCGCGCGCATCCCAACGACAAACACAGCCGCAAAGTGCGCCGACTGTAGCAACGCAAAACAATAATGCTGCCGCGCAGCCGCAAGCAGTTGCTTGGTTGTCCAATTTATTTGCAAAAGCGCCGCAAGCATCGACGACGCCTAACGTCAGTAGCCGTGATGCCGCCGAAGCCATTGAGGCGCTAGTAAACACGGGCGCGCAAAGCCTTGGCTCGTTTGGTCAAGTCGATAACAGTGCATTAAATGCTAACAATCAAGCCTCTGCAGCGCCGCAGCCAGAGAGCAATCAGCAGTCTAACAACCAACAGACGAATGCTAATGGCAACCGTCAACAAGCAGCCAATAGCAGCAATACCGATGATAGTAGCGATACTGAAGATAGAAGAAGACGTAAGCCGCGTAAGTCAAGACCCTCTAAAACGCGTCAAAGAAAAGAGCAACCAGAGGGAAGCAATAATAACGCCGCTAGCAATAATGTAGATAGCAGCGCAACCAACACTGATGACAAACAAGCTGATAGCCAAGATAAACGTCAGCAGGACAATCGCCGTACTAACGAGCGTAATCGCAACAATCGCCAAGACAACGGTCGTAATAGTAATGAAAGCAGCACTAGTGAGCGCAATGACGCTGATAGTAAAGATGCGAACGTTGCAAACGAGCAGACGCATGCTAAGCGTAAATCAAACAGTCAACGCCCTTCACGCGGTAAACTTGAGCGCGGTGAAACGTTAAGCGCTGATAATACGCAGCAAAAACAGCAGCAAAGCGAACAACCTGCCGAGCAAGATGTTAAAAACGCTGATAATGACAATGGCAAGAACCAAACCAGTGCGCGCCGTCATCAAGATCCTAGTGAGGTTGTATTACAGGTCAATGAAGCCGCTACGGAACTAAAATCGCCAGAAGTTGTGCATTTGTCTTTAGATGACAGCAAATCTGTCCCAGCGGCAGACTCAGCTTCTGAAAAACAAGTCTCTGAAAAACAGTCTTCAGAAAAGGCTAGCAATCGAGCCGATACAGAGCGCGCGCAGCAACAAGACAGTCGTTCGGAAAATGCTGATAAGCCTAAAACTGACGAGCAATCTGCCAAAAACAGCAGCGAATCGGTTGGTAGCAGTCAAAAGCGCAGTAAGCAAGCCGATACTACTAAAGCGGCTAAAAATGACGACGCTCAAACTGAAAATGGAGTGGTAGCAGAGGCGAAAGTAGATGAAGCCCAGCCAAGCGCTACTGAAGATAAAGCACAAAAATCTGAGTCTAAATCTGTAGATGAGCATAATATCGATGCTACGCAACCTGCAGCGGATAAGCAAGCGACGTCTAAAAGTAGCACTGATGTCAAAAGTGCTGCTGACAAAGATGATGGTCAAGCTGATAATATAGCACCGACAGAAAAAGCGCAGAAAACGACTTCTGATGTTGCTTCTAGTACGGATGATACCGACAGTAGCAGTCAACCAGCGTTTAAGCTCGACCATGCCGCCTTGTTTGCTAAACGCTACGTGACGGCTAAAAAGTTTGGTCAAGCCAGCAATGACCCACGCGTGGTACGTCGTCAGCAAGGTCGAGCACCGATAACTATAACATCGGTGGCGCAAACGCCTCAGGCAAATGAGCAAGAAAAGCAAATCGCTACAAACGCGCCAACCATTCGCGGTACGGTTGGTGAGTTTATTCGTGCAACGCTACCAGAGGCGCAAGCACGCTTGGCAGCAGAAGGGGTAATTAACTGCTTTAACGCTGCTATTGCTTTGCATTTAGAGCAGTCTAATGCGAAAAACGACAATCTCGATAGCAGTAGTGAGCATCAGGTTGCAACCAACGAAAGCGCTAACCGTGATTTCGACTTTAGCAACTACGGTTATGAGCCGCTAGCAGCGGATTATCTCGCACGCTTTGCGGCGATGACGCAAGCGGTCAGTCAGTTTGCCGCAGCGCAAGGTAAGACAGCCGTTGAGCCACGCCCGATTAGTAAGCGCGCCGGCAACGACCCTCGCGGTCAGCATCCTGGCTATCAAGAAACAGACGCAGCGATGGCTACCGAAGAGCAGAAGAATGACTCTAAGCAAACGGATAGCGAAGTGGATGCACATAGTGTAGAAGCGACTGCGCTGGCCGATCAAGGTCAGACAGACGATATCAGCGCTGATAGTGAAGAGCTGCTAAAAGTAGAGCAAGCGCTAGAAACAGATAACGCTGTGCGATCTGAGGTTGATGCTCCTGAGGCAGAAGATGCTAAGGTGAAAGCTTCTGAGGTTAACGTTGACGATGCCAATACCGAGCAAAGTAAGCCTGAGCAAGAATCTGAGTCAGTAGCAGAGGCCGCGACAAAGGAAGAAATACAGGCGGCGAAGTCAAAAACGACCATCGCCAGTTATAAAAACATGATCGAAAACGTGGCTGAGCAATTACTACCACAAAAAGGCATGTTTAACCTAACCACGCCAAAGGTGCCAAAGGCGCGCACGCGTAAGCCAAAGGCAGAGCATAAAAAGCCGACGCAAGCGGAAAAATCAGAATCTGATGGCTCAGGTATTGATAACTCTGATAGCGAAAGCTAACAGCCTGTTATAAATAGTCTTCCATAAAATGTCAAAGCCCCAACCTTGTCAGCAGCGTTGGGGCTTTTTTTACGCTTTATTTACCATGGTTTTTTAATTAATGCCGTCAAAGCAATTAACGAACAAATTAATGCGCAGAAGGCTCGTCTTTATGGCGTATTTTATTAATAACAGTAAATAAAGCAACAATCGCAGCGCCAATGATAAAGCCAATAACGCCATTTAATAACGCCGTGGTAAAGCTTTCAAACACGCCAGTCAAATGCGCAATGTCTTCAACCTCATGGTGTAAAAAGTTAATACCGTGCACCAAGATACCACCACCAACTAGGAACATGGCCAAAGTCCCAGCGATCGATAAGAACTTCATCAATTTGGGCGCTGAGGTGAATAAAACCTTACCGACTTTTTGAGTAAATTCGCCGTCTTTTTGCATCATATGCAGGCCCAAGTCATCGATTTTAACGATACCGGCGACCAAACCATAAATGCCAATCGTAATACCGACGGCTAAAATCGACAGCACCAAACTGCGCTGTAACAAGGTCGCCGTTGCCGTCGCTCCGAGCGCAATGACGATAATTTCTGCTGATAAAATAAAATCGGTTCGCACCGCGCCTTTGATTTTTTCTTTTTCAAAAGCCACCAAATCGACCGTTTCATCGGCGTTGGCTTGCCGGCGGGCATTTTGCTCCTCATCATCTGGCAGAGCATGCGGCCAAAATCGGTGAATCACTTTTTCAGCGCCTTCATAAACCAAAAACAAGCCGCCGCACATCAGTAAAAAGGTGATTAAAGGCGGGTAAATGGCACTGATAAGAATCGCCGCTGGCACCAGAATCAGCTTATTTAGCAAAGAGCCTTTGGCGACCGCCCAAACGACGGGCAGCTCACGATTTGCTTTGACGCCCGTGACTTGCTCAGCGTTCAAAGCCAAATCATCACCCAACACCCCCGCGGTTTTTTTGGCGGCGATTTTAGTCATGACCGAAACGTCATCGAGTATCACACTGATATCATCAAGTAGGGTTAATAAGCTGGCGCCTGCCATACAGTCTCCTTTGAAAATTAGAAAATGAGATAAATCGTTTTAATAAATAAGTTGCAATATGATCATAAACAATCATTATAAGCGCTAGCGTACCTAGTCATCCGCCAAGATAAAAGAGTACAAATGTATTTTATTTCTGCTTTTTTAATGGTTATCTATAAATAGTAAATTTAACAAGGCTACGCAATAGCCTTTAGTGGTTATTTAGAAAAATATGTTAATATGACAGGTGTTGCCACTTATCTTTTATTATCAATAAATTGCACCTCATCCTTGAAATATAACGCTCTGATAACAAAATCTAGCGTATATGAGATAAGCGTTCATACACTATTTATGTCCCTGTTTTTATATCTATATCTTGCTTAGGCATTACCGCCTAAAGGAAACACCCTATGTTTTTACCTTCTTTTTCTAAAGCCACGCCCACCCGCGCTACATTTTCACGCAATCCTTTATCGCGTATGATGATGGGCGCATTACTGGTTGTGGTGGCGGCGGGCTGCTCGAATAATGCGGCTGATGCGACCAGCAATACAGGTATCGTCAATAGCGCAGCGGCTAAAGTCAGCAGCGCAAAAGTATCGCCCGATAGCGATTCCGCGGTGGTTAAAGCCTTGCAAGAAAACTTAAAAGCCTCAGGTATTGAAGAGAACATCATTTCGGCCGTGCCAACAGACATGGACGATATTTACTGGGTGACGGCGGCGGGCTTGCCATCCTTTTTTACCGATAAATCTGGCAAACACATTATTCAAGGGCAAATCATCGCCGTTGGGGCAGAAGCGCCCGTTGATATCAGTGGCGCTTTGGTCGCCAAAACCGCACAAGACGCTCTAAAAGCGGTCGATAAAAAAGACATGGTTATTTATCCAGCAAAAGGCGCGACCAAGTCAGTTGTCTATGCTTTTACGGATGCCGACTGTCCTTATTGCGCCAAGCTGCATGAAGAAATGAGCGACATTAATGCGCGCGGCATTGAAGTGCGCTATTTGGCATGGCCACGCAGCGAAGGCAGCATTCCAAAGATGGAAGCCATCTGGTGTAGCGAAGATCGCAAAGCTGCGATGGATCAAGCAAAAATGGGTGCCAACGTCCAAGCACCTAGCTGTAATAATCCTGTCAGAGAGCAAATCGAGCTTGGCATGACGCTCGGTGTGCGCGGCACGCCAGCCATTTTTACCGAATCTGGACAGCAAATCGGCGGTTATTTACCAGCCGCCCAATTGGCACAAGCTGCAATAGACGCCAGCTAGTTGTCCATCTTGGTATTGCTGACTTTAGCGACATTGAGATTGGGTAGACGCCACAAGCGCTTGTCGGTATGATACGATGAAGCGCTAGGTAAAATTAGCCGTATATTTTTATACTCTTCTTCTTTTTATAAGCCGCTTTTTAAGCACTTTTGTATCAGTGTTTTTAAATAAGCGCTGTCATAGAAGCATTTTTATCCAACTCTATAATCTCTTGAGGATACTGTGAGCAAATCCATCAAACTAGCGATACTTGGTCTAGGCACCGTCGGAACGGGCGTGATCAATCTAATCAGTGATAATTTAGATGAATTAAAACGCCGTAGCGGACGCGACATTGTGATTACCGAAGTCGGTACCCGTCGTCAGCGCGACGATATCGACCCTAATATCATACAAAACAGTGACTTGATGGCAATCGCTGCCAGTGACAATGTCGATATTGTCATCGAAGTGATTGGTGGTACGACGCTGGCTAAAGACGTGATTATGCATGCCATCAAAAACGGCAAGCATGTGGTTACGGCCAATAAAGCATTGCTCGCGGAACACGGTAATGAGATTTTTGCCTTTGCTGAAGCCAATAACGTACACGTTGCTTATGAAGCGGCGGTAGCAGGCGGTATCCCGATTATTAAAGTCATGCGTGAAGCGCTTGCGGCCAATAAGATTGAGTGGCTTGCTGGTATTATTAATGGTACGGGCAACTTTATCATGACCGAAATGCGTGATAAAGGCCGCCCATTTGCCGATATTTTAAGCGAGGCGCAAGCGCTTGGTTACGCCGAAGCTGATCCAACGTTTGATGTTGAAGGTATTGATGCGGCACATAAGCTTGCCCTACTTGCCTCTATCGCCTTTGGTATTCCGCTACAGTTTGATAAAGTTTACTGCGAAGGTATCACGGGCATCACTTTGCAGGACGTCAACTACGCAGAAGAGCTTGGTTACCGCATCAAACATCTAGGTTTTGCCGTGCGCCGCGAAGGTAATGGTTCTGGTGATGGCCAAGGTAATCAAGATAATAATGGCGCGGCCGGCATCGAGCTGCGCGTTCATCCAACGCTCATCCCGCAAAATGCTTTGCTTGCCAACGTTAATGGCGTAAAAAATGCCGTGCTAGTCAATTCGCATCCGCTTGGGCAAACGCTGTATTGCGGCGATGGCGCAGGCGCAGGGGCAACCGCTTCTGCGGTAATGGCCGACGTCATGGACTTGGTTCGTATTCTCAGCAATAAAGATAGCAACGAGCAAAGTAACAGTCAGCAAAACAACCACGGTCACCATGTTCCGCATCTTGCTTTCATTCCAGAGCAATTAGCAGACACGCCGATCTTGCGCGCTGAGCAAATGATTACTGGCTATTACCTGCGTGTACACGCCTATGACAATCCTGGCGTTTTAGCCGATATCACCCGTATTTTGAGCGACGCTGGTATCAACATCGATGCGATTTTACAAAAACCTGCCCATAAACTTGGGCAAGTCCCGGTGATTATTTTGACCCTACCTGTGGTTGAAAGCCAGATGAATTTGGCTATTGAAAAAATCGAGAAGCTAGAGACGATTACTGATAAAGTAGTACGTATTCGCTTAGATGAGCTGGCGTAATCTACGTTATAGATAAGCTAAAATACTACTCGTCAACAAGCGCATGACGTTAAGTAAAACGACGTTAAGCAAAATATAGTACTTTTAACTGATAGATTAGAAAACACTTTCGTTTTAAATACCGAAAAAGGAAAAATAACGATGTCAAATGATGCAATTGTAATTTTAAATGGCGCCCGTACCCCGATGGGCGGTTTTCAAGGCGCCCTAAAAGACGTAAGCGCAACCGAATTGGGCGCGACGGCTATCAAAGCCGCTGTTGAGCGTTCAGGCGTGAGTACGGACGATATCGACGAAGTCATCATGGGCTGTATCTTGACCGCTGGTCTTGGTCAGGGCCCTGCCCGTCAAGCCATGCGTAAAGCAGGCCTCAATGATGCCACTGGCGCCGTCACCATTAATAAGCTTTGTGGTTCTGGTCTAAAAGCAGTCATGCAAGCGCACGATGGGATCAAAGCGGGCAGCTTTAATGTTGCAGTGGCTGGTGGTATGGAATCAATGACCAATGCCCCTTACCTCATGCCAGGGTCGCGCGGCGGTTACCGTATGGGCCATAAAGAAGTCAAAGACCATATGTTCTTAGACGGTCTAGAAGATGCCGAAACTGGCAAATTAATGGGTCAATTTGCGCAAGAAATGGCCGATGAAAAAGGCTATACCCGTGAGCAAATGGATGAATTTGCGATTGAATCATTAAATCGCGCTTTGACAGCGATTAAAGATGAGCATTTTAAAGATGAAATCGAGCCAGTCACCTTTAAATCGCGTAAAGGTGAGCAAACGGTCGATACCGATGAGCAGCCTGCGCTTGCCAATGCAGATCGTATTCCTACGCTGCGTCCTGCGTTTGCAAAAGAAGGTACGATTACGGCGGCAAACGCCAGCTCAATCTCCGACGGCGCTGCTGCGGTTGTGATGATGAAAGAGTCACAAGCCAAAGCCGAAGGTTTGGATTATCAAGCGCGTATTATTGCCACTGCTTCAAACTCGCGTCACCCAAGCGAGTTTACCATTGCTCCGATTGGTGCGATTGAAAAAGTACTAGACAAGGCTGGCTGGTCAGTGGCTGATGTTGATTTATGGGAAATCAACGAAGCCTTTGCGATGGTGACCATGGCGGCAATGGATGAGCTAAATATCGACCACGCTAAAGTTAACGTCGAAGGCGGCGCTTGTGCCCTTGGTCATCCAGTAGGCTGCTCTGGCGCGCGTATCTTAATCACGCTTATCAACTCGCTTAAGCGTACGGGCGGCAAAAAAGGCGTTGCTACGCTATGTATCGGTGGCGGTGAAGCCGTTGCTGTTGCCATTGAACTTGCTTAATTTTAAGCTACTAAAATAATTGAGCTTTTAAAAATAGTTGGGCTTTTAGAATTGGCTTTACAATTTAAAAGTTCAACTGACTATCTTGATAACCGACTGTCTTAATATTTAAAAACCGCATGGCTAATGGCTGTGCGGTTTTTTTATACGCAAAAATGTCAAATAAAGCAAAGCTGTGCATCACTGTAAGAAAGCCTTAACTTAATTTTATATAGCGGCGGCGCCATTTACAGCCTATTACACGCAATTACCTCAAGCGCACACTTTGCTACCTTGCTTATATATCTCATTGAAAAACGTACTGCTACGATAATAACAAGTTGATGAAGAGGCGGTTTATTGATACCGCTTCTTTAATACAGCCTTTTAAGTTCTAAGTTTAAGAGAATTAATTAACCGTTTTTGGCGATGTGATGCTTATCGCATGGCTATTTTATAAAAAGTAATTATTAACGTATTCAACCAAATTTACTCATAAAAAAGGAAGATAATAATGAGCCAACTAATTCGTTTAAAAGACATTCAAGCAACTCACCGTGACCTGATTGGTGATGACTATTATGACCCAACAGGCAAGACCGCTTACGGCGTCAATGAAGAAAAAATCGGTAAAATCGAAGGCGCTTTGGTTGAAGATACCACAGGCCGCATTCGTTATTTAATCGTTGATGTAGGCGGATGGTTTAGCTCAAAAGAAGTTTTGGTACCAGCAGGTCTCGCACGTATCGTAGGTGATGACGTCTTCTTTGATAGCTTAACGCAAGCACAAGTAGAAGCGATGGAAGAATACGATCACGACTATCAGTATAGCTATAAAGAGCAATACGAAAAAGATCGTCAAACATTTGCGGCTGATACCGTACCAGAAGCAGAGCGTATGGAAATTGCCGACCACTCTTATAATGCACCAAATACGCTAGAGCTACTAGAAGAGCGTTTGACAGTCAATAAAGATCGCATCGTTGCGGGTTTGGTCAAAGTTGGTAAGCATGTGGTTACTGAAGAGCGTAACATTGATGTTGATCTTGAAGAAGAACATGCCAATATCCAACGTACCAATGTCGATCGTCCAACCGACCGCCGTATCGGTGATATGGATGGCGACCAAACGGTTGAGGTTGAGCTAGAAGCAGAACGCGCCCGTGTGAACAAAGAAACGTATGTCGCAGAAGAAGTTAACGTTGGTAAAACCTCAGAGCATCGTACCGAAACCATCGTTGAAACCATTCAGCGTGAAGAGTTAGATATTGATGACGAAGGTAACGTGATTGACCGTGAAGGCAATCGCTATGACCGCGATGATATCACCGCCGAAGACGTCCGCCGCGCTCGTGGTATGTAATACGCAATGCTTTTGTACAGTGGCATGATTTCTGAGAATGATATTTAAAATTAAATAAACACTATCAGAGTATGCGCTGTATGACAGTCATTAGCAGCTGAGACATAAGCTCAGTAAAAAAGACCGGAGCTCGCCTCTGGTCTTTTTTTATCCCTAATTTTTTATGTCTACTCTTTTTCTACCTACTCTTAAGGAATATAACCATGACGGCCGATGACAATAAAAACAAACAACAGCAAATAAAACAAGAACCCATTAACAAGCAAACGCTCAATCAGGAGACCCATTTAGCGGCAACGCCATCTTCTCATTTGGATAAAATTGCCGATCACAGTGATGAGAATAAACTACCCGCGCCTGACTTATCTGCGCCTGATTTGTCTCACTCTCATCCGAATCAGCAGCAAGCGGCATCAAACCACCAACAGGAGAATTTAACAAATCCTGCAGCAGATAACCTAGCCAGCAATGTGGCCAATACAGAAAACGGTGGTTATTTAGAGTTGCTAGAAGAGCGTCCTGTGGTTAATAAAGAGCGCTTGGATGTTGGCAAAGTTACAGTGACCAAGCACACGCGTAGCAAAACTATCGACGTCCCTATTGAACTGGTAGAGGAATATATTACCGTACGCACCGATTATCAGGATGCAGAAAGTCAGGATTTACTATCAGGCAATTATGATGATAAGGACATACTGCGTCACGTTGAGCCAGCGTTAGATAGCAAAGCGGTCGTTACCATCAATGGCAAACAGGTTGAGATTGGTGACGCGCCGATTGAGATTGTTTTATCGCGTCAAGTAGCGACAATTACCAAAGATACCCATGTCATTCAAGAGGTAGCAATTAATAAAACCACGCATACCCATACCGACAGCATCCAAGTAGCGCTTAAACATGAAGAGCTAGAGGTTAATGAAGAAGGTTTTTTGGCGCACGAGCAAGCGCGAAATGCTACTTTTAAAAAATAGAGCGTTTTTGCTAAAACCGCGAAAAACAAACTGAAAAAAAGCAACGTAAACGTTGCTTTTTTATGGGGTTGATGCGTTTATGCTGCCGCTTCTATATCTGTGCTTGCGGTCTCTTCTGATTTTTTACATTCATAAGTGCTGACGTTTTCTGAGTCGGCTCCCGCTGTACGCATCACTCCCGTATCCCGATCTTCATGAGCCACGCGCCACTGGATAAAGCCTTCGCCTCCATCGAATGACGTATTTAGGTTGAAGACTTCAGGATTAATAGCATCACCATTGGTTTTCATCAACGTCACTGTGCCTTGAGGAGTTTCAAGGACAACTTGCTTTTCAGCGTTTTTATAAGTCGCTTTAACGGCAAGCTCAGGCGTACACGAATAGGTCATTTGGTTGACACCAGTAGTGACAGACGCCACGGTATCCTCTTCCACATCGCTCACCGGGGTATCTACCACGACATCATTTGGTTCGGCAGGCTCAGCGGACATGGGCACCGACTGCTCTTCTCTGATATCGTCTTCTAGACTTTGCTCGGGTTCCTGTTTTTGTTGACAGGCGCTAACCGTCATGACGCCAGCCAATAATCCTGTCAGGACAACAGAGGTACGCAACTGTTTTAATAATTCTATATTCATTACACTCTCCAAAAAAATATATTAAATACTATAGCGCGTCCGTAAATTTACGCCTATGTTGAATTTGTAATTAATCACCTGAAACTCTTATGGCTATAAAAAAGTCCCTATCTAATCTAGACAGGGACTTTTTATCATAACTTAACAATGGTTGATTATCAATGTTTAGATTTTACCATGGCATTGTTTGTATTTAAGCCCTGAACCACAAGGACACGGCGCGTTACGGCTGATATTCATTCCAGCATAGGGGTCAGGTTCGTTTTTGCTGCCACTACCCGCAATAGCACCAGCTGCAGCTGCGCCGCCAGCAACACTGCGGTTTTGCGCCGCAGCTCTATCAACACCGCTATCCATGTTGTCGATATCACTGTGCTCAAACTGCATTTGCATCTGCGCCGCATTTTCACGCTGCTGAGCCTCTAACGCCTCTAACTCTTCTTTGGTTGGGATATGCACGCGCGATAAATCTTGAACCGTCTCAGATTTAATTGCGCCAAGCATCATTTGGAACAGCTCAAATGATTCGCGCTTGTATTCCTGCTCAGGATTTTTTTGCGCATAACCACGCAGATGAATCCCTTTACGCAGCTGATCCATTTGGGTTAAATGCTCTTTCCAATGCTTATCTAAACTTTGTAGCATAAAGTGACGCTCGAGCTGGGCCGCGTCTTTTTCGCCCATTTGCTCGCGGCGAGCGTGATAACGATCCAATGCCGTTTGGATGATTTTGGCACGTAGGCCTTCTTCATCGAGGCGGCGGTCTTCATCGAGCCAATCGTTAATCGGCATTGAGATTTTGAACTCATCCTCAAGCTCGTCCTCTAAGCCATCGATATTCCACTGATCATCGATAGAGCCTGGCGGAATAAACTGATCAATCATGGCATTATAGACTTCGTGATGCATGACTTCGATGGCCTCTTTTAAGTCCATCTCAGCGAGCAAATCATCACGCTGGCCATAGATCACTTTACGCTGCTCATTGGCCACGTCATCGTATTTGAGTAGGTTTTTACGCGCATCGAAATCGCGGCTTTCTACTTTGCCTTGCGCATTTTCAATCGATTTAGAAACCATTTTATGTTCAATGGCTTCATCTTCTTTAAGGCCCATGGCGCGCATCATATTCACGACGCGGTCGCCAGCAAAGATACGCATCAAATCATCTTCAAGCGATAAGAAAAAGCGCGACATCCCAGGGTCACCTTGACGACCGGCTCGACCTCGCAACTGGTTATCGATACGGCGTGATTCATGACGCTCAGAGCCAATGATATGCAGTCCACCTGCTGCAACGACTTGGTCATGCTTGACCTGCCATTCTGCTTTTAGGCGCGCCATCTCTTCCGGACTGACCGCATCAATATCTTCAATAAACGATTGCCAGTTACCGCCCAGAATAATATCCGTACCACGACCAGCCATATTGGTGGCGATGGTCACCGCTTTTGGGCTACCCGCCTGCGCGATAATTTCTGCTTCGCGCTCATGCTGCTTGGCGTTTAGGACATTGTGCTTGATGCCTTCTTGATCCATCAGATAAGACAGCTCTTCACTGGCTTCAATCGTTGCCGTACCAACTAAGACCGGCGCACCTTTGGCTTGGATTTCTTTAATCTCGCGGATGATACCTTTATATTTACCAAGCTTGGTCAAGAAAATCTGGTCATCCATGTCGATACGAGCAATCGGCTCATGGGTTGGAATCACGATGACATCTAAATCATAGGTTGATTTAAATTCCGCCGCTTCGGTATCAGCCGTACCTGTCATACCGGATAATTTGTCATAGAGACGGAAATAGTTTTGGAACGTTGTCGTCGCAAGCGTTTGGTTTTCCGCTTGAATCTCAACGTTTTCTTTGGCTTCTACCGCTTGATGCAGCCCCTCTGACCAGCGGCGACCGGGCATGGTACGACCAGTGTTTTCATCAACGATAATCACTTCGCCGTCATCAACGATATAATGGACGTTTTTGACAAACACATGATGCGCACGGATTGCCGCTTGTACGTGAGCCAATAACGGTAAACGACTTGGGCTATATAAACTTTCGTTTTCGCCAAGCTCGCCCACTTCGATTAAGAAGCGCTCAATTTTCTCGTAGCCTTTTTCACTGATTTCGATTTGACGATTTTTTTCATCAATCCAAAAATCTTCGTCTTCGTTATTCTTATTGGCTTCTTCATCTTTTGAGCGTTTCAGCCTGGGAATAATGGTATTAATCAGCGCATACATGCGTGATGAATCTTCCGCTTGCCCTGAGATAATCAGCGGCGTACGCGCTTCATCGATTAAGATAGAATCAATTTCATCAATAATGCAGTAATTTAGCGGACGCTGTTTTTTCTCAGCTAAGCTAAAGACCATGTTATCGCGCAGGTAATCAAAGCCGTATTCGTTGTTGGTACCATACGTGATATCGGCTTGATAGGCATCGATTTTTTCTTGCGGCGGCTGCTGCGAATAAATGACGCCGACGGTCATGCCCAAAAAGTTAAATAAAGGACGGTTTAATTCCGCATCACGCGTCGCCAAGTAATCGTTGACCGTGACCAAATGTACGCCTTTGCCGCTAATGGCGTTTAGGTACATGGCTAGCGTTCCCATCAAGGTTTTACCCTCACCGGTTTTCATCTCAGCGATTTTGCCTTCGTGCAGGGTGATACCACCGATGAGCTGCACGTCATAGTGACGCATGCCGTTAACGCGCAAGGATGCCTCGCGGCAGACGGCAAACGCTTCTGGTAATAAGGCGTCTAAGCTTTCGCCATTTTGGTGTCTTTCTTTAAATTCTGCGGTTTTTTGTTGTAATTGCTCATCAGACAGGGCTTGTATTTCAGCCTCATGTGCGTTGATTTTGCTGACCACGCGGCGCATGCGCTTGAGTTCGCGGTCATTTTTGGTGCCAACGACACTGCCTATAATCTTTGATAACATAATTTTTTGACCTATGGAAATATTCGATAATTAGTGCGCATTCGCCAAGGCTCACATACCGCCGCCTTAACATAACAGTCATCACCGACCAAGTACCTCTGAACAAATCACCTTTGAACAAAGTTGCTCTTAACAAAGCCCTTCTGAACAAAGTACGGACTAATAAGGTACTGACTAATGATGCGTCGCTTAATGAAGTATCGCCCAATTAAGTGTGCCGTCATTATATATGGTTATGACGCCGATGGATACAAGGGTAGCGAGTAGATATTTGCCGACGTAAAAAGGTCGCTGAACGTGTTAAAATAGCGCCTATACCCTTAATTTGACAGCTTTTTCGTGCCATCTATTAACACCAATATTTGCCAGCCCTCACTCGCTATTTATTCTAAAAAACACTCATTTTTCTAAGTAAACTCATTTAAGCATCATAAGAGATTCTGCATGACCGTTAAGCCATTCGCTCAAAGCCATCACGCCTCAAAGCTCGATAAACCTGAACCTTTAAACACTAAATCTTTAAGCTCTGGGCTCATAAAGTCTGAGCAGGTAGACGCCGATCAATTACAGATAGGCGATACCGTTTATCATTTGGCCGATCATACGCCAATGATGGTGCAATATCTGACCATGAAAGCCAACTATCCACAAGCATTATTGCTGTACCGGATGGGTGATTTTTATGAGTTATTTTTTGACGATGCCAAGCGCGCGGCGCAGATACTCGATATTACCCTAACCCGCCGCGGTACTGATAAAGCGGGTAATACCATCGCCATGGCAGGCGTGCCCTTTCATGCGGCTGATAGCTATATGGCGCGGCTGATTGCGGCTGGGCAAACGGTGGTTGTCTGTGAGCAAATTGACGATTCAACCACTAGCAGCCCGTCCAATGCGCCTACGATGGGTGAGAAGCAGAAAAAAGATAAAAGTAAATCGGCGGCAGGTAGCATTATGCGCCGTGAAGTGGTGAAAACCTTGACCGCTGGCACCATTACCGATGATGCGCTCATTGCACCCAATCATACGCCAACCGTCGTTGCGATTGATATTGCGCTGCCAAAAGCTAATAGCAGTCAGCCGCTACAAGCTGCGATTAGCCAAATGGACTTGGCTGCTGGGACGTTAACTACGCAAACACTAAACGCCAGCTATAATAACAGTCATAACGATATCGAAGATTTGCAAACTCAAATGCTGACGGTGCTGGCACGTTTTGCGCCAAGTGAATGTATCATTAGCGAAGCACTTACTGAAAAAACTGGTGAAAACTGGTCGTTGTGGCTACGGCAAAATCTCGACTGTCCTATTATCGAAGTTGCGGCAAATGACTTTCACCGTCAACATGCCAATGAAACCCTTTGTCAACAGTTTGAGGTGCAACGCCTCGATGGGCTTGGTATTAACGATGCCACGCTTAGTCAGTCTAGTTGTGCGGCGCTGATACACTATGCACGGCAGACGCAGCAGCGTCATATACCGCAACTTAATCAGCTAATCGTTGAATATAGCGACGATTATTTAATTATCGATGCCAACAGCCAGCAAAACCTTGAGCTATTTTCGCCAGTTAGCAGCAATGGCACGTCACTGATATCGGTGCTTAATCATTGCCAAACGCCGATGGGACGACGTTTGCTGGTTCAGCAAATGAAGCGCCCGCTGCGGCAACACGAGCGTATTAATCTACGTTTGGATGCGATAGATAGGTTGCTAAATACGGACAATCAAACGATCTCAGCTGAACAAAATTTAGCAAGTAGCTCATTAGTCAGTGATTTACGCGAAACCTTACACACCATCGGCGATATCGAGCGTATCACTAGCCGTATTGGTCTGATGAGCGCCAAACCGCGTGATTTGCGTAAATTGGCTGATGGCATTACAAGTAGCGCCCAGCTCAGCAATTTACTGACGGCAGCAGGTATCAGCCATGAGCAGGCAGGTCTGTTGCCCATGCTGATGCAGCAATTGCCCGATCAGCTACCTGCAGTACAATCCGTCGCCGAGCTGATTGAACGCGCTATTATCTTAGAGCCGCCCGCCCATATCCGTGATGGCGGCATGCTTGCGGCAGGCTTTGATGCAGAATTTGATCGCTTAACGCATCTGCATGACAATATCCAAGTAACTTTGGATGAGATGGCTGAGCGCGCGCAGCAAGACTACCAATTACCCAGCCTAAAAGTGGGCTTTAATAAAGTCAGCGGCTTTTACTTTGAACTGCCCAAAATGCAAGCGAAAAACGCCCCTGCCCATTTTATCAGACGGCAAACGCTAAAAAGTAGCGAGCGCTTTATCACCGACGAGCTAAAAGAAGTCGAAACTGAATACCTAAGTGCACAAAGCCTAGCGTTAGCTCGTGAAAAACAGTTATATCACGAGCTCTTGACCACATTAGGTAGCCATTTAGCCGAACTGCAACAACTTAGCGCTGCTATCGCGCAAATAGATGTCCTTAGTAATTGGGCACATCTGGCGACAACTTACCATTGGCAACGACCAGTCATGGGTAACGGCTCAAAAAATGGCAGTTATTCGAAAAATGGTAGCCAAACCAATATTGATATTAAACAAGGTCGTCATGTCGTCGTTGAAGCGGCGTTAAATCCAACCCATACGAGCAATATCGTCAATCAAAGCAGTACGAAACCTAGTAGCCATTTTGTTGCCAATGACTGCACGCTCGGCAGCGAGGGTCATCCTGAGCGTCTGCTGATGATTACTGGCCCCAATATGGGCGGTAAATCGACCTATATGCGCCAAACTGCACTGATTGTCCTACTTGCCCATTGCGGCAGCTTTGTCCCTGCAGCGAGCGCACATATCGGTGATATCGACCGTATTTTTACCCGTATTGGCTCAGCCGATGACTTGGCAGGCGGTAAATCTACCTTTATGGTTGAGATGATTGAAACCGCCAATATCCTTAACCAAGCGACCAATAAGTCACTGGTGCTGATGGATGAAGTCGGCCGCGGCACGGCAACGACAGACGGATTAGCAATCGCCCATGCTTGTGTCAACAGGCTGGTCGAAATTGGCTGCCTGACATTATTTGCCACCCATTACTTTGAGCTGACGCAATTGGTCAACCGTACTGCCAACCAACACGCTAGCCATCATGCCAACCAACACGCCAGCATCCGCAATGTACATGTCGCTGCCAGTGAAGTCGATGGTCAACTGCTGTTACTGCACCAAATCAAAGATGGCGCGGCAAGCTCCAGCTTTGGACTTCATGTCGCAAAAATGGCCGGTATTCCGTTGCAGGTGCTAAATGATGCCAAGCGGTATTTAGTAGATAATTTAAAAACTGAGAGCGCGAAAACCATTGATGATAAAAGTGAATTAGCTAAGTCAGTAAAGGATAAAAGCTTGCAAACTGGTGACAATGACATAGAAAAAGAAAATATAAATAGTATGCAAAATAATCAAAACACAGCTGGCATTCCACAGCAAAATCAATTATTTAGCTTGCAAGATGAACTGGCCGCAATTAATCCTGACAACCTCACGCCAAAGCAAGCGCATGACTTACTTTATCATTTAAAGCAAATCATCAGTCAGTAAAGGGATTTGTCAAATAGGGGTAAAAGCGCTAAAATATGCTTTATTTTACAGCTATTGTACTTACCATTGTATATAGCCTCAAACCAATAACAGGTAGACATCACTATGACCTTTGTCGTTACAGATAACTGCATTCTTTGCAAATACACCGACTGTGTGGAAGTCTGTCCTGTGGACTGCTTTTATGAAGGCCCAAACTTCCTCGCCATCGATCCAGATGAGTGCATCGACTGCGCACTATGCGAACCTGAATGCCCCGCCAATGCTATCTTCTCAGAAGATGAAGTGCCAAAAGGGCAGGAAGTCTTTATTCAGCTCAATGAAGAGCTGGCACAAAAATGGCCAAACATCACAGAGATGAAAGGCTCGCTGCCAGAAGCGGCTAAGTGGGATGGTGTGGAAGGCAAGATTCAGTATTTAGAGAAGTAGTTCGTAAATCACTATTTGTTTAGATTATTAAAATAAAGGCTGTGACTTTTAGCACAGCCTTTTTTTATGGCTGTTTTACTACCAAGCTAGTTTTGATAGAGATGAACATTCTTTGAAAACATACTTTATAGTCTCAATAACATTATAATATAAATCCCATATTTTTCGCTAAAAATAAAGAGTATAGAAAATGGCAATAATATCTAAAGAACGTGCTTTTACTTTGGAAAAGCTAAAAAGCATCAAATCTTTAGATATTGCTTATATTTTCCTAATTCTTACTTTAATATTGCCTTTCTTTTTATTTAAGCGAGCCGCACCGCAAGCTGCTTTTTATTCAGAGTTGACGGGCGTTATTTGTATAGCAATGTTTTTGCTATTTGCTTGTTTTGGCATTAAGCATTTTTTAATTTTCAATCGATTAACACTATATCTAACAGCTATAGCAAGTTATCTTATTGTTGATATATTTATCAATGAGCCAGTATACCCTTCGGTACAATTGCTATATATCGGCTCGTTGCTACTCAGTGGCTTAGTTTCTATTATCATTAGTAGCCTATGTTATGAACAAGGCTACAAAAAAATACTAACTATGGTTTGTTACGGATTAATGATTGGCGCTGTATCGCAAGATATCGTTGTTATCCTGCAAACCCTACATCAAGATTGGACAGGAGGCTGGATAAACTATATCAAACCTGGTCAAGCCTATTCAGGAAATATAGGTCAGCGTAATCTTTTGGCTCATTACTTGTCTTGGGGTATTTTAGCTAGCGCTTATCTCGTTCATCAAAAGAAGCTAGTTAATGTTACGGGTTGGACAGTAATAATTTTTCAGGCGGCTATTCTAGGTGCTGTCAACTCTAAAACACTCATCCTGTATATGTTAGTGATTTTAACACTGCTCATTATCGCCAAATTGTGGCAAAAGCAGCTACCACAATCGATCATCAAGACAATGGCGATTACTGTAGCATTGGTATTTATCTTTCAAGCTATTACACTGCCGATCATAAGCAGTCTGCAAGATAATTTAGCAATCAATATAAGTAGTATTGAACGCTTAACGAATAACCCAGAATATAATTCTAGATTGACTGAGTGGCATAAAGCATGGTTGATATTTTTGGAAAACCCTTGGTTTGGTAGTGGCTGGGGTAGCTATACTTATCAAGGGTTTATGATATCTCTAGACCCTCGTTTCGCTGGTAATATGTCAGGTAGCGGCATCTTTACCCATTCGCATAATATTGTACTAAATTTATTAGCGGAAACAGGTATTGTTGGTACAGGGGTCATTCTAGGCGGCTTTGCTTACTTTCTTAAGCCATTATCGAGCAGAAGTTGGCAAGTTGAAACGGTAGTCGTATTGGCTATGGTAATAGTAACTGCTATTCATAGCTTGCTAGAATTTCCGCTATGGTACGCACACTTTTTTTTAGTATTCGTGATTTTATTGTCTATCTTACTCACTACTAGTCACTCAAATCTACCTCTAACAAAAGCAAATAAGATAAATAATGATAAAATAAAGCGCTATAGCATAAAAGCGATGATAGTTATTTGCTCATTTTGCTATTTATTGGTAGCAGTGCAATTGTATTTTTTATATTGGCAGATGCAGAGCTATCAACATGGGCTTGATAATAGTGAACAGCAGCGAATGATTACTGCAAAAAAGATAATAGATATTGGCAAGCAGCAACCATTAATGAGTTTCTATAGTGATGTTCAAGCGTTGAGGGGAATTATAGGAATATCAGCTGACAAGTTACCTAATGAATTTGATTCATCGTTATATAAAACTGCTCATTATTGGCCTGACAAAATAACGAGCTTTTATTATCTAATGACACAGTGTGATGCTAAGGGAGCGTGGAACGCCAGTGACTGGCTTTATTACAAGCAACTCAATAACTACTATCCAGATAATGTGGATACTTACAGTATTTTACTGTCTATGACGACTGGATGTACGCAAGTATCTGATGTTATATATAGGCAGTGCAAAGAAAATAAAAATAAAAGCAATGTAACATCTGTGTGCGCACTAGAATCATCAAAAGTTGCCCTAGAAGAATAACGGACTAAGGCAATACCTTGCAAGGGTTACCATTAGGGATATCACACTCGATTCGGGCATTAGAAGGCGCTTTAGCTACTGCTTCGATCTTTTGTTGGGTAACCGCTGTCCAACCCCTCGCATCTGTAATCGATTGACAAGCACCTACTACAGGCGATATCGGTAACACACTGGCCTCAGGGTCATTAATAGCCAAATACACTTGACTACTATAGCGCCTGACCTCTGATATACAAGCGCTACTCTGTGCATCTGCGACATAGAGGCGGTATGCAGGGATAGCAATAGCCGCTAAAACACCGATGATAGCGACCACAATCATTAACTCTATTAAGTTAAATCCAGCTTGAACTGCGGACTTGTGCGTCGTATATCGTTGCATCATAATCACAAAGGTAGTGGATAGTAACCTCATCTTGCACACACTATGCCATTGCCCTTTTTTGTCTGTATTCAAGTTATACCAAACCCAAAAAAATACGATTAGCTGTGTCAAACTCGCTTAGTCTACTTAATAGTACTTGCACTTTTTTTCCTTGCTACTCAAGTTTTTGGGAATGGTATTAATTTAATGACTTCAGCCTTTATAATAACTTATTCAAATAAAAAAAAGCCAAACATAATGTTTGGCTTTTTTCATTTTAATGATTCGATCCTACTACTATTTAGTATCAACCAGTTCACATTTACCTGTAGCAAGTACGCACTGAGCGAACTTATGCTCTCCCTTCTCGATTGCAGCATAGACCGTATCACCTGCAGCATAAGGCGTATCTTCAGTTTCCTCAATCGTACAGTTTCCTGTATTAAAATTCTTAGCTTCTGGTGCAGAAACTGCATCAGTTGGAGAAGGATCATTCAGATGGAGATTAACCTGGTTAGCATAGTTTTTAGTCGTAGCCAAACATTGAGAATCAACAGAGCGTGCAGTATAGTTCTGATACGCAGGGATAGCAATCGCAGCTAGAATACCGATAATAGCAACCACGATCATTAGTTCGATTAAGGTAAAACCTTTTTGAGCGTTCATAGACTTGTCCTTTAGGATCATATGGCAGTAGATTACTTATCTTACTGCCAGTTATAAATAGAATTTCTTTCTTAATTTAAATGTTGCATATAATGTGCCAAATTTATAATTATAGCTACTTTATAGCATTATTCATCGATCTAGAAATATTATCTATGATTTTTTAGCTTTATTCTTAAGTTAAAAACTCTAAATCTTTCGCTTTGCTACTTTCAAATTACTGAAATTGTCTCATTAATTTTATTTAACAGAAAATTGTAACTTCTAACTGACAATTTTTGTCACTTGATAGAATGATTTATCTCCATTCATCGCCAGTACCGCATGCGGAATCTCGGCATCTAAAACCCTGATGATTAAGCGTGAGCGTACCGTCACTCGCCATTCGTGAGCCTGATTTGGGTTCAGCGCGGATTTCCCATTGAGAGGTTAGCGGATTTGGGGAAAAAGTGACCTCATATAGCGGCTTGTCTGCTGGATAGTCGCCGCCAAGGCCAGTTAATAGATCATTGCTATAACGACCTTGTGCCAATTTTCGGCTCTCAATTTGGCTCGCGATATTTTGCATCTCGCTCATCATGTCTGCACGTATGCCTTTTTCCAGATAACCTTGATAGCTTGGGTAAGCGATAGCCGCGAGAATACCGAGGATAGCAACCACAATCATCAGCTCTATTAAAGTAAAGCCTTGCTCATCATTTGCTTCTATACAATTTTTTTTCATGATTACCATACCTGACCATCTTTACCACAGTCTACTGACTTAACTGTAATAGTGTCCTTCGTCATGCATCTAACTCCGATACTAGTCAGCATGAGTTTATGAGCATTTTTAATATACCGATCAGTATTCGGTACTGCCACCATCTTCCATGTCCTTCCTGTGATGTTATCTACGCCTGACGCTGTTACTAAGCTCTTAGGCGTGCCACTCGTATCTCCATCGACCAAAGTAATACGATAGGTATAATCGTCACCACTACCAGCAGGAACATTAATAATAGTGTCATCCGCGTCTGCATAACCGTACTCAGTATCGTCGCCGCTATCTACTGTTTTCGGTACAAAGCCTTTATAAGTTAAAGCCTTAGCGCGCCACTGTTCAAGCTCAACTTGTAAGCTAAGCATCTTTGCTTGTACCTCACGCTCCGCATTGATAATGACATAATGGCGATAGCTTGGGATAGCGATTGCCGCTAAAACACCAATGATAAAAACGACTATCATGAGCTCAATCAAGGTAAAGCCTTGTTGTTGCCTGACGCTAGGGTGACCAGAACGCGGACACGGAAAGCCAGGGACACAACTCTGTCGCTCACTTTGCCTAATCATTTAAAGGATCCACCGTTTGCTCATACCAGCGAGTGTTAAACAACCGATAGCTTAAGCTGTTTACCTCGCCGCCCCCTGAGCCACTACCGCCTTTTCTATTAGGAACACTGACACCAAAGCAGCTACCCCCAGGGCATATGGTATCTAATCCTGGGCCCGTCGAGGTCAGCGGTCTGCCAGTGTCATAGTCTATTCTACTATCTTTATCTACCAACTCACTAAAGGTTTGTGTTCCCAATAAAACGCGAGTGGTCGGGTTTTTGGGATCAAAAGCGCCAAATGCCAACTCTTGAATGCCCTTTCCTACTCGTACAAATCCGCCTGTACCGTTGAGCGCCGTATCATTATCTGGTGCTTTTGTTTCGCAAATACCGTAAGGCAAGCAATACATCTGACGCTCAGAGCCTCCCACCACTTGAGCAGAACAGCCACTGACTTCATCGTATTTCATCTCAGGACTATAGGCTGTCATATAATATACATCTCCAATGGCCAATCCATCGCCCATCGACTTGACGTTTTTTATATTACTAAAACCATCAAATAAGTTGAGTGGATAGCTCCAGCCTTGCTGGGTAGCAGCATTGGGACGCATAGACGCTCTTACCACTTCTTTGGATCCCATCGACGATTTATAGGGCAGCTCAGTTAAATCTGTTAAGGTGAGATCTTTAGTAATTATGGTTGCCGCTTCATCTTTACCATATAAGCTTTGTTTGGCTATATCACGGTCTATAATTCCAAACAACCGATTGGACTCTTTTGCGGCATTATCCCGAAGTTTAGATAAAGGATTGCTTCTATCGCCTGATGCGATGTTCATTACCGCAAAGAGAACGCCTGAGTCTTTATGAAAGCTGACTGAAGGCTGACCATAAAAGCGATACTGCAATCCTTTTGCCGCAAGTGCTTTAGAAGTTGTATCGCTTGAGCTATCCCCACTGGTATTTAATACTCTAACCACACGACGCGTGAAGTTATTGATACTAGTACTACTGCTGACGGCTTGACCATTTCTCAGATCTACACGAAACACTTGACCGCCTAGATCACCAAAGTATAGATGATCGATGAGTCCGTCATCATCACGATCTAATGTGGTAATCTTACTAACCACGCTGTGTTTCATTTCATCCACTTTGATATGCTTACCGGAAACACCAGAAGAGCGACCAGAAATAGACCACAATATCGCGCCGGTTTTCGCATCAGCGATATAGACTGCGTTACCATCTGTTACTGGCTTATTTTTACATTCTGAAAATTTATTATCGGCACTATTAAGCTTAAAAGTAGGGTCTTCATAGCACTCATCATAGCCTCCACCGAATACGATGACGTCTTTAACGCTGCCTTTACCTGATCCTATTTTGACTTTTCCGGTAACCGGTTCGCTCCACGCCATCCCAAGGGCTTGGTAACCATTTGAAGTATTGTCAATACTAAATAGCATTTTAGGATTATTAAGTTTAGTGACATCTATGCCGTACAAGCCTTTACCGCCTTGACGTAGGCCACCATAGACATACAGCTCCTCAGCAGTAATTTGACCTGATGAGTTGGTACTGGTTCTGCTAAAGTCATATTTATAGCTGCCTTTTGTCGTCCACGGGGCATCAACCCCAAATACGGGAGCATTAGCAACGGTACTGCCCGGTTGCAGGGCTGCGATTTGATTTTGTAATATTGTCTTTGGTATAAAGGCCAGACTTTCTTGACCGGTCTGTGCCGATGCAATATGTAACGCACCCTCCATGGAGCCAAACATGACATAATCATCGCGACTGGCGTCGTCATTGGACACCATTCCTGCATCGTCATCTATCACGCCATCGTTGTCACTATCTTTATCTGTCACATTGATATTGGCACCATAGCTTACTAGAGCGGGTCTTGAATGAATCACGCCGCCTAAAACTTTAATATCTCCTGGTGGATTGGCAATCAACTTTTCAAGCTCTTTTTGCACACCACGCGCAGAATTATTAATACGATCAGCTTCCGCTTGGGTAGCACTAACGTCATAGCCCAAAAAGCCAAGTAGATACAGCTTGGTTAATGTGGTATATGAATTATCAAGCTCATTAGCACCAAATCCAACCAATTTGCCATCAGTGACGCCAACCCTGACCAGTTTAGTCGAGCCATTGATAGTACTCTCAACATAGACATTTCGAGTGGTATTGTTGGCTTTTTTGGGCGCGGTTAATTGTGCATAAAACCCACCTGCGGTAATTCTATCATTGACATTTACGGTCGCCCCAGCAGCATTGGTGATCGTCTCGTTCTCTTTACTCCAGATGTCCTGAGCATCAGGGTTGAGATCATCTGGAAAGCCGCCTTTATTGTCGCTATCGATATAGAGCCTTTTGCCGCCTTGACCAAATAGTGTGCCTTGCTCGACGTGATATTTTTTAAGATTACCAGGCCAGATGGCAATATCACTTCCTACCTTAGGCTCCAGCATGGGCAAATAAGCATAGGGCTTGACGCTCAAACTGCTCAATGGGTCTTGAGGAACGGTGATGGTTCCTGCTGGAATACTGGGCAGATCCATCTCTAAGTCCTGAATGACGGACAAAACACTACCGACGATGTCTTTGGTGTCTTTAGCAAAATAAAACCCACCCTGACCATAGCCACCGACATTATCAAACTTGCCCGACTCCATGCCTAAGTTACAAGCATTTCGAGCATCAGGATTACTAATTGGTATCTTGTTACAATCATAATATTTTTTATTGTATTTATAGGCTTTACCGTCACTATCTTTAAATTTATCAATCACGCGCTCAACTGAGATATAGTTATCAGGGTCATCAACAGCAGTAAAATCATAACCAAATCCCACCATAGCGGTGGTGACTTGGCGCTGGGTACGAAGCTGGGTTGCAAACTCACCCATACACTTCCATTGGTCTCCGCTGTCATTACCCTCCAATAGTTCACTCGAACACTGAATATTATTCGATACATTCAATGCTTGTTTCATCATCTTTTTTAGGTTAGATTGATTACTTATATTATTAGGAAAGCCATCTGTTAGCAGATATACACCTTTTGCGCCGCACTGCTGCGTTTCAGGGGCGATATATTGATTGTTTCTTACGATAGATGAGTCATTCGTGGATCGCATACCGCTATAATCAGATCCTCCATTATAAGTACTATTGCCTAACATATAGGCAGCTGCTTCTGTAAATGCAGTTGCCATAGGTGTGCCACCTGAAGGGTCTAGCCCTCTTAAAAACCCATAAATCTTTTCTTTCTGAGTAGCATCCAAAGGTTTTGCAGCAACCTTAATTTGACCTTGATAGCTGTTATAACCAAAAGCCCCGATACCCATAATGATGTCTTCATTGACACTGTCAAAAGCTAACAGCTCTAACATAGCTAATTTAAGCTTAGACATTCGATCATAAACTCTTTCGCCATTTTTCTCACAGTACTCCAAACTTACGCCATTGATAGTTTCGTAAATGGGATTATAGTCTTCTGCATAAGTAGTATTGGATTTTTCACTCATAAGACAATACTGTTTATCTGCACCGGTTAAACCTGGCACAGTATATTTTTTGAAACTACTTTCATAAGTGAAATCATTTGGTATATCTGCTTTACTTATGTAATTCCTATATGTAAATTTACCAATACCTATAAAACAAAGAAAACCTTCACATCTAGAAGCCTTATATATATCTTGACGCTGATATACATCGTCTTCTTTAAAGCTATATTTACCCCACATACTCCCTGACTTATCAAGCATCAAAGTGAGTGTTGGTTTATTAGATTCTGTGCTCGGCTGGTAGATTGTCAAGTCCCCAAGCTTATTGTAGCGTTTATTGCCAAACCCATCATCACTCGTTCCAGCTTGACTAAGCATAGGAAGAGTCAGCAGCATTGCCCCTATAGCCGTCGTCAACGTAGTCGCTCGAAACGGTCGACGCGGACACTTATTAGATTGACTTGTTTTCATGACGATTCTCACTATATTTGATATATAAGATCTAATACGATTGCTATTTAGAACTACCGTTTGCGGTGACATTTAATATTTTTTGGCACTCATCGCTTATTTTGCCGCTACCCTTACCAAACTTGATGCATTTTTCGGTATTGTTCATATTCTCTAGCTGAACCTCGCCGACGATAACCTTAGCTGGCACCCCGATTTTAGCCAAGCACTCATTACGAGTTTCACCGAAATAAGTTATCTCGCTAGTATCATCATTATCCACACCTGAAGCGATAGCGCTGGCATTCTCACTAGGTTTTTTGAGACACTCTGTAATCTCACTGTCAGAGGCGCTCGATAATGCTGGCAAAAACGAAGTAGAGTGAATCCGAAAATTGGGTGAAGAACTGGCTGCATCGTCTGAGGTGATGGATTGTCCTAAAGGTACGTGCCCAAAAGGCGTTACTGGTATAGATACAGTGTTTGGTCTAGTTACTGAAACTTGTGTCATAACGTTTTGTCTTGCGTTAACAAAATCCTCAGCGTTATTTACTTGACAAAATCCGCCTGAAGCATTGGCTCCCCCTATCAGCTTGCTTTTATTAGAAGGCGTTAGCACCGTTGCCTCTGACATACTAAAAAAGTAATTCTTTCTTGGGCGATAACAAAATACGACTTGGTCACCACGGTTAGAGGTGGCGCCAATATTCATAAAGTAGCCAAAAAAACCAAGAGGTCCTAATAGCTTTACACTTTCATTTTCGTATTTTGCCTCATTGATGATATTTTCAATATTCTTATTGGTATTGTCTGAAGAGGTCAATAATAGAGTGTCAACTTGTTCACTCGTTGCTAATCTTAAAGAAGTTATACTACTTTTAACTGCAATAACGCCTACTAAAATAATAAGCATTAAAAACAATAACACGGCAATGAGCGTGGCTCCCTCTTGAGAGTGACTGATCTGACAGTTTGAATGTCTTTTCATAGTGCAAATATCCAAATAAAATAACCTCAACACGTCATACCCAAACTGCTTTAATGATTGATATTCCTTAACGTGACATTGGATTCAACTACTGTTCTGATATAGTTTTTATTTAAACCTGATTTAAGGGTTAGCTTATTACCTAATACATTGAATGCTGATGGGCCATCCTCAGACAATACGGCATTCCCTGAGCGCAGAATCAATCCGTACTTAATTCCAACAATAACAGGCTTTATACTCGACTCTAAACCAAGATACTCCTTAACGGTGTAATAACGTAAAGTAGTATCACCTTTTGGTGTACTGGCTAGAGTTGGATCTTTTTTAGTCATCAGCAAAATATCAAAATAATCTACATTGGTTATGATTTCTTGACCTGTATCACTGAAATCTCGGATACTATTGTTAGTTGTAAAATTAACAGAAGTCGGAAGCTTTTTTTCTGGGATACTTTGCTCCCTATAATCATCCATTATCTCAGTAATATACTTGCCAGCGTCACAGTATAAAGACAACTCAGAGGGTTTAGATGGGTTGGGCGCTTTGAGATAAAAACGCTCTATAACTACCTGACCATCAATGGTCTCTAGAACACCACCAACTTTTACCTGTCTCGGTCCTAAAGCTAGCCTTCCTTCACAATCATACATATTTTGTGGCGCGCGGTATTGAATGGTGAGCTGTCCACTTTTTAGATTAACGCTACTTACGCCAGTCCACTCATTGTTTTTACCCGTATCGGTTTCATCACCTGTATGAGTAAGTAAAGTAACTTTTAGTGAGTTACCGTCTAGTGTAATGTCCTTAAGACCATTTGTATCAATATCATCTGGATTTTTTAAATTATCGAGCTGCTTTTTGTTGTCATTATCTTTGGTTGCATTATTAGCGCTCGTTAAAACAATACCTGAGCCCGGCTCGTTATCCTTTGCTTTATCAGATAACCCCAACCCAGCAAGACGAATCTTTTGTTCAATCATTGGTGTATTGAACACTGTATTTTCAATTACATCAGAAGCACCAGACTGAATACCTGCTGTCTTAGTATTAATAATATAGACTTGCATGACTGCTGCAGATATCAATAGCCCTAATACCAGTGATATCATCAGTTCTATTAGCGTAAACCCATATTGAAAATTACACGAAGTTTTCACTAGTAAGCCTCCATAATTAAACAGCTTGAGCCTAACTTATATGCGCCGCTATCATCTCCGCAAGCATGCTTATTGCCCTTACTAAGTATAGGTAGAGTGTTACCCCAAGAAGTGATGACACACTGTCTCGTATTGATATTTGTCATTTCCGGACATGTCGTCATATTTAGCATAATATCTTGTCCGCATGCTAAGTTTGCAGCTTTCCACGCACTTAGTGCAGCAAGTTCTGAGGGAGAGCACGAATCTTTCTTACAACTATCTTTACTAAACTTACTACTTCCTTGGCGAACTTTAGTACAGTAATCTATAATATTGTTGCTGTCTGCGTTAAGTGCATTCAGCTCTTTAGTAAAGTCTTCAGCGCCTGAGTTATTCAAGCGTATATTTTCCGATAGTTGCTTTGATATACTCATTGCTCGACTTCGATTTAAGCTCTCATCTGTTGCTTTTAATGCGTTCATTTGTAGGGCACTAAAGCCGAGAACCGCTACGGCCAACAATAGAACCGCAACTAATACCTCAACCAGTCCAACCCCCCGTTGATGCTGACGCATTAGCAGGTTCCTCCAAGCTGACTAGTGACTTGCCCAATTGCGCTGACCATCACCTGACGCGTAGCCGCCGCTAAGTTACTATCACAAATGGTTATAGTTTCTTCATTGGCAATTTTATAGGACTGGAACTCTACATCATTCCCAGTGATAGTACTCTTAGTATTGTAAGAATAGCTTGCAACGATAGTAGAGCTTGTATCTTTTAATTCAATCTTAATCATGTGCTCATTGTCATCAATTCCTACCTTAATATCCTGCCTGCGAATCAAGCTTTCAGCACGTGCCTCTTTTAATGCGTTTTCTAAAATCGCAGTTGTCGACTTCACGCGCTGATTGGCCAGTTGCGCACTGATATTAGGAGCCGCAATACTAACAATAATAGCAAGCACAGCAATCGTCACCATCAGCTCAATCAGGGTAAACCCTGAGCTGGCCATGCGTAACTTCTTTGCTACGTTATTTTCAGAAACCTTCACTCAAATCCCTATTTATAGCAACCATTAGTATGATATTTACGGTAGTAGCGAGTATTCAAAATTCATGCTAATGCATTTAAAAGCCAATCAACATATTCCTCCCTAGCTATGCAATTCTTATTCCACAAAGTCAGCTCGTTTTACAGTAGTAAATTTACCCCAACTCACGTTATATTTTTATCTTTCCATACAGCCAGCTTACATTCACTACTTATAAATAGCTGATAAATAACCGAAAATTTTGTCAAAATATACTGGTAATATAACGTTAAGATAACATATTAGCAACACAAGACTTGTTGTAAGTGGGCGCAATTGAGTTCACGTCTGACTTCCATGTGCCAACGCATACGCTGAAATATCATACTGATGAGAGGTAAGAGAATTCATTCCTGCTATCCCTTTAGATTGACCGTTTAAAGCACGGCCTAATGCTTGCAAGCTCGCACCGGTAGTCGCTACATCATCAAACAATAGCAAGCGCTTAACCAGCGGTGTGTCTACTAAAGCAAAAGCATTGTCTAAATTACCTAAACGTTCGGCACGCGTTAGCCCTTGCTGGCTCACGGTATTGTCGATACGCTGAACGCCATGCCAAAGCGGAATATGCCAATGCTTAGACAGCTGCGCGGCCAAAATACTGACAGGGTCAAAGCCACGTTTAACAAGGCGCTGCTCTGTCGTTGGCATGGCAACAATGACGCTATTATCATAATGACAGCCGTTTGGTCTGGGCAACTGGCGCAATACATGGAGCAATAGTGGCAGCTTGGTCATGTCTTCGTGATGTTTAAAGGCGCGGATAGCTTGACGTATCGGATAGTCGTAATAGGTCGCTGCTTGAATGGATAGTGCTTTGCCAGCGGCAATATCAACGTCAAAGGGTTTCGGCAGCCAGACGATACTGTGATGGCAACGGGTGCAAAGCAATCCGCTGTGAAAACGGCCGTTAAATCGTTGACGCAGTTTAATAAAAAGTGACTGTTTGCTTGGCGAGTTGTTTGGCAAGATCAGTGAGGAATGGTTTTGTAAGAGCTGTGATTGCGGCGTACTGCGATAAAGACGGCACAACTGACAGCGTATGTCTCCATACTCTGCCAGCCATAATCCGGTTTGATAAGGCGCTAAGTGTCGCATCACTCGATGCCCATTGCTGCGTTTATCCTAAAAACCTTTCCAGTCATTTAGCACGATACCAAAACCAATCGAAGTATTTTCGTGGTTGTAATCAATAATGGACTCGCCGTAGCCTTGGAATAACTGCACAAAGCCATTGACGTTTTTGGTTAATGGGTAGATATAATCGATCTGCGCGGCGCCTTTATTGGTAGCAGGATTGTAGCGTAGCGTACCACTCAGACTCTGCTGTTCAGGCAAATCATACAAGAACTTAATATCACCGTAGCCCATGTAGTCTTCGATATCTGGATTATCCTCACTACTAGAACTCTCATTATTGACGCGAGCCCATAGGCGCGGTATCACTGATAGCTTGCCCCACTCTGCGCCTGCCATCAAATAAGCACGGTTCCACGAGCGTGATAAGGGATCATCTTGGCCGTTTGAGTGGTGAATTGCACCCGCCCCTAGCATACGTAGACGACCACCAAAAGGCAGATCCGCTGTCACGGGCTGGGTTAAGAATATCTCAGGCTGATAATCGGTGGCGCGAAATGGCCGCGAGTTGTCTTCGTTATACACCTGCCAGTGCGACTCTTGGGTATAGCCAAACCATAAATCTGCGCTGGTATCGAACAAATCTTCCATCACTTTGGTCTTTAATGACAACTGGAATTTTAGCTCAGTATTACGCGCGTCGTTAGAAGTTAAAAGCGGATCAGGTCTAGGCTGTGAAGGCGTACTTGGGTTTAAATTAGGATCAAAGGTATAAAAAAGTGGCATAAGATAAGTGGGTCGGTGCGGTCTGACCGTCCACGTGCCGCGCTCGCTATTTTTATCCAAATCATAAGATAAACTAAGCGGGGTAAATTTTTCGATATCGGTTTGGGTGACACCGACGTTTTCTAACACTTCCGCTTCTCTTTGTGTCAGTCCAACCGTATCCAAACTTTCGCCATCGGCTGACGCATTATTCGCCGCGCCCGTAGCCCCAGTATTACCCTTTGCCGAGATGATGGTGTTTTCTTCTACAAGGACAACTTGCGGATTACCAGCAAGGGTACTTTGCAAGGTTTTTGCCAAATCAACTGGTTGCTTGGTCGTGACATAACTCGGTGTCTTACCTTGCTCAGCGACTTTATCAAAACAGGCCAAACGTGCGGCACTGGTCTGTACTTGGGTACATTCATAAAACAATTTTGCTTGCTCGGCGACAAACTCTTTACTGATAACCTTGTCACTTTGGGCGGCTGCGTTCGGATTGACGACGCGCTTACTCACATTCTCTGGAGAATTATTATTTTCATACTCAAACGCGATAGCCTCTACAGGCAACTCTTCGTAGCTTTCGTTGCCATTGGTTTGAGTGCTATTGGCAGCATGAGCTTGTAGCGTAAAACAAGAAAGTGCCATACCAACGGCCACCGTTAAATAGCGCTTAGAGCGCGTAGATAGCTGAATATTGTTGGTTTTATACGCTTTGATAAGCGCTGACGAGGGTCGCTGTGGAGTAATATGAGAAAACATAAATGTCCTTTAACTCACTGACATGAGCGCCAGCAGAGTATATGTAATAATTAATATAGCCATTAGCGTGAACGCTAAAATAGAATAAGAACTAAAAGAAAATCAATAAATGTGGAGGTGCAAGGTAGCGCTTACTTATAGTAGTGCGCCTTTAGCAATGTTGCTTTATTGTAATGAAAATAAGTGCACTATACTAGCGTTATCGCTGTCTAATAAAATCGAAAAAACCAACGTCCTATTATCAAAGGACGTTGGCTTATTTACGTTAAAAATAATGTGGTATTGATTTAGATTAAATGACTAATCCAATGCCGTTAAAGTTTGTTCAAACTCTGCGCGGCCAATTTCACCCACTTGTTGATTGATCAATTGTCCGTCTTGATAATAGAGCAATGCTGGCGGGCCAAACAATTGATAGCGTGCTAAGATGGCTTTAGAGTCGGCTGTGGTGTCGGTGATATCAAGTCTGACCAATTGCCAATCTTGCATTTGCGTGGGGCGATTATGAAATAAGTTTTTATCCATAATACGGCACTCGATACACCATTCGGCAGTCACATCGACCAGCACTTTAGGGTTGGCAGCGATAATAGCATCTAATTCAGCTAGCGTCGTCACCGTCTTATCTGTTGCGTTACTCGTAGCTGGTTGACCAGCAGCCGTTTGCATCATCGGAGCGGCGTTTGACGATGTTAATGATGCCAGCGGATGCAAGCTGTCATTGTTACCCAATGCCGCGCCGACGATTAAACAAGTCGCCCAAATACCAGCAATTAACCCGAGCGCTTGGGTCAGCATACGACCTTTGCCCAACCAGCTCCATGCCCACATCGCGACCACCATAAACCAGAGCGCCCACACCATTAGCATCACAGGCGAGATAAAGACGCGCTCAATTAATAATAACGCCACAGCAAAAAGCAGTAAAGCAAAGCCCTGCTTGACCCAATTCATCCACTCGCCCGCTTTTGGCATGATTTTACCTTGGGTCGCGCCAATTAAGATAAGCGGTGCCGACAAACCAAAACCTAGCATAAATAGAGCGGCAAACCCAAGGAGCGGGCTACCAATCGTCGATACTGCCAATAGCGCGCCAAATAAGGGCGCTGAAACACAAGGCGATACCACGAGTGCTGATAAAAATCCAGCGATTAAACTGCCGCCCGTGCTACCAAGTTTGCTATCTCCCGCTTGGCTTAGACCTTGCATTTTACTGCTAATCGCTCGCGGTAAGCGAATGTTAAACACACCCAGCATATAAAGCGCTAGTAGGACAAAAACGATGGCAAAACTAATCAAGATAACAGGGTTTTGCAGCCAACCAATAATGCCTAATGACTCGCCAAATACCGCAATGACAGCCCCTAAAATACCGTAAGCGGTGGCGACACCAATAGCATAACTGGTCGTTAAAATGACCCCTTTTTTAACTGTTGGGTTTTGCTGGCGAGCAACAATATTGGCGACAATCGGTAGCATTGGTAACACGCATGGCGTCAATGCCAAGCCCAATCCTGCTAAAAATAATAACACCAATGCCAACCACGGATGCGAAGCCAAACCAAAAGGATCGCTATTAATCGCATTATCGCCCGTAACGATATTGTTCGTTGCCGCGCTATTATCTCTATCGTTGCTATCGTTTGCTGCCGCAGAATTATTTGTTACATCGCTAGCTATTGTCTGTTTATCGGCACCAGAAATCGTATTGGTCGCACTAAGCTCCCCGTCTAGAGCTTCGTCATCTAACAAGGCATAATCAATTACTTCATCATCAGTCAAGGATTGCTCTGCGGCAAGGTTATCGGCATCAGTCGTATCTGTAGATGATTGCGCAGTTTCTGCATTGTTATTATTGCTCGCAGAATCTAGAGCTGTATTACTTGAAATATTGGCTGCCGATTGTGGCGCGGCAGCGATATTTACCGTCGTTTTTATCTTTTCCGGCGGATAGCAAAGTCCAGCTTTGGCACAGCCCTGCCAACCTATCGTCATAGCAGCATTTTCTATGCCTTTGCCATTACTACTGCTCAAAATGGTGCTGGCGACCATATTGGCTTGGTCAAACACCAGTACTTTCCCAAAGGTTGGGTCATCAATGGAAACAGGCTTTTGGCTAAAGGTAAACGGCGCAGCTTTTACGCCAGCAGGCAAAGTCAGCTTAATTTGGTCTTTATAAACATAATGCTCAGGCGTAATGTCAAAATTAATGGCTAAGCGCGTCCCATTACTGACCGGTTTGCTGCTACTGCTGACCTGAAACGCTTCGTCAACGGGCAAAAATTTCGGCTGTGCCGCACTTTTATCACTACTAAATAAATCACCCAAACCTGCTGCTTGCGAGGCTATTGGCGCAACCGTTAGCCCAGTAGTAGCCAGCCCTGTCAACAGTGAGCTGGTGGTTAAAGCAAATGCTAATAGACGAGATTTTTTTGAAGATGTATTTTTCGTTAATGACGGGGGCTTTTCTGCTGTCTTAATGGACATGAAGGGCTACCTATTTATTACCAAAATTCGAATTGACCAATTCACTGTCTATTTACGTGCTGGTTTATTTACATGTTTGCCGATTTACATGATTGTTTATTTACGTGGCTGTTTATTTACGTACTGTGCCAATATTCACTGTGGTTTTAATTTTCTCAGGTGGATAGCACAGTCCTGCTTTGGCGCAGCCTTGCCAGCCGATGACTACTGGGACATTTTTTGCGCCTTTACCATTATTGGTGGTCAGCGTAGTGGTAGCGATCACATTTTTTTGCGTAAAGACGGGGACTTTCCCAAAGGTGGGGTCATTAATAGAAACTGGCGATTGACTAAAGCTAAGTGGCGTCGCACTGATGCCCTTAGGAAAACTTACCGTCAGCTTGTTTTTATAAACGTAATGCCCGGGCGTGATATCAAAGGTAATCGATAACTGCGTGCCTTTAGACGTTGCTTTGGTCACACTGCCCACTTGAAAGGCTTCACCGACAGGCAAAAATTTCGCTTGCGCGGCATTATTGTTGCCAAACAATTCGCCTAGTCCCGCCGCCTGCGCGCTCAAAGTCGTCATTGATAAACCTGTCATCAACGAGGTGCTCATAAGCGTAATTATCAATAGATGAGATTTTTTAGAAGGGCGTTTATTGATGACAGTTGTTAAAATTGCTGTTTTTATGGACATAGATAACTACCTTTAGTGACGGGTTTTAATAACTGACAATCGTAAGTTCACTATAAAAAACGCAGTGCTATTAAGAGAAATTTTGCGCCGCATCGAGCTATGTCGGCACAGCAAGCAAGCAAAATTTATCCCAGGAGCACTTTTGTACCTATTTTATGCTTTAATAAAAAATATCAACCAATAATGCCTTATTGGTTGATATCTAGAAAATTTAACGCCGCTTTACTGCATAAAGTGTGATTATTAGAAAATGCTGTATGGCTCATCTCTAATTACTTTAAGGCTAAGCTTATAGCTGGGCATAAATATCAGCGTCCTGCCCTTCGCCGCCTTGTTGCCCATCAGCCCCCAACGAAAATAAATCATAAGGGCGACCTTCGCTACCTGGCGCGACATATTGCAGCTCGTTGTCCCAACCATCGGTCGGATAGCCGCCTTTGATATAGCCGCCATCAGGATAGTTTTTGGCGTCGGCAGGCGGTGTGATTAATGCCTCTAGACCTTGCGCGGTGGTTGGATAACGCGAATTATCAACCTTGTACATATCAAGCGCATTGGATACCGTCGCCAGCGCCGTTTCAGTGGTTTTAACGCGTGCTTTATCGCTTTGCCCAACTACTTTTGGCACGACTAAACCTGCAAGAATGGCCAAAATGACAATCACTACCATAATCTCGATCAAGGTAAATCCAGATTGGCTATGATGCAGTAACGGACGGTCCTTTAGCGCAGCGGGCATATCTTTGCTTATATTTTCTGCCTGAAACTTATCGTTATTCATAGCGTTTTTTGGCATCGTCTTTACTTGCATCGTGTCAATTGTAGTCATCGCTTTTGTCATCGCTTTTAGTATCAGGTGATATAAATAGGGAAACGGCTTATAGGAAAAATGGCGTTCAGAGCGCATTAAGTTACTTGATAAATTCAATAACTGGAAATTAATGAACACCAAACCGATTTATCACTATAAACCATGATTTTATTTTTATCCAGCGCTGCATCAGCAGAACTTTTGACTAGCGCTCACTATAGCTTGCAGCTTGGTTTTGCTCTAGTAAAAATACGCCGCTGTCAACAATCTACAACAGTAAGCAATTCTTAAGAAAGTTAACGGAAGTTTTAGCAAGATAGTGGTAATGGAATTTGAACTAGCTGGTGGGATTTTAAAAAGGTTTAAGCGCGTACTAACCAGCTAAATCATTCATATTCACAATCGGTAGCATCACGGCCATTACGATAATCATGACCACCACGCCCATTAATACCAACATCAAAGGCTCAAGTAACGATAGCAAGGTGCTGATAAAGTTGGTTGCTTCCGCTTCTTGCATGGTAGCGGCGCGGCTGAGCATGTTTTCAAGCTCGCCTGAATTCTCCCCACTTTTAATCATTTGTACCATCATCGGCGGGAAGTAAGTGGATTTTTCTAATTGACTCGATAAGCTTGAGCCTTCCGTTACCCTATCGGCTGCGGTGATAATGGTTTTTTGAATGTGTAAATTGGTCGTCACCGCCGCGCCAATATGCAGCGCTTCAATCAGCGGCACCCCCGAGCGTACCAATATCGCAAGCGTACTGGCAAAGCGCGCCGCATTAAGCCCTTTTGACAACCTAGCCAATATCGGCAATTTAAGCACCATACTGTCTATGGCTAATTTACCTGCCTGCGTTTGGGCAAAGCGATAAAACAAAAACGCCGCGCCTGCCAAGACCAGCAGCATTAGCCACCACCACTGGGTGATAAGATTTGATAAACTCAGAACCACTTGGGTAATTAAGGGCAGCGCTTGCTCAGATTGTTCAAAGACTTTGACAATTTTGGGCA
Source organism: Psychrobacter sp. UBA5136 (assembly GCF_002414005.1). GTDB lineage: Bacteria > Pseudomonadota > Gammaproteobacteria > Pseudomonadales > Moraxellaceae > Psychrobacter. Next base: position 75,619 of record NZ_DHYG01000052.1, read on the forward strand.
CCACAAAGCTCATCAAGCCCATAATCACCCCAACCGCCATCACCATCAGCATGATTGGATAGACCATCGCCCCTTGGATTTTCTTTTGTAGGGCAAAACGGTTTTCGGTGTAGTCTGCCAGCTGATTGAGAATTAAGTCTAAATGACCGGACTTCTCCCCTGCGGCAATGGTAGCAATGTAAAGTGGCGGAAAACTGGCCGCTTGTTGCAGCGCGCGCGCAAGGCTCAAGCCTTCTAGTACGTGCGAGCGCACGGCAAGCATCAATGATTTGATATGGGTTTTTGGCGATTGTTTGGCGACGGCAGCGAGCGTTTCCTCCAAAGGAATGCCAGCGGCAAGCAATACCGATAATTGACGCGTCAGCAACGCCAACTCGTAAGCAGAGGGTTTTTTATAGCGGCTTTTGTGTTGACTTTGTCTGTCATTGACCGCGTTGACTTCAACGGGGGTCCACTGTTTATCGCGCAGCTGCTGACGCACTTGGCGCGCCGAGTCGCCTTCGATCAAACCCTTTTGGACACTGCCATGGTCGTCTAACGCTTTATAATGATAAGCGGGCATAGCGGCAAATATCCTAAGGTGGTCAATGAGAAATGCTGATAAGCAGGAATTTTAAAGTAAATTTTAGCGAATAAAAACCTTAAAAAAGCGGCGTAGAATCACTACTATCTGGCATTAAGCCTTGTAATAATAAAACATCTAAATGCTGTTGTTGCAATTTTTTATCAAAGTCATTGACCTCAGCAATCAGCATTCTCTCGATGCGCTTATCACTGGCAAAGACGCTAAGGCGCGCGCAAATGACCGCCAGCTGATACACACGTTTTTTGCAATAACCATCCAAGCCTTGTAGCAATCTCACCATATGCGGCGTCTCAAGGCTAGCATATTCGTAATCACTTACGACCTGCGGACCAAGTGCGCTAACCCCATAACTGATAGACAAATGGGCGCAAAAATAGCAGCTAAATAAGTAACCAACCACATGACCAATATAATAAGCGCGGTCATAAGTAAAACTACTGACGCCAAAGTGCCCAAGGACATAACTGTTTAAGCTGCCTTGGTCCAAAATAGGTTTGTCATGTTTGAGCTTACCAACGGTAGGAAAACGCAGCGGATTATGGCCATCTTGTGTCGTCAGCTGCCAACCTGCGGGCTGCTGCGCCGGCATATGGCGTACGATGTCCTCGATAATGTCATCGACCACATGCAGCTGTTGCCATAAACGCTCTAGCCCATCGGTGTCCATAAGACCACGTTTATCAAGCTGCTGCGCCAGTAAATATTGCTGATATTCAGCAAACTGTGTTTTTAGCGTTTGCACAAGATACGTAGGACGGGTAGCGGCGGACGCCATATACAGCTGACGCGTGCGCTCATGCTGGCTGCGATAAAGCGCTATTCGCTGCGCGGCGACATTGGTCTCGCTGCTGTTCGTTTTACTACTATTCGTTTCGTTGCTACTGACAGTATTTAGATGTGCCTGCTCAGAGCTTAATTCAGGATTGGATTTAGTATTTGGCAAAGTAAATAACGCGAGCAACGCCGCTTTATCAAGCGCAGGCGTGACGTTATCTTTTTGCTTATTTTTTACCGCACGTTGCTTGTTTTTTGCCTTAGCTTTAGCGTCATTTTTATTAGTGCTGCCTGCCTGTGTGGCAGACGCAGTAGCGCCGTGTTGGCTATTTGATACGGTTGGCTTGGCGGTCGGTTCAGTCATAAAATACCATCAGCTACAAAAATAAACTTCGCCCAAGTTACCCTAAGTGAGTAGTCTACTATTACTAATATATAGCTACTGTCAAGTACATACGGTCATCTATTGCTACAAAGTGCGCTAAAAATCTCGCATCCTCGCATCTAACCTGCTTGGGCGACTCACTATTCTATAGTACCTGAACCTAAGTACATTGTCAGCTGTCCATCGCCGAAATGCTAGGCATCAAAATAAATAATAAAGTCTAAATTGAACAGTGAAAACATCCAAAAAAACCAGTATGACCAATATAAAAAACGCTGAGGTATAAAAAAACGCTAAGGATAAATAAATCACCTTAGCGTTTTTTAGAAATATGGAGAATGGAAAAGCTGACTAAGCAAGCGTTTGTTGTTGGTATTGCTGGCGATAAGCTTTTGGCGAGATGCCATAGACGCGCTTAAAGGCTTGGCTAAAAGTCGAGTCCGAAGCATAACCAACTAGCTCGCTAATACGGCTAATGCTGTTTTGCTGCAGACGCAGATAACGGGCGGCCAAGCGCAAGCGATAATCCATCAAATAGGTCAGTGGCGGTATACCAACCACCTCTTTAAAGCGCTGCGCAAAGCTGGAGCGTGACATCCCTGCTACCTCAGCGAGCTTATTAATCGTCCAATTTTCGCTTGGCATCTCATGCATGGCTACCAGCGCCTTGGTCAAAAACGGGTCTTTCATGGCGGTTAGCCAATTGTCAGTGGCTTCAGGCAGACGCTCAATATACACCCGCAAACATTCAATCATCATAATACTTGCCCAATGATTGATGACCGCAGTTTTACCCATGCGCTCGTGCTCAGCCTCCAAAGTCAGGAGCCTAATCTCGACATCAATGACTTCAAACCTACCATCAGCCTCATCGTTAACTTCGGGCAGTATCGATGGCAACACTGATAATAAAGGACGAATCATCGCTTTATCATACTTACATTCAATCAATATTAATGATGAATCAAGTTCACCATCACCACTGCCGTCGCCTTTAAGTTCCAGCGTCCGATCTTCACAATCGTTCAGCAGCTCATCTAACGGCTGAGCCTCATTACCATTGTAATTGAGCGCGTAACTCACATGTTTATGCGCGCTTGGAATCATAATCATGTCACCGGCACGCGTCTCTCGTGGGCCATTGCCGACATCAATACAAAAGCCGCCCGACATGACCAAATAAAATAAAATCGTATCTTGCCTGGTGATTGAATAAGACCAATTGCCCGCGCCATTTAAACGATAATATTTCGTTTCGAATAAATGCACATTTTGTAGCAGCACGCTCAGTGCGTCCATCCATCATTTCCTCAATAATAGGGGCTCGGTAGCCGTCAATGTAGACAAAAAGTAAAACTGCTCTAACCGTAAACTCGCTTGATGCGTTTGAGGTAAAAATTATTTTTTGTTTGACTATAATTTATTTTATTTTTAACGCCATTTTTAAAATAAGGATGGGTGCCAAATAAAAAGTTATCCAAAAAATACAAAATAAATGAACTGCCTTAAAACCTGAAAGCCAAGTGACTAGTTTTAGAAAACTATCCTTAAAAGCTATTAATCCTAAAAACTGTCGGAAAACGTCAGTCCGTTAAGCATAAAAAATTTAACGAGACTGGGATAAAACTTGCAAAGCTTTTGGAGTACAAGGCCTTTGAATTGTAAAGCCTCTGAAGTGCAAAGCACACAGCAAGCGCGGGAAGTTTACTCCAGCAGCGCGCCTTTTTAAAGGTATTTTATATTAAACTGTCTTGAAACTGACTATAAAACGTCTGAGGGAACGCTTTTAATAGACCTCTTGCAAAAGTAGTTGTAAGACACAACGTATATTATTGAACTCTACTTACTTAATAGATATGCCAAACATAGATAAGCTACTCAAACAAAGTGACGCTGGTTTTAAACGCTACACTGGCATTCATAAAGCCACCTTTTATGACATGCTTGAGGCCATACAAGAGCATGAAGCATCTAAGACCAAATCAGGTAGACCAAGTGTGCTCAGTCTTAAGGAGCAGATACTACTAGCTCTGACTTATTGGCGTGAATACCGCACGCTTTATCATATCAGTATGGACTTTGGTATTCATGAGTCTTCTGCTAGCCGTATCATTCGTAAAGTAGAAGACGTACTTATCGATTCAGGTAAGTTTGAATTACCTAAAAAGCTGCCTAGTAGAGTCGATGACGACATCAATTGGTCAGTCGTCATTGTCGATGCTACCGAAACCCCTATTGAGCGTCCAAAAAAAACCAAAGAGACTACTATAGTGGCAAGAAGAAACAACATACCTTAAAAGCGCAAGTGATCGTCCATTGGAAAACAGGCTTAATATTAGATGTTCAAACGTCCAAAGGGTCAATCCACGATTTTAAGCTGTATAAAGATACTTGTCCTGATTGGTTACCTGAGAGTACTAACTATCTAGCAGACAGTGGTTATCAAGGGTTAGCAAAGCTACATAACCAAACTTTCACACCATTTAAGAAACCTCGTGGTGGTCAGTTATTGGAGATATGCAAACAGGCCAATCACTATCTGGCAAAGTTTCGTATTATGGTTGAACACAAAATAGGCTTAATCAAACGGTTCAAAATCGTGGCTCATAAATATCGCAACCGTCGTCAGCGCTATGATCTTAGAATGAAGCTGTTTGCTGGTATCATTAATTCCGAGCTTAGACTATGACTTTTGACTATGACTTTTGCAAGAGGTCTAATAAATCTTTATTAAAAATAACTATCATAAGAAAAAATGCAAAAAAACGCTAGTAAATACTGAGATAATTAAATGTGAGACGTCTATAATTCGCGTTAATTTCGGCGACATTCGTTAATAGGTAAAGGATAGATAAAAAACAGGCAAAAAAAAATGCCAATAAAGGCACATAGAATAATTTAAAAAAGATTTTTTAATTAAATAAGAAGGGTAATGCAGAATAAAATATGGGGCGACTGATGGGACTCGAACCCACGACAACCGAGATCACAACCCGGGGCTCTACCAACTGAGCTACAACCGCCATAACTATTACCTGATAAGGCAAGATTGACAGGCTAAATGGCGCGCCTGGCAGGATTCGAACCTGCGGCCACCTCCTTAGAAGGGAGATGCTCTATCCAGCTGAGCTACAGGCGCTCTTAGAGGACTTTTACATATCTTGAATTGTTTATCATATCAGAAACTTCTAAGATAAAAAACAATATCATTATACATAAAAAAAAGCCTGTAAGGCTCTTGAAATAGATGGTCGGAGTGATAGGATTCGAACCTACGACCCTCTGGTCCCAAACCAGATGCGCTACCAAACTGCGCCACACTCCGAAATTCTCTATTATCACGATAGCTTGTTGTTTAACTCGTTATCAGTAATACTGCCAACTTGTTAATGTTCCTCGCTATCGAGGTGCACATATTAAGGGGAAAAGCCGATTGTGTCAACACCTATTTTTGATTATTTTAAAGAATCGTTAAATTCTTTCAAAAATACTCATTTTTTATAAAAATGGCGGTGTCGCAACGTTGGTTTTTACCAGCCCTAATACTCAATTGCCGATGCGCTTATTATACTACATTCCAATCCGGAAGCAAGCCACCGTTTATAGTGCCGGTGAGTACATTAAAAGGTATTAGCCATAATTTGGCAGGGCTTGACTGCTGATCACTTAACCTGTGAGCGCCTGCGTCATTATAAGCTTGTTGCTTTAGCAGAATTGGTTGGCTGCTAGCGTCCTGTACCGGATAAACCAGCCACCCCTGCTCTGCATGATAAGCCTGCGCATAACTGCTCAACTGATAGGCATCGCTCGCACTAATCGCGCCTGCATGTGGCAGATACTTCCATTTAATATCAATCACATGACTATAATTGCCTGATTGCGGTGAGTGAAAGGATGTATGCGAGCTAGACTCTACGGTAGCTACATTAATCGCCCCATCATCTTTGCCATTATGATTCTTGCCAGTAGGCGCATTAGAATTCTTATATATCAATAAATCAGGACGAATAGAAAGACACGCCTGCCCTTTTGCATCATGTAGCCACACACGTTGGGCTTGAAACAAAGGTTTATAAGCCAAATTAATTTGCTGAAACTGGTCCGCGATACGCTGGCTTGCCCATTGCTCAAACGCTTGATTCATATCAAACAATAAACATAAGCGCGGTTGAGAGGCACTCTGATTTACTGATGTTCGCGGATTAATACCATTGCCCGTATGCGCAGCAGAGTGTTGTAATAGCCAATAGGCCAATTCTACTAACTGCTGCGCCGCTTGTAATTGCTGGCGAGATAAAGGCTGCAGCGCTAATTGGCGCTTTGCTTGTTGATATAACGGTTCTAGGCGCTGTAGCTCATGACGATTTAACGCAGGGATTTTTTGCCATAACTGTAACGATGGGAGTGACATTGACGCTGACAATAGCGGCGCAAGTAGGTTGAGCGCGCTTTTAATCAAGCGGTTACTGAGCATCTCTTGGCTTAGCACACTGCTTTCACAGATAAACTTATGCGGCTGCATGCTATTAAGACGTAACTGCTCTTTTATCAGCAAGCGTCCTTGGAGCGCTGCTTGATTATGAATTTGCGTCTGATAATGCTTGATCGGTTGATAATGTATCAGACGCTGTAAAAATTGAGCGACAAGCCAGTCAGATAATGGCAGTGCTTTGATCGGTAGCGCTGCTAGCTGAGAGCTAAATTGGCCTAGGTTTTTTGTGTTATGAAGCTTGTTTTTAGAGTGCTTGTTTTTATCATGATTGCTACTGGCTAAATCTGCCAGCATATTTTGTACCCACTGGCGCGTCTGATTGATATCGTTGGCGCTAGAGGACTGATATTGCTGCTGATAATCGGTGGGCCTTTTTGTCATCAGCTTGGGCAATATCTCAAGCGTCATACCACTTGGCAATAAAATAACACCAATATAATGGCCAACCTTGAGCTGCCATTGACCTTGCTGGCGTTTAATAGTAAAAACGCTAAATTCTTGCGCCATTAACCAGTGAAAATCCGCTACGTGCGTAAAATCGTGCGCCGTTAAACGCTGGTGCTCAAATACGGTGATGATATGAGCTTCATGCGTAGTCGTATTGGCGTTATTAACACCGCTATTAACGTTGCTACCTATCGCTTTGCCATCAGACGCTAATACCCTACTCATCACTTGCTGACAATCCTTTTAATATAAACGCTGATAGACAAATGGCTTTGCAAACTCAGCCGTATTATTGATTAAATCTGCATTAATTTTATAACTACTAGCACTCATAGGCTGCCCGAGAAATGCGTGCGGGTCGGTAAACATTGAATTTGAGCTGTTAGCATTGGCTAGGTTATTTGCATCATTCATGAGCGCTTGGCTGTCTTGTATAAATTGCGCGCATATCGGCTGCTGCTCATCTTGAAAGATATATTGCAAAATAGTGATTTGGCCACTCGCTGCTTGTGCTAATTGCGGAATGATTTGCTCAATAAGTGCCGTTTGCAATTGTTCAAGACTGTCTACTGACCATAAAAACGCATGACCCAATTGCGCATCAAGCCCTAGCGTTTGCGCGATGCGTTTATTTAAACCAGCTAGTAATTTAGCCAAGTCTATCGTTGCTGAATTATCTGCTTCTAAGCCTTGATTAAGATAAATCATAGGTAATAGTTCAGGCTCTGGCGGACAATCAATAAAGCGAAAGCGCCGACGTAAGGCCATATCAAGCGGCGCTAATGAGTGATCTTGGGTGTTCATGGTAGCATAAATATCGACGTTGGCAGGGACGCTAAAGGGCCGTCCCGAATAGGCCAAATTGACCGTCATCGCGTTTGCCATACCAGCGCGCTTATCGGCCTCAATCAAACTCAATAGCTCGCCAAAAACCCGAGAGACGTTAGCTCGATTAATCTCATCGATTAATATGGCATAACGCTGTTCGGGGTCGTTAGCAGCGCGCTGGCATAATTTTAAGAATGCCCCGTCTTGAATGGCATAATTCATTTGCGGCGCACTATTCGTTGTATGCTCGGACGCTGTCATGACTGGGCGAATACCTTCGACAAACTCTTCATAACCGTAGGCTTGATGAAAGCTGACCATACTAAAGCGCTGCTGGCGAAACTCTTGCTTTTGGCTACTGTTTTCGCGCTGTACTTGCTGAAACTCGGCCAATTGCTGCGCTAAATCGCCTAATAAATCTATACTTTCTGGCAACAAATACCACGCGCCGCTAGGGTCTTTGTCAAAATAGGCTTGGCTAGCGCGGTTTTTATAACTCACCGTTTGTGAACTGCTAGGCGTATGCATTTGCAGCACAGACCAAGCGGTATTACTTAAGTTTTTATCACGCGCATTTTGCGCCGCTTTACTAAGAAAAAACTCATGATTGATAATTTCTGGCACCTTAATCAAGTCTTGCTTTTTTGATTTAAAATCCAAAAATATCAAGCAAACAACGTCACGCCAGCTTAACGATTGCAGCAGCTGCGCCAATAATTGCTCATCATTTACGCGCGGCAAATCATCGGTATATTGCTTAGCGATTTGCAGCAAACGATAAGTTTTACCCGTACCAGCGACGCCCGTATAGATGATATTGGTTGGTATGTAAGGAGATATATCAGGCATAGCGTTATCCAGCATCGCATTGTCTAGCATAAGAAAATCACGGAAAAATACTTTAGCCGCGTTAAAACCTGACTATTATAACGTGTATTACTATAACCTGTATTACGTGACCCGCTAACGTTAAGCGACCTCGCAGGAATAACTGGCCTAACAGACAGTGGCGTTATTTCTCGCCTCTACGATATCGTTACCTTACTCATATTTCATAAGCGCGGTAGTTCATGTTAATAATAGTAGCGATACGGCGCTTGATGTACCATAACTAAAATAGTTGTTAGGATAGACAAAATTCGCTAACTTATCCATCATCTCAATATTTTTATCCCAGTAACAAAATATCAGCAGCAAAGCATCAGTAGTAAATATCGCAAATCCCACTTCAAATTAAGGAACGTTGTATGTCAGGATTATTAAAAAAACTCCCTAGCAAACTGAGCAACAAACTGCCAGCCAAGGTTTCTGACAACACCAAAGTGCCAGTCGAACAGCCAAATAGCACGCTAAAACCCATCAGCAACCAATTTACCAAGCTGCTATCTGTCACCAAATATTTGCCTGCGGGTGCGCGCGCCAGCATTTTATCGAAAGCCTTTGGCAAAGTAGTGCCGTATGTGGGCACAACGGGCATCTATTATGAGACCGTCGATCCCAATCAAGTGGTGGTCAGCTTAAACAATACTAAAGCGGTGCAAAATCATATTGGCTCAGTCCATGCCGTCGCCATTACCTTACTTGCTGAAACCGCGACCGGATTTATTTTGGGTTTAAACCTACCCTCTGACCGCGTATTATTGATTAAATCTTATTCGGTGAATTTTTATCGCCCGATTAAAAAAGGTCAAATTGCCGCTGTGGCCTCATTGTCTGACGAGCAGCGTTTGGATATTTTAAATACGCCAAAAGGTGAGATGATCATACCCTGCGTGATTCATGACCGTGAATCTGATAGCGAGCGCGACCCCATCGTCGTTGAAATGACCTGGGCTTGGATACCCAAATCTGAATTAGAAGCGCGCCGTCAAGGTAAAGCCGCTAAACAGTTAGAAAATGAGAATTTTGCAAATGAACAATCTAACAATGCCCAAACTGAGCGTGAAGAAGACAATTCGTCTTCTGAAGAAAACTTAGAGAGCAATGAATTGTAATGGATTAAAAAAACGATGACACCTAAAAATGGATTTAGAAAACATCATAATAAGGAGACAGCCATGTCGAAATATATCAATAAATTGACGACCAATTTATCTAAAGCGGTGCTGATTAGCGCCTGCTCACTAGGCGTTGCAGTTAGTGCCAATGCGGCACCAGCGACCAATAACGTAGCCATTACCAAATCTAGTCCTGTGTTTCTTGGTGACGGTGGCAATTATCCGTTTTCAGAAGCGGTACGGGTCGGCGACACCTTATACATGTCAGGCCAAATTGGTTTTAAAGACGGCAAATTGGTCAAAGGCGGCGTCAAAGCCGAAGCCAAACAAGCGCTCGATAATATTAATGAAACCTTATTAAAGTATGGCTACCAAAAGTCAGACATCGTCAAATGTATGGCGATGCTGACTGACATGGACGACTTTGATGACTTTAATAAAGTCTATAAAGCAGAACTGGCGAAGCCTTATCCTGTGCGCTCAGCCTTTGGTGTCGCAGAGCTAGCCGCGGGCGCAAGCGTCGAAATAGAATGTATCGCCGCAAAATAGCCGCGCTATAAAAGTACTTATAGGTAAAATATTTATTACTGTTAACCAAGAATAGCGTCATCAGTTAGGGCGCTTTCTTTGGTTACGCGTAGTACTTCTTCTAAGGTCGTTCGCCCTTCTATCACTTTACGTAGTCCATCAGCGCGTATCGATGGCGTTTGCTGGCGGGCGTACTCTTCTAACTCGTATTCAGCCGTATTACTATGAATCATGCGGCGCAAGGTATCGTCAATCGGCACCACTTCATAGATTGCCGTTCGCCCCTTAAAACCTGAATTATTACATTTATCACAGCCAACGGGTCTGGGCAGGTTAATCGCTGTTTCCGTTAAACTTTTCGCATTTGTCGTCATACCAATTTCAGTAAATAATTTAACCTGTTCGCTATCGGCAGCTTGCCAGTCATGACAATGTGTGCATAACGTCCGCACTAAGCGCTGGGCGACGACACCAATCAGCGATGACGACAGTAAAAATGGCTCAACGCCCATATCTTGCAGACGCGTCACCGCACCAATAGCGGTATTGGTATGCAGCGTGGATAATACCAAATGTCCAGTAAGCGACGCTTGTACAGCAATTTCAGCGGTTTCTAAATCTCGAATTTCACCAACCATGACCACGTCTGGGTCTTGGCGTAACATGGCGCGCAAACTTTTCGCAAAGGTCATATCGACTTTATTATTGACCTGCGTTTGCCCAATGCCATCGAGCTGAAACTCAATCGGATCTTCAGCGGTTAAGATATTGCGCGTCTGGTCGTTCAAATCCGTTAATGCAGAATATAGCGTGGTGGTTTTACCTGAACCCGTTGGTCCCGTTACCAAAATAATGCCATGCGGACGATGGATTAAACGTTTAAGCTCGGTGTAGTCATTATCAGAGAGTCCAAGGTACGTCATATTGAGACGACCAGCTTGTTTATCGAGCAGGCGCATCACCACCCGCTCGCCAAAGCTTGACGGCAGTGTTGATACCCGCACATCGACCTCACGCCCTGCTAAGCGCAAGCTAATACGTCCATCTTGCGGTATGCGCTTTTCGGCGATATCCAGTTTGGCCATGACTTTGATACGCGAGACCAGTAACGGCGCTAATTGGCGCTTTGGGGTGATGATTTCTTTTAGCTCGCCATCAACACGAAAGCGCACCACTAAGCGCTTCTCAAAAGTTTCAATGTGAATATCAGAAGCATTTAGACGAATCGCTTCGGACAATAACGCGTTAATCAAACGAATAATCGGCGCATCGTCTTGCTGATCCATCAAATCTTCTGTTTCAGGGACGCTATCGGCCAAGCTATCAAGATCAGGATGGTCTTCAAGCCCAGCAGCAATATGCTGCGACTCGCCCGTGTTACCAGCATAAGCGGCATTCATGCGTTTTTCGAAATCTTCAATGCTTATACTTTCATAATTTGGCACACCGCGTACGCCTTGCTGCTGTAAAAAACGCACCGCCTCATTAATGGCGGACAATGGCGTAGTTTTGGTCAACACCAAGGTCGGCGGCAACTCAGGATCAATAGCAAGAATGGCCAAAAGTTGATGGCGTTTTGCAAAACTGTACGGCAGCTGCAGCATAAAGACGACCTAATGAGTGGTTAATTTAAAAAAGAACTTAAAAAACAACTTATAAAATAACTTTGAAAATGGCTTTGAAAACAGTCTTGAAAACACAATCTAATACATTCTAAAAAACACTACTGACCTGACTATTTAAAGCCGCCTGCCTAAATCGTTAAACTGGATGAACTACCCGCTACCTTAGAGGTAGGGGTTTCTTAGGTAATACCCATACTTGATACGGTATTCTGTATCAGCGGTTAGGTAAATTGACTAAGCTAACTCCGTCGCACCGACGGTTTTGAGTGTGGCCAGTTTCAAACCCTCATTGAGAATGTTGATACTGGCGTTAATGTCCCGATCATTGGTTTGCAAACAACTAGGGCAATCCCATGATCGCAATGACAAGGGTAATTCAGCCTTGGTCAGCAAGTGGTTGCAGCCTGAGCAGGTTTTAGAGGATGGATACCATCGGTCAATTTTAACAAGCGTTTTGCCATACCATTCCGCTTTATAAGCAAGCATGGTGGTGAATGTTGACCATGAACTGTCTGATATGGCTTTGGCGAGTTTATGGTTCTTAACCATACCCTTGACGTTTAAATCCTCTATGGCAATCACATCGTGGTTTTTGATGAGATTAAATGAGAGTTTGTGTAGAAAGTCAGTGCGGCTATTGGTTATTTTCTCATAAACTTTAGCAACTTTAAATTTTTGCTTTTGATAATTGCGACTGTCACTCAGTTTGCGATTAGCAAGTTCGGCAACTGCTCTACGTTTGGTTAAAATCTTTTGTGCGCGAGCTAATTTGTCTTGCAACTTCGATAAAAACTTAGGATTAGCTACTTTAGTCCCGTCCGATAAGACGATGAAGTCAGTTAATCCTAAATCAATACCGATGTTAGAGTGTGTTTTTGGTAGTGGTGCGGCAATGGTTTTAACCAATAAGCTGACATAGTATTTGCCTGATGGAGTTCTACTGATGGTAGCGCTCTTAATCAAACCGTTTATTTTATTCGGGAATTTAGCAGAGATATGGCCAATCTTAGGCAGTTTAACGGTGTTGTTTGTGATCGCCACTGTGCCCTTTTGGTTGTTTGTAGTGTAGCTATCGCGTTGCCCTTTTTTCTTGAACTTGGGGAAGCCTGTGCCGTTTTTAAAGAACGACTGATAGGCTTTTTGCAAATGACGTTCAACTTTAGACAATGCCAGGCTATCGACCTCTTGTAGCCACTCAAACTCTTTTTTATACTGAGCAGGGTAGTTTTTGAGGGTTGTTTTAGCTTCTTTATAGTGCTCAATCTTATCGCTAAGCATCTTATTCCAAATAAAGCGCACACAGCCGAATGACTTGGCAAAGAATACTTGCTGGTCAATGGTCGGATATAGTCTGACTTTATAGGCTTTTAAGATTTGCTTTGGCATCGCTGCTTGTTGTTAATAAGTGGTATGATTATTAATTATAATACCATAGGTAGTAAGGACTGCTACCAATAACGCATTCATCTCGCTACTTTAGAAGTAGGGGCTTTCTGCGCGGTTTTTGGTAAAGATTATCAGTAAGCGCCTATGAGTTTGTTATAATAACATTTTGTTTTATACAAGTAGCAAGGCTTTCATATGATTTATCGCTTCGTCGCTTAAGCATCAGTATGATGAGGCTCAAGACAGCACAAGCATCTATTTATCCTATGATGACTAGGGCGTGTCTTCAATTGGATAAGCCATAAATAATAGTTACAATACCGCATCTATTGAGACGATGCGAGAAGTACAAGTCATGGCAAGAACAGCACTAACAGATACGCTTTGGGATCAACTTCAATCAACAATGACAAAGCATGGCTGCTATCAAACTCAAAACAGTCGAGAGGTCATGGAAGCCATACTGTGGAAACTACGCACAGGCGCGCCTTGGCGTGACATACCTGAAGAGTTATGTTCGTGGAAAA
>NZ_DHYG01000010.1:0-6740 GCF_002414005.1 Psychrobacter sp. UBA5136
TACGCCAAGGCTGGTTGGAAAACGATTTATCTAAATTATTTTATGATGTTTGTCCTGGGCATAACAAATTTATTTTGAACTGACTATATATACTAGCGTTTAATGAATGAATTAACGCTCTAAATGCAGATACTGCATATGACATTCATACTGATGCAAGATATCGACCAGCACTTGCTCTTTGGTGTAGCCAACCAAGTCGTATTCCTGCGAGCCGTCGCTTAAAAACACTTCAGCACGGTAATAAAACTCGGCCTGCTTGCTTGAAGTATTGAGCGTAAAGTTTGGGCGCTCAGCTTTGATAAGATTGACTTCATAAATAAAATCATCTTCATCACCGTGACCAACACGCAGTTTTACCCCATCTATCTGGCCGTCATCTTCATCCAGCCCTGCATCGATATCTTTACCGATAGTAGCCAAATTGCGGATATCTAAGGAGGTATTTAAACCGCCTGCTTTTAGCTCTTTTTCCACCTCAATCATGGCAGGCTTAACCACTGTCTGTAAAAAGCGCTCGACCTGTTTATGGCTTGGGAAGCTGACGATACGTTGCAAGCGCGCCTTCCAGCCTTTACCGCTATCGAGCACGTTTGCCGTGCCAACCATACTGGCTTTGCGCTTATTGCCCTCTTCTTTTAATGACTTCCACATCGACATCATATACATGACCAAAATAAGCGAAAATGGCAACCCTGCTATCACAGAGACCGACTGTAACGACGCAAAGCCGCCGGCAAATAGCAAGCCTAAAGTAATAAATCCCGTTGCTGCTGCCCAAAACAGACGCAACCAAACAGGCGCATCGGTATCATTGGTCATCCCTCTTGAGCTTAGGTTGGCAAGGACTAACGCGCCTGAGTCAGCAGAGGTGACAAAAAATATCAATCCAATAAAGACGCCAGCAAATGACAACACATCGCTATAAGGGAAATGCTCAAACAAGGCAAACATGCCCATCGCCGCATCATTGACCGCGATTTCTCCAAGCTCAGTTGCGCCATTAGCGACCAAATCGATTGCCGAATTACCAAAGATAGAAAACCACGCAAAGATAAAACCAAGCGGGATAAACATCACACCAAAAACAAATTCACGTAAAGTACGGCCACGGCTAATACGCGCGATAAACAAGCCAACAAACGGCGCCCAAGCAACCCACCATGCCCAGAAAAATATCGTCCAACCTGATTTCCAATCAGCACCAGCCGTGCCATCATAAGCATAGACATCAAAGGTTTTAAAAATAATGGTTTGAAAGTACTGACCGATATTTTGGGTAAAGGTGTTGAGCAAATATACTGTATTGCCCATTACCAATATGGCTAGCAGCAGCAATATCGACGACAGCATATTAAATTCAGATAAACGGCGTACGCCTTTTTCAACACCCGTCATCGCAGAGATAGCGGCGGCGGCAACCACGCCTAGGATAATAATGCTCTGTACCATTTTGCTTGATTCGATACCAAAAACATGGGTCAAGCCCGCATTGGCCTGTAACACGCCGATGCCTAAGCTGGTGGCAATACCCATCAAGGTACAGACAACGCCAAAGGTATCAATGCCGTCACCGAGCCAGCCTTTGATTAAGCGTTCACCAAAGATTGGGGTCAGTGGTGAGCGCAGAGCAAGCGGCATGTTTTTACGATAAGCAAAGTACGCCAACGCCATACCGATGAGCGCATAAATACCCCAGCCATGCAGCCCCCAATGCAAAAAAGTTTGCGACAGCGCTTGGCGCATGGCCTCCGCACTGGCAGGCTCAAGCCCCGCATGCGGCGTCAAATAATGCATCAACGGCTCAGAGGCACCAAAAAACAATAAATCGATACCAATACCCGCAGAAAACAGCATCGCTGCCCACGCTAAAAAGGGAAACTGCGCTTTTTCATGGTCTTGCCCAAGTTTGATATCACCATATTTTGAAAAACCAACAAACAACGCAAAAATACTATAAGCAGCAACCACCAGCATGTAGTACCAACCAAAGCTCTCTGATACCCATGCCATGCTGGCGCTTAATAATGCCTCACTATAATCTGGCAAGGCAATCGTCCAGATAATCAATAAAATAGAAATAATCGCTGAGCCTAAAAAAACCGTCTTATTTAGACTCAGGGGTTTCGTCGCATCTTCTGATGGCGAACTGTACATAAAAGACCTCAATAGGTAAATGAAACAGGGTCTGATATTGCTTTGTCCGGCATAACTTTATGAGTTATAAAAAGGAGATTTTTAGCCACGCAAATTATAAGCGCACAATGATAAATAACCGCATGACGCACAAAGCAGTACCAATTAATAAAATTTGCTAGATATAAACTGTGAGAAAAATAGCAAAGCAAATGCTAAACAAAGACCGCCTTAAAGGCTCGACCTGCTTAACATAAGCGCTGATAAAAAAGACCTTTACTGTGAAAGGCCTTCTTGTTGAGATTATCCGACATTATTCAATAGCTTGTATAGTCGTTTAAACAACAGAGCCATAAGCGCGCATCGGCTCGGCTCTGAGCGGTGCGCCATTGGCGACATAATAATCCGCCGTCGAGCGTGGTAATTGCTTACCGCGCATCTTATCGACGATTTTTTCGGCCAGCATGATGGTGGTGGCGTTTAAGTTACCACTGATGATATTTGGCATAATCGACGCATCAACGACGCGCAGGCCATCGATACCGTGTACCAACCCTTCACCATTAACCACCGAATCATTACCCTCACCCATCGCACAGGTACACGACGGATGATAAGCGGTCTCGCTATGGTTACGGACATACTCATCCAACTGCGCATCGGTGTTCAAATCATCGGTTGGCGCAATGGTGCGGCCGCGATACGGGTCGAGCGCTGGCTGATGCATAATCTCACGGGTAATACGCATCGCCGCACGAAACTCTTGCCAGTCTTGCTCATGCGACATATAGTTAAATAAGATACTTGGATGCGCGCTTGGGTCTGTTGAAGTCAGCTTGACGCGGCCACGACTTGGCGAGCGCAATGAACCGACGTGTGCTTGGAAGCTATGGGAATTTACCGCACTGCGACCATCGTAACGCACCGCTAACGGCAAGAAGTGATACTGAATATTAGGATGGGTAAATTTCTCATCGGTACGGATAAAGCCGCCACCCTCAAACTGATTGGACGCGCCAAGGCCTGTGCCATTAAATAACCACTCGGCACCAATCGCAGGTTTATTCCACCATTTATTGGCAGGCGCGATTGAAACTGGTAGTTTGCATTCATACTGCATATACAGCTCTAGATGGTCTTGTAGATTATTGCCCACGCCCGGCAACTCTAAAACCTCGTTAATACCCAAGTCTTTGAGCCACTGACCAGGGCCAATACCAGAGCGCTGCAATAATTGCGGTGAGGCAATCGCGCCAGAAGATACAATCACTTCACGAGCGGCATAGAATTTTTTGGTTTGACCTTGATGCTCGACTTTGACGCCGACAGCGCGCTTACCATCAAAGAGGATCACATCAGTCAATGCACCGGTCAAAATGGTGATATTGCTACGTGGTTTGGCGCGGTCGAGATACCCGCGTGCGGTGGAAGCACGGCGACCATTGGGCGTGACAAAACGATCCATTGGCCCAAAGCCTTCTTGCTGATAGCCGTTTAGATCCTCTGTACGCGGATAGCCTGCTTGTACGCCCGCTTCAATCATTGCTTCAAATAGTGGATTAACCCCTGGTTTTGAAGTGGTAATTTCAACCGGACCGCCGACGCCATGATAGTCGTTTTCACCAGCATCGAAGTTTTCTGACTTTTTAAAATACGGTAGGCAGTCTGAATAGGTCCAGTCTTCTAAACCTTTGATTTTGGACCAGTCGTCAAAATCGAGCGCGTTACCACGGATATAGCACATCCCATTGATGAGTGATGAGCCGCCAAGCCCTTTACCACGGCCACAATCCATGACGCGGTTATTCATATATGGCTCAGGGTCAGTTTTGTAGCCCCAGTTATAAGTGGTGCCTTGTAGCGGCATCGCTAGCGCCGCTGGCATCTGCGTGCGAAAGTCTAGTCGATGATCAGGTCGACCAGCCTCTAACAGCAACACCTTAATGTTGGCATCTTCGGTCAAGCGCGTGGCCAGCACATTTCCGGCTGAGCCTGCACCGACAATGATGTAGTCATATTCAGGTGTGGTTGATGTCATAAAACGCTCCATAATATTAAAAAATCCATCATTCATATCAGTAAGGTGGTGCCAAAAGGAACAATTATTCCTCTTACGCTAACCTTACTGTTTTAAAAATTTTTACCCTAACTGCTTAAAATACCGATTCAAACTTGCCAAGCTCTACTTGGATAGATTTGGTCTGCGTATAATGCTCAAGGGCTTCAATGCCGTTTTCGCGGCCAATACCAGAATGCTTATACCCACCGACTGGCATTTGCGCGGGTGATTCGCCCCACGTATTTAGCCAGCAGATACCTGCTTCAATCTGCGCAATCACGCGATGCGCGCGGGTTAGATCCGCAGTCACCACCCCAGCAGCCAAACCATAATCCGTATCGTTAGCACGGCGAATCACTTCTTCTTCGGTCTCGTAGGTCAATATCGACATCACGGGGCCAAAGATTTCCTCGCGGACAATAGTCATCTCATCGCTGCAATCGGTAAATACCGTCGGTGCAACGAATGCGCCTTTAGCAAGCTCGCCTGTTGTCACTCGCTCACCGCCCGCCAATAAACGCGCGCCGCTCGCTTTTCCTTGGTCGATATAACCAAGCACGCGCTCCATATGCGGGAAGCTGACCAGTGGCCCCATATTGGTATTTTCATCCAGCGGATTACCCAATTTGATACGTTTAACGCGCGTCAAGATTGCCTCTTCAAACTTCGCTTGTAGCACTTTTGGGACAAACACACGCGTGCCATTGGTACAGACCTGACCTGTGCTATAAAAGTTTGCCATCATGGCAATATCCGCTGCCATATCGATATCGGCATCGTCAAAGATAATCAATGGCGACTTACCACCAAGCTCTAAGGTCACGTCTTTAAGCGACGATGATGCCGCGCTTGCCATGACTTTTTTGCCCGTTGGCACGCCGCCTGTAAACGAGACTTTGGCAATGTTAGGATGCTGGGTTAATGCTTCGCCCACATGATAATCACCTTGTACGACGTTAAACACACCGTCTGGCAGACCTGCTTCGGTAAAAATTTCTGCTAGTTTCAGCGCGGTTAATGGCGTGACTTCTGAGGGCTTAAAAATCATTGCGTTACCCGCAGCTAATGCCGGCGCAGCTTTCCACATCGCGATTTGAATCGGATAGTTCCATGCGCCAATACCTGCGACCACGCCGAGCGGCTCGCGGCGCGTATAAACAAAACTGCTATCACGCAGCGGAATCTGACGGCCCTCTAACATCGGCGCCAGACCCGCATAATACTCAATAACATCGGCACCAGTCACAATATCGACATACTTGGTCTCAGACAGCGCTTTACCGGTGTCTTTGGTTTCAAGCAATGCCAACACATCATTACGCTCGCGCATTAGCGCAACCGCCTTTAGCAAAATCCGACTACGTTCGACTGGCATCATCGCCGCCCAAACTTTTTGGCCTTTTTTTGCTGCTGTTACCGCCTCATCAATCTGCTCAGCCGTCGTTTGCTGAATGGTAGCGAGCACTTCACCTGTTGCTGGGTTGATATCCTCAAAAGTAGATAACGAGTCATCGACCGCCAAATAACGACCGTTGATATAAGCAGTTTGCGTTTGTGTTAAATCAATAATGTCTGTTAAGTTATCTAGGTTTGTTTTAGTAGCTGTCATAAGTTTTCCTTAGGGCGACGGGTTCGCTTTATAAAAAAGCTTTAAAAATAATGTCGTCATGGATTAAAGGTGAAAAATAAAAGTGGTTTGTAGGTATTTTTAAGCGTCAAAGTCGCGCTGGGTCATATTTATCAAGCGCGTACGCAATGAAGCCTTGTCTGAGATATCGATGCCTGAAAAGTCAGAGAGCCAAATACCATCGGCAACCAGGCGCACCATACATAGGGTTTCGGTATTGTCCGTGGCGGCATGTTTTTTTAATTGCTCGTTTGTCCACTCAGCCCAGCGTTCGCGCAACGTCCGATCTCCTAACATCAAGACGTACAACGTGGCTTGGCTATTAAACTCGGCCTGCCCTTTTTCGCCCAAGCTAATCGTGGCGTCGATATAAGCGCGCGTAAAAGCGCCATAGCTGACAGGATCTTTTGCCATGGCTTGATTGACTTCAGTCTCGAATTTTTTCATCGCGTCATAAAACACTTCTAAAATCAGCGCATCTTTGGTAGCAAAATGATGCATTACCCCGCCTTTGGTCACCCC
This sequence comes from Psychrobacter sp. UBA5136, assembly GCF_002414005.1. Lineage (GTDB taxonomy): Bacteria > Pseudomonadota > Gammaproteobacteria > Pseudomonadales > Moraxellaceae > Psychrobacter. The sequence continues at coordinate 6,345 of NZ_DHYG01000010.1, forward strand.
GACGGCATCCGCTACCGCTTGAAAGGTGACTTTAGACAAGCCTTGCTCCAAAGTGATACGTGCTGCCTCATCGAGCAGTGCTCGACGTACAACTTCAGGTTGTTTTTTACGTTTATGCGCGTTTTGTATTTCCATTTTCATCTCGATGTTAGGGCACTATAGAATTTGAGAATAAGTTTGGGGTTAAAAAGACGGCGACCTATAGTCAATTAATAGTAAAACTGTCATAAGTTCAGAGACGATACAGGAATAAATTTTCCTTGCTTGCTGCGTACCAAGAGGCTGCGCAAAACTTATCCCCGTATTGCTGTCACACTTTTAAATTGAATCTACTATATTTATTTTGTTTAAAGTGAAGATATAGTGAGTGAAAAGTAATATCGATACATCACGCAC
>NZ_DHYG01000010.1:7048-13567 GCF_002414005.1 Psychrobacter sp. UBA5136
TTTAGGATATTTTGACTATAGCTTCTCATAAAGAAACCACACGGTCGGTATTTTACAGAAATACATCAGCAATGTGAAGGGCAGGTATGTATCTAGGTTTTTCAGAACATTGTTTTAATTATTTTTTATACTTTAGATAAAGTTATCTTAAATAACGTCGACCATGCTAACAAGGGAACATGATCAGCGCCTTGTTTTTAATAAAAAAAATAATGAGCCAATCACTTTAGCCGCCACTAATAATCGCTAAAGTCGCCGTTGCACACTATCTTTCTTCACTTTTAGCGCCGATTATTTTAGACAAATGACCAGTTTTAAGATAAACCTTAGCGCCCTTTGCGCCTGCTTTTATTTGCGGTATGGCAGCTACGGGCAAGCGTATCCAACCACCGCGAGTATAAGTTTTAGCGTCATCTGCTAGTTCAGAATCTATCAGTTCGCCGCCCAATACCAGTATCTCTGCGCCGCCTTTTACTGCTTCGGTAAATAGTATTTCATTGGCATTTAAACGTTGTAAGCTGACTTGTTCGTCAGCGTCTGAAAATAAATGACAAATATCACGTTTGCCCTGCGTTTGCCAATTTGCCGCATCATTGGTATCGATGGCGACGTAACGCGTCTCTGCTGCGGGCATTTGCCAAAGCTTGACAAAAATAACCGCGCCCTCATCACTATAAGGCTGGTGGCCAGAGTTTGGCGGATTGCGTAAATACCAGCCCGCTGGACAATCGCTATTGTCCGCCGAAAAAGTGCCAGACAAGACCAAAATCTCCTCGCCGCCCGGATGCAAATGATGCGGGAAATACGAATTGGGCGCATAGCGCACGATACTGGTTGCACGCGCTTTTTCTGCGCCAACGCGGTCGAGCATGACGCGCTCGACGCCGCTTTGCGGTGAGGGCACCCATTGATAGTGTTTGGGCGCCAATGTTGCACGGCGGGTAAAATCTGCATTAATCAGCATACAATGGACTCCAAAGACAAGGTTTAATGGTTTAGATTATCAACTGATTTATCTGCTTTGACAAATAGGCTAGCGTTGTCATTTCTAAAAAATGGTGTAATGCTTAGGCTATTTTTTTTAATTTATTTGGGTGATTGTTAAGTTATCTATCAATTTTATACTAAAGTAAGTTGCTAGCAGATAAATATTTAGGAGTGAAAACCTTCTCTAATTATGCTAATTATCAAAAAATTACTTTAACTGCTGCGACTGACTTGCTATCTTGCCCCCCTTCTTCCCATCAGTACCTATTTCCGCCTTTTTTTAAGCTAACTTTCTTCATTAGCGCCTTTTTTATTTGTGTTGAACTTTATGAAACCTAACATTGAGGTGAGCGCCGATGCTCGCCGAGCTCAGTATTTTCAAGTATTTTTGATGGGCGTCAGCGCCTTTATTATGAATACCACAGAATTTGTCCCCGTTGCCCTATTAAGTGACATTGCCCAAGATTTTTCTATCACTACGGCTGAGACTGGCTGGATGTTGACGCTGTATGCGTGGATTGTCGCGGCGATGTCATTGCCATTGATGCTGCTCACCAGTCGCTTTGAGCGTAAAAGCTTACTCCTAGCATTGTTTACGGTTTTTATTGCCAGTCATGTGCTATCGGTATTTGCATGGAGCTTTGATATATTGCTGATTAGCCGCGTCGGGATAGCGCTCTCGCACGCCATATTTTGGTCAATCACAGCAGCGATTGCGATACGCGTGGCACCGGAAGGCAAAAAAGCGCTGGCACTTAGCGTGCTTGCAACCGGCACGTCATTGGCGATGGTGCTTGGTGTGCCATTAGGGCGCTTAGTTGGCCAATGGTTTGGCTGGCGCGCAACCTTTGGCGGCATCGGGGTGATTGCTTTTATAGTGTTTATCTTGCAAGCAAGGCTCTTACCAAGGTTGCCAAGCATGTTTGAAGGCTCTTTTAGAAAAATTCCAGAATTGCTTAAAAATCCCTTGTTGGTCTGCCTATACCTGCTTATTTTACTGGTCTTTACCGCCCACTATACGGCTTATTCTTATATCGAGCCCTTTATGCGCCAAGTCGGGGCCATCAGTGAAAACGCCGCCACTTTTATATTGCTTTTGTTTGGGGTGGCAGGGATTGCGGGCAGTGTGATATTCAGCCGCTGGGGCGATCGATTTAATACCAGGTTGATGCTGATATCGACGATATTAATGCTGCTATCTATGCTGGTGCTATTGTTTGCCGTGACATCCATCTGGGCGCTGAGTTTCATTGCATTACTGTGGGGCGCGGCGCTTATGCTGCTGATTATCTCCATGCAAGCCAAAGTCATCATGGTCGATGTGACGGCGCAAGACATGCTGATGTCGATGTTCTCAGGCATTATCAATTTAGGCATTGGCGCAGGAGCGCTGTTTGGTGGCTATGCGGTGACGCATATTTCCATATCAAGCGTCGGCTACGTCGGCGCGGCCATCGCTAGTGTGGCGCTGCTGCTGATGTTATTTATGATCAAGCGCTTTCCTGAATTAAGTAGAAGACTTGGTTAAGCAGAAGGCTTGGTTAATTAGAAATATGAATTAAATAAGCCTATAAAAAATGCCAGCCACTTAAATTTAAGTGAGCTGGCATTTTGCTATTTGGTTTATTAAAAAATAGCAAAGACAAAAAGAGCCGCTTATTTAAAAATCCACTTTACCACGTAACGCTTTGGTTTTACCGCGTTGGGTTTTTTCATCGACGCGTTTGCGTTTAGCACTTTTGCTTGGTTTGGTAGGTTTGCGGGTTTTTTGCACATGGGTAGCTTGTAGTATAAAGCTTTGCAGCCGCTCAAGCGCATCAATTCTATTACGCTCTTGGGTGCGAAACTGCTGCGCTTTAATGATAAGCACGCCTTCTTTGGTGATTCGGCTGTCTTTGCTGTCCAATAAACGCTGTTTGATAACATTGCTTAAGCTCGAAGCACGAATATCAAAACGCAGATGAATTGCCGAGGAGACTTTATTGACGTTTTGCCCGCCTGCCCCTTGCGCGCGTATGGCGTTAATCTCCACTTCACTGTCATTTAGGCTAATGCTATTGCTAATAAAAATCATAAAACACTTTTATAAATCATTGATAAATATGGCTAATAATAAAGCATTATCAATGAACACGCCAGCTGCCAGCTTAACCACTGCCGACAGACAACATCTTTTAAAAATCTCATCATTTCTTCTAAATGTTATCGTTTGACGTTGCTATGTCTCTTCTCTGTCTGTAAAGCGTAAGCCTGCATAGGGATTTGATTTTAAGGTGATAGGATGGCTTTAAATACAGACAGTTTTTAGTCAAAGGAATAAGCGTTATATGACGACCCATAATAAGAAATCTAATCATAATAAACCTCAAACCTCTTTTGTAAATAATAACATCGCCGCTGATGAAAGCATTCAAGTCAGGGGTGCGCGGGTGCATAATTTAAAAAACGTCGATGTTGATTTACCACGTAATGCCTTAGTTGTTTTTACCGGTATATCAGGCTCAGGCAAATCGTCACTAGCGTTTGGCACCTTGTTTGCTGAGTCGCAGCGCCGTTATCTGGATTCGGTATCGCCTTATGCCAGGCGCTTGATTGACCAAGTTGGTGAGCCTGATGTCGATGCGATAGAAGGCTTGCCGCCTGCCGTCGCGCTGCAACAACAGCGCGGTACGCCGTCGGTACGCTCATCGGTTGGCAGCGTAACCACGATTTCAAACGGACTGCGCATGCTGTACTCGCGAGCGGGCGAATACCCTGCTGGGCAAGAAATGCTCTATGCCGACGCCTTTTCGCCAAATACGCCAGAAGGGGCTTGCCCCACGTGCTCGGGCATAGGCCGCGTGTTTGAAGTCACAGAAGACTTGCTTGTGCCTGACAAGACAAAAACTATTCGAGAACGCGCCATTGCTGCTTGGCCACCGGCATGGCAAGGGCAAAACTTTAGCCGAATACTGACCACACTTGGCTACGATATCGACAAAACTTGGCACACCTTACCCAAGGAGACGCGCGATTGGATTTTATTTACCGATGAAACGCCAGAAGTGCCGGTTTATCCAGAATACAATCTCGAGCAAGTACGCGAGGCGATTAAAAAAGGTGAAAAACCCAACTATAAAGGCACCTATGCCAGTGCAAAAAACTTCGTTTTACATTCTTTTGCGACGACTCAAAGTCCACGTACCAAAAAACGCGTGGCACAGTTTATGCAAATCTCAGAATGCCCAAGCTGCCATGGCAAAAAACTTAAAAAAGAGTCGCTGTCGGTTAATTTTGCGGGGCTTGATATTGGCGAAATATCACAATTAACCTTGACTGAATTGGCGCTTAAACTTCATGATGCCGCCAATAAACAACTCAGCGATGATGTGCCTGACCGCGAAAAAGCTATCGTTGCCAAGCGTATTGCCAGCGATATTTTATCGCGCGTGGAAGCGTTAACCAGACTTGGACTAGGCTACTTATCGCTTGAACGTACCACGCCTACCTTATCGCCCGGCGAATTACAGCGCTTACGGCTTGGCACCCAAATTCGCTCTAAACTATTTGGCGTGGTTTATGTACTCGATGAACCATCAGCTGGCCTACATCCTGCCGACACGCAGGCGTTATTAAGTGCGCTCGATGAGCTGGTAGCGGCGGGTAACTCATTGTTCATTGTTGAGCATGATGTCAGCGTTATTCGCCACGCCGATTGGATAGTAGATGTCGGACCAAAAGCAGGTCGTTATGGCGGTGAAATCATATACAGCGGTCCTATCGAAGGCTTGCGCGATATCTCTGATTCCTATACGGGACAATATCTCTTTAGTTCTGACGCAGCAAAGCAAAAATCAAAAAGCCACACGCCAAGAAAGATTGGTAATTGGCTAAAACTTGCTAATATTGAGCGCAACAATCTACATGGTTTAGATGTGGCATTTCCTTTAGGGGTATTAACCACAGTGACGGGCGTCTCTGGTTCAGGGAAATCAAGCTTGGTCAGTCAAGCGCTGGTTGAACTGGTTCATAATGCATTGGGACAAAAAACCGTGATTGAAGCGCCCACGGATGAAGCGGCTTTACTGGAGCAGGAGCAAGAAACACCAGTGGGCGGAGAGATAGTCAGCGGTATGGCGCACATCAAACGCTTAGTCACCGTTGACCAAAAAGCCATCGGGCGTACACCGCGCTCAAATCTAGCGACTTATACTGGGCTGTTTGATCATGTGCGCAAGTTATTTGCCGCCACCAAAGAAGCAAAAGCAAGACACTATGATGCCGGACGTTTTTCATTTAACGTGAAAAAAGGTCGTTGCCCAAATTGCGAGGGCGTTGGTTTTGTCAGCGTTGAGCTGCTGTTTTTGCCAAGTGTTTACTCGCCTTGCCAAGTTTGCCATGGCCAGCGCTACAACGATGAAACCCTAGAGATTACTTATCACGGTAAAAATATCGCTGAAGTGCTCGATTTAACGGTCGAATCCGCTTCTGAATTTTTTGTCGATGACGCCCCGATTATGCACGCATTGGATGCCTTGCTAAAAGTTGGGCTTGGCTATTTACGACTTGGGCAACCAGCGACCGAGTTGTCCGGCGGCGAGGCACAGCGTATTAAGCTTGCTACCGAACTGCAGCGGACGCAGCGCGGCGATACGCTATATGTGCTCGATGAACCAACGACTGGCCTACATCCTTCTGATGTCGCGATGCTAATGGCGCAGTTAAACGGGCTGGTCGAAACGGGTAATACGGTGATTATGGTTGAGCATGATATGCAAGTCGCGAGCAACAGCGATTGGATTATCGATATGGGACCGGGAGCTGGCGATGAAGGCGGTCTTATCGTCGCTGAGGGCACGCCTAAAGAGGTAGCTGAGTCGAAAAAAAGTCGTACCGCGCCTTTTTTATTCACTTAGCATGGCTATAGAAAAACAAAGTTAGGGTAACAAAAAACAGCGTTGCTTAATAATAAGAACCGAATAAAAAACCGCATGACTATTAAAGTTGCGGCTTTTTATTTCTAAATATCGATTTTTTAAATATGTATTGGGGCTGTCCTAGATAAGTAAAATTATTTAGGATAGCACTATGAGAAAGAGTAAACTAAGTTGGTATAAACAAAACAGACTCATCGAGCTATTTGTTGCTGGTTCTACCGCCAGAACAGCAGCAAGCCTAATTGGCGTTAATAAAACCACAGCCAGTTATTACTTTCATAGGCTACGAGTGCTTATTTACGAGAATAGCCAAGACCCTGGTCTATTTGAGGGTGAAATCGAAGTAGACGAATCATACTTTGGTGGAACTCGTAAAGGCAAGCGAGGGCGAGGTGCTGGTAGCAAAGTGCCCGTGTTTGGTCTATTAAAGCGTAATGGCAAAGTCTACGCTTGTATTATACCCAATGCTAAAGCAGATACTTTGATCCCTATCATAAGAGAAAAAGTGAAGCCTGATAGCATTGTTTATACTGACTCATTCAAAAGCTATAACGCATTAGATGTCAGTGAGTTCACTCATTATCGTATCAACCACTCCAAAACCTTTGTTAATGAC
>NZ_DHYG01000003.1 GCF_002414005.1 Psychrobacter sp. UBA5136
TTCAAGTTGAGAGTGGGGTAAAAGAGAATACTGAGAAAAGATCATGACGTTTTTATTAACGCTGCTTGCGGCCATATTTGTCTTAGGTCCGCTCATTGCCTTGCATGAGTGGGGTCACTATATCGTGGCACGTCTCTGCGGCGTTAAAGTGCTCACGTATTCTATTGGCTTTGGCCCCAAGCTTTTTGGTTGGACGAGTAAAAAAAGCGGCATTGATTATCGTATTTCGGCACTGCCGCTTGGTGGTTATGTCAAAATGCTCGATGAGCGTGAAGGCGAGGTAGCCGCAGACGAGCTGCATTTGGCGTTTAATCGTCAGCATCCGCTAAAGAAAATTGCGGTTGTTGCGGCAGGCCCTGTCATGAATTTTGTGATTGCTATTGTGCTATTTTGGGTATTATTTATGACCCCATCTGAGCAATTAGCAACGAAGATTGGTGAGGTTTTGCCAGATACCCCAGCAGCGATGGCGCAGCTACCTGTGGGTGATAAAATTGTCGCTATTGACGGTCATGACGTACAAACGTGGGAAGGCATTAACTACCGCCTTGCTGGGCGTATGGGCGAAACCGATAATGTCAGTGTTACCTTGCAGTCAGATGCAGAAGCTAATGGCGCTATTAAGACCTACCAAGCACCGATTAAAGAGTTTATGCAAGGCGATGCGCAAGGCAAAGACGCGCTATCAAGCTTTGGTATGCTACCGTGGCAGCCACAAATTGCGCCAATCGTTGGCGACTTGACCCCTGATGGCGCGGCCAGTCGTCAAGGCTTACAGGTTGGTGACCGCATTACTGCCATTAATGATAAAGAAATTAAAGACTGGATTAGCGCCACGCGAATCATTCGCGACAATCCTGAGACTTTGCTCAGTTTCACCGTGCTGCGTGACGGCAAACAAGTTCAGTTATCTATTATGCCGCAAGGTAAAAAAGACAATTTAGGTAACGTTTATGGGCAAATTGGTGCTATGGTAGCAGAGTCTGAAATCGTGATCCCTGATGCTTACAAAACCATGGTCGTCTATGGTCCTGGCGAGTCGTTGGTGAAGTCGTTTGAAAAGACTGAGCAGTTGGCCGTTATGACGGTCAGTTCAATGGGTAAGATGCTCTCAGGCATGATAGGTTTGGAGAATTTATCAGGACCGATTACCATCGCTAAGGTCGCCAAACAAAGCTTTGATATTAGCTGGCAGATGGTATTATCGACGGCGGCGTTGATTAGTTTGAGCCTTGCCGTATTGAATCTTTTGCCCATTCCTGTGTTAGATGGTGGCCATATTGTTTATTATCTGATTGAGCTGATACGCGGCAAACCACTCTCTGAAGGCGTACAAATGGTCGGCCTTAATATTGGTTTACTCTTGCTGGCAGGTTTCATGGTGTTAGCAATTGGTAATGACATCAGTCGGCTGTTTTGACAAAGGATGTGACGATTTAGCAACTAAGGCACGACAGATTAATGGTTGTACGTTTCTTCATAGCAGATTGTTAAGGCATTACGGCGTTTATTTTATAGTACCGCTACTGTACTAATTTTATTTTTTAGTTTATTTTATGATGCGTTTTATATAAAGTGTCCTGAGTCCGCCATGAGCGCCTGCATAATTGCGCGCGAAATAGGCTGGACAAGATGTGCTTTTTAACTTAACTTAAGCAAGTTTTTTATTGACGGATAGTGTTTATGCGTACGCCTTTATTTATGAGCGCGGCTGGGTTGCCGTTAGTTGTAGCGATGATGAGTATGCCGGTTCAGGCTGCAGAATTTGTGGTCACTGATATTGGTTTTAACGGTCTACAACGCCTAACTCCTGATAGTCTCTATCCAGTGTTACCTATTACCGTAGGTGATACGGTCAATGATAGTCGCTTGGCCGCCAGTATTAAGGCGCTGTATGCGACGGAAAACTTTGCCGATATCCAAAGTCGTGTCGAAGGTGGCAAGCTGCGCTTTGATGTCGTCGAGCGCCCTATCATCGCTGAAGTCAACTTTGAAGGCAATAAGCTCATCCCAAAAGAAGGGCTTGAGCAGGGGCTTAGTAACGCAGGCTTATCAGTCGGCGATGTGCTTAAACAAGCGACATTGCAAGGGGTTGCTAACGAGCTACAGCAGCAATACATCAGCCAAGGTTATTACAATAGTAATATTGAAGTCGATCAAACGCTGCTTGATGGCAACCGCGTCAAACTTGACGTGCGCTTTATCGAAGGTAAACCTGCCAAAGTGGTTGATATCAATATTATTGGTAATAAGCACTTTAGTGATAAAGAGATCAAAGACGTCTTTGCCGTCAAAGAGTCGTCGTGGACACGCCTGCTATCTAAGTCGGATCGCTATGCTAAAGAAAAACTGGCAGCCAGTTTAGAAAACTTAAAAGCGCTTTATCAAAATGATGGTTATGTGCGTTTTTCTGTAGATAATGCAGTCCTTAATATCAGTGAAGATAAAAGCAGTGTGTTTATCGAAGTTAGCTTAAGCGAAGGCGAGCAATATCAGTTTGGCGAAGTCAACTTCTTAGGTAAGCCAACCTTTGATAACAGTGAGCTAAAAGAGCTGGTGACATTTGCGTCCAATGAAAAATACTCACAAGCCAAACTTGATGCCACAACGGCCGCCCTTAAAAGCCGTTATGGTAATGAAGGCTATTATTTAGCCCAAATCAGACCAGTACCGCGTATCAATGATGAGACCAAAGTGGTCGACGTCGATTATTATATCGATCCTGCGCGTCCTATCTATGTGCGCCGTATCAACTTTACGGGTAACTTAAAAACCCAAGATGAAGTACTGCGCCGTGAAATGCGTCAGTTAGAAGGCGCGCTTGCTTCTAACGACAAGATTCAGCTGTCACGCACGCGCTTGATGCGTACTGGCTTTTTTAAAGCCGTCAATGTCGATGTGAAGCCCGTGCCTAATCAGCCAGATCAAGTCGATGTCAATTATACGGTCGAAGAGCAGCCTTCTGGTAGCTCGACGATTGCGGCTGGTTACTCGCAAAGCGGCGGCGTCACTTTTCAGTTGGACTTGACCCAAAATAACTTTATGGGCACCGGTAACCGTGTGAAAGCAGCGCTATCACGTTCTGAAACGCGTGATTCTTATAGCTTGGGTTATACCGATCCGTACTTTACCGAAAACGGCGTGTCGCAAGGTATCAGCGCATATTATCGTGAAACCAAATACGATGACAGAAACGTTAGTAACTATGTCACCGATGCTTATGGTGCCACGCTGAACTACAGCTATCCTGTTGATGAAACCAAACGCGTCAGTGCAGGCTTAAACGTTGATAAGACAACCGTACGCGGTGGTAGCCGTCTTGGTGTATCAAACGTGCAGCAAATTATTGATGGCGGTGGTTCATTCGAGAAATTTATTAATGATGATAATGAATTCTCGGGTCGTACTGGTTTTAAAAATGACTATCAAACCTATAATTTACTACTAGGCTGGGATTACAGCACCCTAGATCGGCCCGTATTTCCAAATAAAGGCATGAGCCATACCATCGATGCAACGATTGGTCTTGGTGACGAAAGTTATCAAAAGCTTATTTATCGCGGTAACATTTATTATCCTATCTATAAAGACTGGATAGCTCGCGGTTATACTAAGCTTGGCTATGGTAATGATTTGCCGTTTTATGAAAACTTCTATGCCGGTGGTTATGGCTCAGTGCGTGGTTATGAAGCATCAACGCTAGGACCTAAATCGCAAAGCTACTATGATGCTGTGAGCGACCAACCGGGCACATTAAAACCAGAAGAGATCGGCGGTAATGCGCTAGTCACTTTTGGTACCGAACTGATTTTACCGATGCCGTTTAAAGGCGATTGGGCAGACCAAGTACGTCCAGTACTATTTGCCGAAGGTGGTCAGGTGTTTGATACCACAGATAAAGAAGATCGTACTTTTATTGATCCAGTTAAAGGTAACGATACTGGTGTTCCACTACTAACTCAAGACAATAAATTCCGCTTTAGTGCGGGCTTAGGTGTCACTTGGTATACGCCAATTGGCCCGATTTCACTCAGTTATGCGGTGCCTATCGGTGACAAAGAAGGCGATGAGACCGAAAAAGTTCAGTTCCAAATTGGTAACACTTTTTAGTCTCATAAAGCCCTGTAGAGCGGTTTAATGGCTTTTGTTCGCGCAAATAACTATTAACCAGCAATTAAAATTTAGTAGGTCGTCAAGATGACATCTCAACTTGGCGACTCTCTTATTCATACCAAGAGCAACTATACTAGCAATTATACTAATAGAAACTATGACAACGATTGAGCAACTTATCACTCGGATTGAGCAGCGTCAGCCTGTTCTTAATAAGGACGACCTTAGCGCTGAGCAATTGTGTCTAAAATTAGACGGTATTGGTAATTTAACAACCGCCAATTCGCAGCAGTTAAGTTTTTTAGCCAATCCGCATTATATTTCTAGTCTAGCAAGTAGTCAGGCTGGGGCAGTGCTGATCACGGCAGAGCATCAAGACAAGGTTGCACAGAACACGGTTGCCCTAGTCGTTGCTGCGCCTTATTTGGCTTATGCCAGTGCCAGTCAGCTTTTTGCCTGCAAATCGGTGGTGAGCGGTATTCATCCAAGCGCTGTCGTGGCAGAAAGCGCGGTTATTGGCAATGAAGTCACTATTGGGCCTTTCTGTGTCATTGGTGAAGAGGTGCAAATTGGTGACCGCAGTGAGCTTGATGCTCATGTGGTCATCGAGGCAAACACCACCATTGGTAGTGATTGTGTGCTCAAATCCCAAGTGGTGATAGGGCATGACTGTGTACTTGGTAACCATGTTAGATTGCACGCTGGCGTCAGTGTAGGGGCAGAAGGTTTTGGTTTTGCGCCCACAAGCAACCCTAGCGTTACGGGCTGGGAGCGTATTGCTCAGCTAGGACGCGTGGTGATAGGTAATCATGTACGAATTGGTAGCCAAACCTGTGTTGATCGCGGCGCACTCGATGATACGGTGATTGGTAATCATGTTATCATTGACAACCTCGTACAAGTTGCTCATAACGTTCGTATCGGCGATGGTACGGCCATTGCGGCGCAAACCGGCATCGCGGGTAGCACCAGTATTGGTAAGCGCTGTATTATCGGCGGCGCTGTTGGTATTACCGGTCATATTGACATTGCTGATGATGTGACCTTATCTGGTATGTCTATGGTGACCAAATCCATCACCAAGGCTGGCTCATACTCTTCTGGAACGGTAGCCATGCCAACGGCCAATTGGCGCCGTGCAGCGGTACGTTTTCGCCAGCTTGGACGTGACTAGGACAGCGTGACTATTCTATTACGGCTCGAGACCCTAAAATTAATAAATGACAATGAGTGCTTAGCGCTACGATAAGTATTTACAGAATTTTAAAACACAGCAATGCTTAAAATTAAAGCAACGCTTAGAATATAGCAAGGAAGCGCCATTATGAGCACGACTGATATTGATAGACCGAGTGATGAAGACATCAAAAGCTTAGCAGAGCAAGGCTTAACACTCCCATTAACCTATCATACCTTAAAGCATTATCTGCCGCATCGTTATCCATTTTTGCTGGTCGATAAAGTGATATCTTGCACGCCTGGCGAATGTATTACCGCTATTAAAAATGTGACCATTAATGAAGAATTTTTTAATGGCCATTTTCCTGATCAGCCGATTATGCCAGGGGTGTTGATGGTTGAATCAATGGCGCAGGTGTCAGGTGTGCTTGGTTTTATTAGTGCCGGATTGACAGCAGAAGACGGTTATCTGTATCTGTTTGCAGGGGTGGATAAAGTACGTTTTAAGCGCCGCGTTATCCCAGGTGATCAGCTGATTATTCGCGCCAAAACCGTACTACAAAAGCAGGGCATTTATAAGTTTGATTGTACCGTCCATGTAGAAGACGAGCTTGCTGCGAGTGCGCAGATTATGATTGCCCGTCAGGGACAATAAAAGTCAGTGATTGTTATTGTCGTCAATAAAATTGATGAAAATCATGGCTGCATTTTAAGCAAAGCTGTACTTTTAAACATAGTGGTACTTTTAAACAAAGTTATTTTTTTAAAACAGTTGTACTTCTAAACAGAGCGGATATTAGGGTGATTGTTAACGCTAAACGGTCTGTATTTGTTTTACCATTTACTCGCATCAGATAATACAAAGGCCCACATTATGAGTCAGATCCATCCAACAGCACTCATCTCACCGTCCGCTAAGATAGATGAGACTGCCATCATTGGTCCTTATTGTATTGTCGGTGATGAAGTTTCCATCGGCGCCCATACAGTGTTGCATCGACATGTGGTCGTAGCGAGACTTACGCGCATTGGGGAGTACAATCAGTTTTATCAGTTTGCCAGCATCGGTGAAGACCCGCAGGATTTAAAATACGCTGGTGAGCGCACTTGGCTTGAGATTGGTGATCACAATACCATTCGCGAGGCGTGCAGTTTGCATCGTGGCACCGCACAAGACAGTGAGCTGACCAAGATTGGTAGCCACAATTTATTAATGGTCAATACCCACGTGGCTCATGATTGCTTAATCGGTGACCATAATGTACTGGCTAACAATGTCGGTGTGGCAGGACATGTGTCCATCGGTAATCATACAATTATCGGCGGCAACTCAGGTATTCATCAGTTTTGTACGGTTGATGATTACAGCTTGATTGGCGGTGCTAGTCTGATTTTAAAGGACGTGGCTGCTTTTACTATGGTTTCTGGTAATCCTGCTAAAGCCCATGGTTTAAATGTCGAGGGCATGCGCCGTAAAAATTGGTCAAAAGAGACGATTGATGTACTGCGCCAAGCGTACCGTGTTATCTATCGATCAGGGCTGACGACGGTTCAAGCGCTTGAGATTTTAAAAGAAGAGCTGTTACCAAAAGAGCCAAAGATTGCTTTATTGATAGATTCGCTACAAAAAAGCCGTCGCGGCGTGGTACGATAAATATTGTTTTACTGACAATAAAAATAGTTTAAAGCCTTACGCTTAACAAGCAAACATTTATAAATTATTGCTAAAAATATAAAAAGCCATAACTATTAGTTATGGCTTTTTATATTTATGACTACTTGACTTTTTTGGTTGCTTAGCAGAAACTGAGCGTTTACGATATTGTAAACAATTCTTTCATAATGTTGCTAGGCGCGTCACATTGACACGTTGATTAAATAGCGCGCTACAATAAAGCGCTATTTAGGATAATCAAGGAAGGTTATCAGCAGCATTCATTGAAGCACGAGGAAGGCAAAATGGCTATTAATAAACAAGAACACGCTCAGTGGAGCTCAAGTTTTGGCTTCGTACTGGCGGCAGTGGGGTCGGCAGTTGGTTTAGGAAATATCTGGAAGTTTCCTTACATGGTTGGGGAGAGCGGTGGTTCCGCTTTTGTTATCGCCTATTTATTTTGTCTTGCTCTGATTGGTTTTCCAATTTTAGTTGCAGAGTGGTTGATTGGTCGCCGCGGACAAAAAAACCCTATCAATACTTATTCTGATGTTGCCGCAAGCGAAGGCAAGTCCCGTAGTTGGAGTATCGTAGGTGCCACGGGTATTCTGGGCGGTTTTTTGATTCTATCGTTTTATAGCGTCATCGGTGGCTGGGCCCTTAACTACATCACCAAAGTTGGCTCAGGAAGCTTTGCTGGTCAAGACAGTGATTCTGTAGCGGCTACCTTTGATGCGATGCTAGCGTCAGCGGGTACGTTGACGATCTGGCATACTGTTTTTATGGTCATCACCGCTGTAATCGTTGGTGTGGGCGTGACTAAAGGTATTGAAAATGCGGCCAAGATTTTAATGCCGTTACTAGGGGTGATTTTATTTGTTATCGTTGGCTACAACGTCATGAATGGTGGTTTTGGCGAAGCGGTCAATTATCTGTTTGCTCCAGACCTTAGTAAACTAAACGGCGATGTGATGCTAGCAGCTCTTGGGCATGCTTTCTTTACGCTATCTATCGGTATGGGCATTATGGTGGCTTATGGCTCTTACTTGGGCCGTGACGTTAATTTGTTAAGCACGGCGCGTACGGTTGTCATTTTGGATACCGTTATCGCTTTGGCTGCTGGTCTAGCAATTTTCCCAATTATCTTTAGCAACGGTCTTGATCCTGCTTCAGGACCTGGTCTTATCTTTGTCAGTCTGCCAATCGCTTTTGGTAGCATGGGCGCGGGCGCCATTATTGGTACTTTGTTTTTCTTATTGATTACCTTTGCCGCCGTGACGTCATCAATCTCGCTGCTTGAGCCAACGGTTGAGCTTTTAGAAGAGCGTACGCCGATGAGCCGTACCGTATCGACCATCGTGGCTAGTATCGCTGTTTGGCTATTAGGTATTGCCGCCTTGTTATCATTTAATCTATGGAGCGACTTTACCATCATGGGCAATGGTATCTTTGACGCCCTAGACAAGGTTACCAGTAAATTTATGCTACCTTTAACAGGCCTTGCCGCGATTATTTTTGTCGGTTGGCAAATGGATCAGCGTAGCATCCAGCAAGAGCTTGGATTGTCGAATTTCACGTGGCAATTATGGCAAATCATTGCTAAATTTGTTGCGCCAATCGCTGTACTTATCGTTTTCGTGACCTCTTTGATGAACTAAATTGACTTCATCAATACTATCAGCTGTGTTCTTAAAGTATGAGCATAGCCTAGATAGTAAAAATGACCCATTAATACATCCCATTAATAAAATATAAAAAAGGGCTTAAGAAATATCTTAAGCCCTTTTTGCCTCTTAACCAACTTAATTTAAAGACTGTGATACAGATCAAACAATCTTAGAAACGCCTAACGTAAATTGAGTTCAGGAACGCTTTGTCCGCGTTTACTATAAAACTCATTTACAAACTCATCAAATCTGTCTTGTTCAATCGCGTCTCTGATACCTTGCATCAAGCGCTGATAGTAGCGCAGGTTATGAATAGTCGCCAGCTGCGCACCCAGCATCTCTTTACATTTATTCAGATGTGATAAATAGGCACGGCTAAAGTTTTGGCAGGTATAGCAGTCGCATTCAGGATCTAAGGGACCTTCATCGGTACGATATTGGCTGTTACGTATACGTATGATGCCAGCGTTTTCGGCGTCACCAGTGACAAAGTAATGACCGTTACGCGCGTTGCGAGTTGGCATGACGCAGTCGAACATATCCACGCCGCGGCGTACCCCTTCAACGAGGTCTTCAGGCTTACCAACGCCCATCAAATAGCGCGGCTTATCGGCTGGCATATCATCGGCGATATAGTCTAGTACTTCTATCATCTCTTCTTTTGGCTCACCAACCGACAAGCCGCCGATGGCATAACCATCAAAGCCAATATTAAGTAGCCCTTCAAGAGATTGCTGGCGCAAATCGGCATACATACTGCCTTGAATGATGCCAAATAACGCATTGGTACTGCCAAGTCTCTTATGCTCATCAACGCAGCGCTGACCCCAGCGTAGTGACAACTCTAAGGATTTTTTGGCTTCGTCATGGGTGGCAGGATAGGGCGTACATTCATCAAATTGCATGACGATGTCTGAATTTAAGCTATATTGAATTTGCATCGATTTTTCTGGCGATAAAAATACTTTTGCGCCATCAATCGGTGATTTAAAAGTCACCCCTTCTTCGGTGATTTTACGCATTGCCCCAAGGCTAAATACTTGGAAGCCGCCCGAATCGGTGAGAATGGGCTTATCCCAATGCATAAATTTATGCAGACCGCCAAATTTATCAATGATATCGGTACCTGGACGCAGCCATAAGTGAAAAGTGTTGCCCAAGATAATATCCGCGCCAATCGCTTCGATATCACGCGGTAGCATACCTTTTACGGTACCATAAGTACCCACTGGCATAAAAGCAGGCGTTTGCACGTCGCCGTGATTGAGATGAACCGTACCACGGCGCGCGCGCGTGATACCGCTGGCCGTTTTGTGTAAGACAAATTGCATAAGATAATCGCTATTTAAGCTATGAAAATGGCGCTAATTATAGCATTGTTAAGCGTTTTTTTGGACAGCGAAATTTAAGCGGCGAATAATTTGTATAGATAGAAAAGCCAGCCATAAAAATGGTCTAATGACCAATAAAAAAAAGACAGCAAGCGCTGTCTTCTTTTAATTTAAGATTAAACCGATGAGAATGAATTTAGCTGTTTTGCTCACGGATAATGTTTAGCATACGGCGTAGCGGCTCTGCTGCGCCCCACAACAATTGGTCACCAACGGTAAAGGCACCTAGGTATTCAGGACCCATGTTAAGCTTACGTAGGCGTCCTAGCGCGACGGTCAAAGTGCCCGTTACTGCCACAGGCGTCAAACGGTTCATGGTCGCTTGTTTGTCGTCTTCGACCACATCTAACCACTGATTACCGCTATTTTTAAGCGCGGCTTCGATTTCTTCTAGCGGGATATCTTTTTTGAGCTTAATCGTTAGCCCTTGAGCGTGGCAGCGCATGGCACCAACGCGGACACACATACCGTCAATGGCAATTTTATCTGCTTCAGAATTACCAAGGATTTTATTGGTTTCAACGCCGCCTTTCCATTCTTCACGCGATTGTTTGTTTTCTAACTGTGCGTCGATATAAGGAATCAAACTACCCGCTAATGGCACGCCAAAGTACTGTTTAGGAAAATCATCTGAGCGCTGCGTCTGGGCGATTTTTTTATCAATCTCAAGAATGGCGCTAGCAGGGTTGGCAAGCTCGTCTTTAACGGCATCATGAAGCACGCCCATGCCTTCGATTAACTCGCGCATATTGTTGGCCCCAGAGCCGCTCGCTGCTTGATAGGTCATGGCGCTGACCCATTCGACCCAGCCTTTATTAAACAGCTCACCGATCGCCATAAGCATCAGTGACACGGTACAGTTGCCGCCGATAAAGTCTTTTTTGCCGCTCGCTAGTGCTTTATCAATGACGCTGCGGTTAACGGGGTCAAGAATGATGATGCTATCGTCTTCCATGCGTAACGTGCTTGCCGCATCAATCCAGTAGCCATTCCAGCCGCTATCACGCAGGGGCTGATGCACTTTTGAGGTGTAGTCGCCACCTTGGCAGGTAATAATCACATCACAGGCAGCAAGTGCTTCAATATCATGAGCATCTTTTAGTTGGCTGGTCTTCATACCGTCAAAGCTTGGCGCGTTGCCGCCTGCGTTACTGGTCGAAAAAAACACCGGTGTGATACCATCGAAGTCTTTTTCTTCACGCATCCGCTCTATCAATACTGACCCGACCATACCGCGCCAGCCTACCAAACCTACTGTTAAATTACTCATGAAACTGAATCCTTTTTACCATAAATTGTTGCATCGCCAACCGATAACAATGCCGTGAATAGCAGCAAAAAGCAAGGTTTTTTAGAGAATGCACAGTGTTTTTTAGCGGCGATTTATTATATACACTATAACGTTGAGTGATGATTCTGCCAGCTACGATGACAAAGCAGGGATTAGGTTTAATGCTTATGCATCTTGCTACTTGTTCAGCTTATTGATTATTGGCTATTAACTGTTGGCTTACTGACTATTTGCTATAAATAGTGCCAACGCTGCTTAAATACAAGCCCATCCTATCAGGATAGGTTTTTTATAAGCGTATTTCTTGCATTCTCGATAAATTAAGGACACCGGTGAAAAAGAGGTTATAAATAACCTGAATACAAATAACTTAACTACTATTAAAATGGCTCAGAGTGTAATTTTTTACGGTGAACAGACGCGCGATGAGTATGCAGTAGTAGGCGATGGCAGCATGAGATGCTAAAGTGAGCAGCTATTATTTATCTCACTGTTTATCTTGCTGTAAAATTACAAAGATTAGCAGTTTAAACAGTTATTTTTAATTTAAGCGGTCACTATATTAAAAAAACTTATTATTAAAAGCCTCACTATTAAAAATGTCACTGTTAAAAACGTTACCATCAACATCAGCATCATTGGCTTAGCCATTCATTCAATAAACGGTCGATACACTTTATGGATTTTTCCCTATTATATTATGGCGCACAGTGGTTAGCGGGATTGATTGCCTTTGTCACCATTTGGGGCTGGTTACCTCTCGATAACTGGTGGGTGCGCGGTGTTGAGTTCCCCCGTATTCAGATTATATTTCTTGGTATCGCTGCTTGGATAGTTATGTTGCTATTTTGCTCCGATTGGCAGTTTGCGCAGTGGGTGTTATTTATTGTCTTAAGCATTGCGCTCGCCTTTCAGCTTAGAATGGTATTGCCCTATACCAAACTGTGGAAAAAAGAAGTGCTAAGCGCCAAAGACATGCCAGAGGGGCAAGCGCACCAGCTCAAAATTATGGTGTCGAATGTCTTAACGCCTAATAATCATACGCAAAAATTGGTGGAGCTGGTAAAAGATAAGCGCCCCGATATTTTAGTTACTTTAGAGACAGATAAAAAATGGGAAAAAGCCCTTCATCAAATTGAAGCAGATTACCCTTATACCGTCAAAGTACCGCTGGATAATCTGTATGGTATGCACCTGTATTCTAAGCTTGAGCTTATAGAACCTGAAGTCAAATATTTGATGATTGATGATATCCCCTCTATTCATACACAGATGCGTTTGCAGGGCGGCCAAGTTATCTGGCTATACTGTTTGCACCCCATGCCGCCAAGTCCGACAGAAGCCGATAAATCGACGACGCGTGACGCTGAGCTATTGATGGTCGGAAAACACATCAAAGAAAATAAGCAAACGGCGATATTGGCAGGCGATTTAAACGACGTGGCTTGGTCAAAGACCACCCGCCGCTTTCAGCGCATCTCAGGCTTGTTAGATCCGCGTATTGGGCGCCATTTTATCAATACCTTCCATGTCGACTACCCCTTTTTACGCTGGGCGCTGGATCATATTTTTCATAGTGCGTGCTTTACCTTGGTCGATATCCAGCGTATGCCTTCTATTGGTTCCGACCATTTTCCGGTGATGACAACGCTGCAATACGAGCCAGAAGAAGCAAGCATACAAGAAAGTCATGCGCCGACCAAGCAAGCAGCAGATGTCAAAGAGACAGAACATAAAATCGAGGCAGGCAAAAAAGAGGGCTGTAAAGTGTCAAAAGAGCACGCCCAGGCAGAGGATAAGAGCGATTGATAAGATAGATTGATGAGTTGTTTGAATATTTTTGAACGCGGCGATTAGGATGTAAGCAAATGCTTACGTTAAATAAGGTCTTTAGCCTCTAGTCGTCTCCCGTCAATTAACCTAGAATACAACCATCAACACAAGGATACGCAAGGATGCAGTGTTGAGGCAGTAACGATAAAAGCACAGGTCAGCCCGCTGTCTTATAGGTTACTGTTTATGACTTAGGATGAGTCAACACGGAAGAGATAATAACAACAATATGAAACGCCATAGCCCTGAACCCATCGCCCTAGGTTCGGGGCTTTTCTTTGGGTGTTGGTTTTTATGAATGTTTGGAAATCCTCTTTAATCACCAATTCTTTAATCGTAATAGAGGCGCAAAAGTAGCAATTAAATTTATCTCCAAAAATTGTTGGTATTAATAAATGCTTTAGATAGCAAAAAGGGTAGAGACATCAGCATCTACCCTTTTTTATCTGATTAACAGCGGCTAACCCAGTACTTGGATGTAAGCGCCTGCTCGCAGTTCTTGTAGCCAGTCTTCTTTGGCTTGCGGCGCAAGGCGCTGGTATAACGCTTGACGCGCCATATTACGACGGTATTCATCGCTGACATCTTGCTCACGCTTACCTTCGACTTTTAAGATGTGCCAACCAAACTGCGTTTTAAAGGGCGCAGAATAGTCGCCAACCGCGGTATTTTTCATCATGGCTTCAAATGGTCCAATCATCTGCTCTTCACCAACCCAATCCAAATCGCCGCCGCGCCCTGCTGAGCCGGGATCATCTGAATACGTCGCTGCTAGGCTCGCAAAGTCAGCGCCTTTACGTAATTGCTCGTAAAGGTCATTGATTTTTTGCTCAGCCAAGGCATCGGTTTGCAGCTCATCGACTTTCACTAAGATATGGCGGGTATGCCACTGCGGCACTAGCATGGTATCACTGGTTTTTTTATCAGCCAGTTTAATGATATCAATGCCTTCAGGGGTTACTAACGGAGCGCTCACAGCGCCGACCTCGAGTTTGGTGATTTCGCTGGCAAGCTCGGTCGGTAGCGCCGCGGCTTTATGAAAGCCCATATCACCGCCTTGCAACTGAATAGGATAGCTGCCTTGGCTTGCCGTAATGGCTTCTGTGACATCAACGTTTGGTGCAAGCAAGCGAGTGCGTAGACGTTGCGCGACCTTTAGCGCTTCGTCACGCTGGGCGTCAGACAATCGGCTATAGTCATCCATGTAGGGCACGCGCACATGAATGGTTTGATATTCGCTTTGATTTAAGCGCTTGGCTTCAGGAGAGGCCAAAAATGCATCGATATCTTGTTCGCTAATGCGCACGCGGCTTGCAATTTGGCGCTGCTGCAACGCTTGAATCGCGGCATCTTCAATCAATTGCGCGCGTAAGGTGGCATAGCTTCCTGGTCTGGCGGCGTCCAAACGTTGTTGCAAATCACCAATGCTACTGAGTCCTTCGGCTTGGGCGATTTGAGCCAAACGTTGATTAATCGCGGCTTCATCAGGATTTAAGCCAATACGTTTGACCATCGACAGCTGTAATTCACGCAAGATAAGGGCGTTTAACACTTCAGACTGCAATTGGGCAGAATTGGCAATCGGTTCGCCCGCTGCTTGAGCACGTGCTTGAGTTTGCGCCATAGCAGCGATCAAGTCGCTTTTTAAGATGGCGTTTTCATTGACCAAAGCAATGATACCGTCTGTACTATTGGCTGGCGTCAAACGTGCGGCGCTATTTTGCTGAGTACTAGCATCAACTTTTGCAGCTGAAGTTTTTGCAGGCTTCACGGTTGCTGCTTGTACACTCAGGCTGAGGGCAATAGCGCCTGTCATACCCATAGAAAGCAATACAGCTCGGCTTGTCTGACGTAAAGAAAAAAATCTCATGATGCTCCTCATCAATGTCATTGCATCGGATGGTAATCGGTTAAGCCTATTGACGTTACTGTTAATAGTGAAGTAGCGGCTAGGGCTGTTTATAATAGGGTACAAACAATGTTATATCACAAATGATACTTTATACATAAACCATCAATCATACGTGAATCTAAGCGTATAGATGATATTTATTCATCCTTATTAATCCTTCCATGCGCTTTGAACCGGCTCAAAACCCAACACTTTGTCAGCAAGTAAGCGCGTTAAACGGCTGCTACCGCTACCAAGACCGTTGAGTCTGATCTCGGCCATAATCGCTTGTGTGGGTTTGTCTTTGATGTTTAAGTCATTATAGTAACGACGACCGTAAACTGCAAAACCAAAACAGCAATCTTCATAATCGACGCCGATTAATGAATCCAGCATCTTATTACGATTATAATCATACTGACCCTGCGCCAGTACACGCCAGTTGTTATTAACGGGGAAAATCGCCGATGCGGTAAATGCCGATAAAGGTAGTTGATCGGTGTTTTCATCACGCATACGCTTTACAAAACCGACGTTAAATAAGCTGTTGTCGGACGGCTGGTAGCGCAGCTCAGTGGTGATATAGTTTAAATCATAGCTATTGGTCAGGGCGCCACTCATATCGACCCAGACGTTGTTATAAGGCTGGGCGCTGGTATCCCATACCAGTCCAGATGAAGAGGACGTTAGTACGGGTTTTTCGCCATCGAGGGTCACGCGTCCATCGTCGATATAAAACTGCTCTGCAATGCTACCATCAAAACGTGTCACACCCGTTGCATCGATGTAACGATAATTAATGCCTGGTGTAAAGGCATGCAAATCTTGCAGGCGGTCATGGCCTAAAAACCAGCTGTCCGAAAACAGTTGCTCATAGTTGATAGAAGCGATACGGGTATTAAAGTTAGGAATATCGTTTTGGTCTTTATAGGGTGAGTAGGTGTACTTTAAGCGCGGACTGAGTAAGCGATAACCGCCTAAGGTATCGTCAAAGGCACCAAAAGGCGAGCCTGCTTGATAAAAGTGCAACCCAGCATCGACACTGACTTGTGGCACAAACACCGATTGACTGCCATCGTCTTTACTCAGATCATTATCCGCCAAACTGTCTTCATCATAAGACGTATACAGATGCTGTAAGCTAAGCTTAGGTTTAATATAGCCCCAAGATTTTTCCATTGGATAAACGGCGCTTAGCTTATTATAAAATCGCGTGCCACTTTTTTCATTTTCAGAGCCATCATCGATGGACTTTTTAAAATAAGCGGAGTCACTTACCCCCGTAATATCAAAGCTTTTTGCCCACGGCAGGCGATAATCAAGTTTGAGCTGCGGCAAGCGCGAGTAGGGCTTATCTTTGTCTTGTAATGGCTGCCCATTATTATTAAAAGCATCGAGCGTTTGAAAGGTTTCGACTTTTAATTCACCATTAACATAGTCATTATAATAATTAACCCGAGCACGGCGCGGTAGGTTTAACGTATTGTCTGACAAACCTAACGTATCAAAATCATTGAGATAATCGGCATCGGACACATAGCTGTATTTTGCATCACCACTTAAGCGCGGAATGCTGCTAGACGACCAGTAATGATCATAAAAAAAGCTGCTACGATCTTCGCCGTCATATTTTCTGTCACTGGGCAAGTATGAGCCGTTAAAAATCCCTTCACCATACTCCTCAGTTAGATAGCGAAACTCACCAGATAGCATGGGGTTGCGATTGGTGTAAACACGGGTGTTCAGGGTGGCGTCGTAGTTAGGCGCTAAATTAAAGTAATAAGGCACATCAACTTCAAGACCGCTTTCACTACCAACACTCGCGCTCGGTAATAAAAAGCCGCTACTGCGCCGATTGTCTATAGGAAAGTTAAAATAGGGTAAATAGAATACTGGCACATCGGCAATTCTAAAAGTCGTATTATAAGCTTCACCGCGACCCGTTTCGGTATCTAAGTCGATACTTTTGGCATCAAACTGCCATTTGCGATTGGTCGGCGGACAGGTGCTAAACATCACCTCATCAAGCTCATACTGGGTTTCGTTGGGGCGATTGAGGCGTTTAGCGTAGCCGTGTGCTTGCAGCTCTACACTGGCAAAAGCCACGTCTTTTGCTGTTGATTGGCCGGTTTCGGTATTATAGTTTAAGCTGTCCGCGACACCGATAAGACCACCAGTTGACGCTTTATCAGTAAGGCTGGCTTTATTGTTTTGAGCATTGCTGTTTTGTCTGTTGCCGTTTTGAACACGGCCAGCTTGCGATGAACCAGCGGCATTTATGTTTTGCCCCGTCGCTTGGTCGGTAAACATCACTTTACCTTGCGCGGCTGCCACATTATTATTTAGGTCGAGTACGATTTTGTCGGCTTCGACATGCTGCGTACCTTGGTCAACAATGACATTGCCTGAGAGCTCAGCATAATCGACATTATCATAATAGCCATAATCCGATTCTGCGAACAGCGGCGCTTGATTATTTGGAATGCCGTTTAAGTTGGGCGCTGGCTGACCGTTACTGGCGCCCGTTTCATTGACAGCGCGCTGGTAATTAGGATTTTTCTTGGGATAGACCCATTGGCCTTCGCAGCGCTGGGCGCTATCGACGCTATTTGGTAGCAGCTTTAAGTCGCTACCTACGGCTGGAATGGTTTGCGCGGTAAAGGCATTTTGAATATCGCTGTTATTGCTGTCTGCTACGTGATCTTTTTTATTATTATTTAACGTTGCAGGATCTGTATCTGGCGTTAATTCGTAAAATTCTGCCAAACGCATCAGACTGTCTTGAATACTGTCGTCATCAGTATTAACGCGGCGTTTACCAGCGTTAGTTTCAGCATTGTTTTGCTTATTACCATTGCTAGTGGCATTAATACTGGCACTGCTGTCATTAATGGCTGTGATATTTATATTATCGTTATTATCACTATTAACATTGTTGACATTAATAACATTGTCTAAAGCGTCATCATTAGTGAGAAGCGGCTTATTTTTATCAGCGGCAATATTTTTGGTTTGACTGTCGCTTTCTTTAAAGGCAGCGTTTTTAACGCCAATATTGTCAAAGTCGGTACTGTTATTGTCCGTCTTTTGCGCACGCTTGCTGTGATAACGAATGTCTTGATTGACTGGGCTTTTAGTTTTAGCCGCGACCTCAGAAACATAATCGCTAGCGTTATCAGTGACCAATGCCTCAGTCATCTGCGCATCAACGTTGTTATCGACATTATTAGGAGCCGCACTGACCGTCAAGCTGGATAAGCCCAAGGCGCCAAATAAAATCAAACGAATGCTTTGGTAAAGCGGAGAATATAACAAGGGCACACCTATGATTGTAGAGCCTATTGGATTGCGAGCGTTGGATTGCTGGCCATATTTTAGCGCCATTTAACGGCAAATAAACCAGTCATTCAGACGTTAATCTCGAAAATCGGAACGTTTTATATATAATGACGACTAATCATAGTCAAAAAAAACCAAATCAGCTACACTATTTACCAAAATTTATAATATAGCGGACTATATAGACTTTCTCACTGCTTCATAGCACGAGAGTCTGAATGATTAATCTGCTTAAAGCCGCTGCGTTGGTCAGTCGCGCGCCCATTATTTTAACAACTATTTGCCACCCATATCACTAATTTAGTCAGTTATGACTGATATTTAATCTGCGATGTTTTTTATGACGAATAAAACCCTATTAGACCCTAGTGTAAATGCTGCTCGCAAGCAGCAGTTAGAGCAATGGCTGCAAGACGTGTTTGCCAATCAGAAATTTACCCTTGATAGTCTGCCTGGTGACGCCAGCGCGCGCCAATATCACCGTATGCAGTTACTGGGCAATGACGACGTAGAAACTGGTCACTATGAAACTGGGCGCTATATTGTCATGGATTCGGCTGATGAACAAGACGCGTTGCAGCAGTTTATCAATGTCGCAAAGCTCATGTCACCAGCAATCAATGTCCCGACGCTTGTAGCTCAAGACGTGGCAAAAGGCTTTTTGGTATTGCAAGATTTTGGGACGGTAGAGTTTGCCCATCTGCTGGTCGATGCGTCAGCCGCTCAGGTGAATGACTATTATCAATTGGCGATGCGTACTTTGGTTGCCTTGCAAGCGCTGCCTGTGGCGACAGCAAAAGCGGATTACCAATTGCCGGATTACGACACGGCGCTATTAAACCGTGAGATGGATTTGTTTAGCGAATGGTTTATCCCTTATATTGGCGTTGAGCTTGAACAATCGCTTTGGCAAAATCTTAAATCTGCTTTAATCGCTGAGATTTTGTCACAGCCGCAGGTCGTCGTGCATCGCGATTATCACAGCCGCAATTTGATGCAAGACCAAGCGGATCATACGCGCTTGGGGGTGATTGATTTTCAAGATGCGGTGATAGGCGCATATACCTATGATTTGGTGTCATTAGTACGCGACGCCTACGTAGAGTGGCCAGAGAGTCAAGTAGCAAGCTGGATTCAGGATTATTGGCAACTGCAAGAGCAAGCAGGGCTTGCGACCGCTGATAATGCGGCGCAGTTTGAAAACGACGTCAACGTCATGGGCGTACAGCGGCATTTAAAGGTGCTGGGCATCTTTATCCGCTTATTTGAACGTGATGGCAAAAGTCGCTATTTGGCTGATATTCCAAAAGTCATGCGTGATTTAATCTTTGAGCTAGAGTGGCTTGCCGAGTATGGCAGTCCCGATATGCAACAAGCGGTCAATCCTTTTAATGAATGGCTGCGTGAGGTTATCTTGCCTGCTTATCAACATAAATTTGCCCAGCAATACGTTTAAATGAGAGTAAAAAAGTAAAGATGCTTAAAGCATTTAAAACGGTCAATCATTAACGGTTAATTATTAAAAACTAGCAATAATTCAGTGAACAACAAGGAGCGTGTATGTCGGTAATAACGCAAGCAATGATTTTGGCGGCTGGCAAGGGTACGCGCCTGCGACCGCTAACGCTTGAGACGCCAAAGCCTTTGGTTGAAGTGGGCGAGCAGCCACTTATTGTTTGGCACATCAAAGCCCTACAGGCTGCTGGTATCACTGACATTACTATCAATACGTCATGGCTTGCGGACAAGCTGATGCAGACGCTGGGTGATGGTGCAGAGTATGGCGTGACGCTGCATTGGTCGGTTGAGGACGATGAGCCGCTTGAAACGGCTGGCGGCATTTTTCATGCGCTGCAAACGCATAAGCTGCGCGATGAGCCTTTTATCTTAGTCAACTCCGATGTTTGGACGACCTATGATTTTGCTCGGTTGCAGGACTATACGCTGGGGCCTGACCAACTTGCGCACTTATTATTGATTGACAATCCTGAGCATAATAATGGCGGCGACTTCGCCATCAATAATGGACTGGCAAGCGAGCAGCCAATTGCCGACGCCAACAAATATACCTTTGCCGGTATCAGCGTTATCTCGCCTAGACTGGTTGATGGGCTGGTAACAGGGCAACCTGCAGCGCTTGCGCCATTGTTAAAACAAGCCATGCTAAAGTTCCAAATTACCGCTGAGGTGATTAAAGACAATTGGATAGACGTTGGTACCCCTGAGCGCTTAGCACAAGTCAATGAATTTATCGAAAATCACAGCGTTGATCATCATCGCGGCGCTTAAACGGTTTTACGACAGTTAAAGTTAAAACAAAAAAGCAGCGCTGAATATTAGTACTCAGCGCTGCTTTTTTAGGCCCATAAGTGTGATAAAAATAGACGGATTTTATACACCCATGGCCAATTTTATTAATTGGGCAATGGTAAAAACAACCAAAAAACCGGCGAGATATAAGCCAATAAACCATGCCCATTGCGACTGTTTTTTACTGAGTTTTTTCACATCGAACTCCTGAAAACTTGGGGTTTAGAATACTGTTTAATACATGTGCTCGTGGTTGGTTTTACCTTTAAAAGTATAATACGCAAATGCCGTATAACTCAAAATGATAGGCAACATAATACCTGCGCCAATTAACATAAAGGAGAGCGAAGTATCAGCCGCTGCCGCTTCATAAATGGTCATTTGATACGGTACGATGTACGGGAAGACCGCCATACAAACCCCAATATAACCCATCAAAAATAACGCAACGGTCAATAAAAATGGACGATATTCGCGCTCAGTTTTTAAGTTTTTACGCATAAAAAAGAACAACAGCAACACAATAATCGGCATAGGCGCTAAATATAACAAACCTGGTAAACTAAACCAGCCTTCAAGCGCCTCGATATCTGAAAAGTACATATATATCGTGACCGCAATCATTGCGACGATTAAGGCTGTGAGCAGCCACCCTGAAACTTTGCGCGCCCATACTTGTAGCGTGTGTTCGGTTTTGATAATCAGCCAAGTAGAGCCAAGTAGCGCATAACCAATTAACAGCGCAAAACCGCACATGATAGAAAAGGGCGAGAACCAATCAAAAGGCCCACCGGTATATAGGCGGTTGCTTGCCTCCAAGCCTTGCACTAGCGTCCCAAGCATAATCCCTTGGGCAAAAGTCGCAACGACAGAGCCGATAAAAAAGAAACCATCCCAAACGTAGCGATGCGCGGTTGCTTTAAAACGAAACTCAAACGCCACGCCGCGCATGATTAAACCAAACAGCATAAAGATAACGGGCAAATAAAGACCGCTCATAATGATGCCGTAGGCAACAGGGAAGGCCGCGAATAAACCGCCGCCGCCTAGCACCAGCCAAGTCTCGTTACCATCCCAAAAAGGGGCAATAGAGTTCATCATGCGGCTACGGTTTTTATCCGAGCCTGCAAATGGAAACAAGATACCGCAGCCCAAATCAAAACCATCAAGCAAGACATAAATAAAGACCGATAGCGCAATTAAGCCGCCCCAAATTAAGGGTAAATCTAATACATCACCATAATTAAACATTAGCGTAACCCTCCATCATCGACGTCGTCAGCAGGTTCTTCCATGTCTTTGTCATGCCCCTCGGTTTTGTCAGAGGCGTGCTTATCACCGCTCAAGGTACGCCCTTGGGCTTCAGTGACAGAATGATCATAAAAATGATCGTCCGACGGATCTTCGTACGGTTTGGGTCCTTGCGCAATAAGACGCAGAATATAAAAACTGCCTGCGCCAAATACAAAGGCATATAAAACGATAAAGCCAATTAAGGTTGTCGCCACTTGCTGCGCTGCGACAGGGGACATACTTTCAGCAGTACGAATGACTTCATAGATTGTATAGGGTTGACGACCCGTTTCGGTCACAAACCAGCCCGCGAGCAAAGCGACAAAGCCAAGCGGCGTCATCATCATCCATGCACGGTGGAAAAGTTTACTCTCAGGATTGAACTGCTGTTTTTTGAAGTACTTATAAAGGCTAAACAAACCGATGAGCAGCATCAACATACCAATACCAACCATGATACGAAAAGCCCAAAACACGATAATGACGGGCGGCTGATCCTCTGGTGCCCAATTCTTAAGCCCTTTGACTTCGCCATCAAACGAGTGGGTAAGGATGAGACCTGATAGATAAGGAATACTGACTTCGTATTTATTGGTTTGGTTTTTTTGATCTGGAATGCCAAATAGTACAAGCGGCGCACCGCGTGCATCTTCCCATAGACCCTCCATCGCTGCTACTTTGGCCGGCTGATGCTCAAGGGTGTTTAGACCATGCATATCACCGATAAGTACCTGTGTTGGCGCGACAAATATCGCCATAATCATCGCCATGCCCAGCATAACGCGACCATGCTTTCGATGTTCCGTATGTTTTTTGGACTGTAGATAGTAAGCGCCGATACCGCCAACGACAAAGGCGGTGGTTAAAAATGCCGCCGTCATCATATGGGCAAAGCGATAAGGGAACGAAGGATTAAAGATAATCTCAAGCCAATTGACGGGATATAACAGCCCATCAGCCCCTAACATAAAACCTTGCGGCGTTTGCATAAAGCTGTTGGCCGCCAAAATCCAAAATCCTGATATCATCGTACCAATGGCTACAATAGCGGTGGAGGCAAAGTGCATGCGTTTGCTCACCCGTCCCCAACCAAACAGCATAATCCCTAAAAAGGAGGCTTCTAGGAAGAATGCCGTCAATACTTCAAAAGCCAGTAGCGGTCCTAGGACATTACCCGCTCTATCAGAAAAGACGGCCCAGTTGGTACCGAACTGGTAAGACATGACAACGCCTGAGACCACGCCTAACCCGAAGACGACAGCGAAAATCTTGACCCAGTGTTTGTATACTTCGACATAAATAGGCTTGCCAGTTCTAAGCCAGCGAAACTCAAGCACGGTCAGCCAGCTGGCAAGACCGATAGAAAAAGCAGGAAAGATGATATGCCATGAGATAACAAAGGCAAATTGGATACGCGCAAGCAACAACGCATCCATTTGATCAATCATAAATGTAGCGAACATAAACGGTTACCCTTATCTGTTAGCTGAATAGCGCTGGCTTCCATGATACGCTCAAGTAACTGTCCGTAACCGTCCATCAATCAGGGCGCTAATTATTACGGGCAATCGCTAAGTATAGTTAGCGGCAAATGTGGTTAAGAGAAAAATTTAGCTAAATTAGCGTTAATAACAGCAGTGCCTTAGTAGTTATTAGATTTCAGTAACGACAATGTTTTAATAAATGTTCTAATAATTGTCATGCTGTCCTACTCATAGGTTGCAGTTACTACTATTTAGCTAAAGTAAATAATTTATATCCTTATAAATTATCAAATAGTCATCAATGACAATATGACCAAGTTTAAATGCTCAAGATTAAATGCTTGAGTATTATGCGCCTGACCCTGCGCACGCGCAAGTTGCACAAGTGTGTTATCGCACACCTAGCGGTCATAAAGCACTTACAATATTAGCCAATACTATTTTAAATAACAGCCATTGTTTAACTATTGTTATCAATAGATACCAAACAGTAATATAAAAAAACAATTTACCATAATAGGCTTTCAGCGTTTTTTGTAGTAACGCGACTTATGAAGCTTAGTTTTCCTCTTTTTGTTGTAATTGCTGATGCAAAATACGCCGTAAGGTCAAAATAGTTTGCGGGTTTTCCTGAATGCTATGACCACCGTTAATCACCGTCTCTGAGGCAGCCCCGTCGAGGTGAGCGCTGGTATAAGGCACGATGCCATCTGACAGACGTTCTGTTAGCGCTTGCCCAATCTCGCCATCAACTGTCACGGCGGCAACCAGCGGCTTACCTGGTAACGCCTCGCTATCCGTTAACAGCGCATTGCTATCATCGACCTCGATCGCGTCATCTGCGTTATCCTCCTCTGCTGCTGCTTCGGACAAATCAAGCTTTGCGCCAGCTGGCTGCATTTCCGCCAAACCTCTGGTGATATCGGCATCGTTATTGGCGATGATCGAATGATACGTGACGCGCTCATTGATGCTGATGTCTTTGGTTAATTGAATAAAAGAGGATTTATCGCTTAATTGACTGGCGCCATTTTGTAGATAAAGGGCGCCGAGCGGGTTTTGGGCCAAGTCGCCTTGAATAGCAAGCGCCGCCAAGTTATCGGTGACCGTCTTCACCAAACCGACTGGCAGATAAACAATGCGGCGTAGCGCGCGAGTAAACCAGCGATCGGCATAATCGGTACCGCGAAAAGGGGTCGATAAAAATACCGCTGTATCCACTTGAGGCAGGGCTTTTAGCTCAAAACGCTCTTTTAGCTGCTCTTTGCCCAAAGATTGTTTGAGCGCCTCACGTATTCGGCGTTTCTCATCCATTGACAGGATATTTTGGTCATCAAGACGGTCTAAATCATCGACCAAATTTTCATCAGATAGCATCATACGCGCAATGATACCGCCCATACTGTGGCTGATAATAACGCTGTTTTTGCTGGCAGCATTTTGCCCTGTTGGGTCTGTCTGCTGGTAGGTGGTATTGATGAGCTTTTGGATTTGATAGCGATTTTCTAAAATGGGCAAATTGGTTGGGTAAAAAATTTGCCAAACTTGATAGTTGTTGCGCAATTTATCGTCATTAAAAATATCGTTGGTTAAATTCACCCACGTCGCTGGGCTCGACGCCAAACCGTGCAGCATGATGATGACGCGCTTGTCTGGGTCATAAGGCTCTAGCATAAAGAGCTTGGGTAAACTGGCTTCTTTTTTGCGAGTGATGAGGTTTAAATAGCCGACGCCATCGAGCTGATTTTCTGCTAGCCATAATCCGTAGCCTGCCGAAAAGTTTGCCGCCAGTGGATAATCGTCACCTAAGATATTAGCGCTCTCGCTGCGGTAAGGATTATATAGATGTATATCAAGCTGTTTGCTACTCAGGGTATCAAGCACGCTAGCGCCCGCAGGCTTGATCAGCCCTGTCATCAGTAAGTGACCAGTTGGGTAAATGCGTGCACTGACATCATCGCTGTCTAAACTGCCATTTGAAATCCCTTTTCTATCACGATTATCTATTTTTTGATGACGTGCTTCTTGGCGGCTAGTTTCTTGATGACTGGCTTCTTGATGCAGCCTGCCAGGTCTGCCTGATAACGACGAGAGCAACAATTCGCGAATGGTGGTGGTATAGCGGTCATCTAAGGAAGCCACCAAGCTGATACCTAGACCCGGGCGTTTACTGATAGAGTTTAGTCCAGAGAGGCGCAGCTCATAGGTTGAGACCAGATCTGCTAGCGCGGCGGTTTGTTGGTTGGCATTTTTGAGATAGTTGTTTTCGTTGGGCAAATAAACATTCAGATTATAATTATCTATTTGTATCTTCATGACTTTGATTTGATCGGTCGGCTTACCGCTTACAGGCGTTCGATTGCTAATCACCGCTTGCTCACTACTCTTACGCGAGTCTGCCGCCGCTGGCAAGATTGGCAGGTATTCTACTTTAGTGTCACCCATCATTTTATTGCTACCGTCAGCCGACTGATAAAGCTGAGTGATGACATCATTACTGGCAGCGTTATAGATGTCTTGGGTTTGGATATCCATCTCACTTGGAATGCGGCTTTGCGCCCGTGAGTGGCTGGTTCCTTTATCCGCGCCTTCAAAATCGTGCTTTAAACTGTCATAAAATAAATAGGTATAACTGGATTTGATGGCATCAAAGAGCCGTCCTTGGTAGTCAACCAAACAGCTTTGGGTTTTTTCCTTTTGCGCCTTAGCATCCGCGTCACTTAAAGGCGCATTGGCATAGTAAGGATCAATGGGCGGGCGGGCAAGGGCATTGCGGCAATCTTTAGATTCGCCAAGCTGGCGCGCTTTTGCATAGTGCAATTCGGCAAAAACCGCCAACGCTGGACGGTAGTGTTTATTCAGCATGCTGTCAGTAAGCTGCGTTAGGCACAGATCAAACTGCTGCATACAAGCCTGCTCGTTAAGCCCTGCTGACAATAAAGCCGAAGCCGTATCGCTACTAAGTTTGTTATCGGTGACGATGTTGCCGCGCTGGGCTGCAATGGTCTTTGCTGATGGCTGTTTGTTAACAGAAACGGTGCTACACGCAGGTAACAGTGCCATCGCTGCGACCACTGCCAATAGAGCGATAGGCTTTTTGTTTTTATACTTATTCTTATGGTTTGGCAGCGATGTACTGTCGGCAGGGTCAGCAAAAGTCATAGGTAATTCCAGTAATAATAGTCAGGAATGCACAATAAATGGTGAAATGGCTCACTTATAGGTCAGCATGAGTGTAATGTAACTTTCGTTATGCGGCTATTGTATTTATTCTCTTATGTTCAGCTATCTTATATTCCTATAGCATGAAATACTATCGAAAAGATGGGCAAGGCACTGCTCGAAAATGGCGCATGATATTTGTATATAAGACACAAAATTAGGCACAAAAAAGCGCGCTCATATTATTAACAATAATTGAAGCGCGCTTTTTTATGGCTCTTTAGCAATAGGTAAGTGTGAGCGATATTTTGCCAAACAGCTAACCCATTAAGCTTTAAATAACGAGGATTTAAGTACTTGGCTTGATATCAATATCTGGTGCCGGGATATCCCAAATATAGAATTTACCGTCTTCGATCAGCTTAATTTGTTGACGAATAATGGCATTATCCGGGTTTTGCTGCTCTAAGCGGCGCAGGCGCTCTAACGCTTTATCGCGGCGATCGCTTAATAAGTCGGACTGCGCGAGGCTTTGCTCAGCTTCGGTGTAGCCAAGATTGACCGCTTGATCGAGGTATTTTTGCCCTTCTTTAAAGCCGCCGCCTTCTGAGAGCATCATGCCATAAATAAAATTGGCTTCACCGCTATTCGGTTTAAGTTTGATGGCGCGATCGATATATTGTCCGCCGCGTACCGTATATTCTGAGCCTAAATCTAAGTTACGTCCCATGCCATTGAGTTTAGCGGCACGAATCAAGACATCATAGGAAGCATTTGGCGCTTTGGCATACGGCTCAATCCATTCAGTCATGACCTTGATTTTTTCGCGCGCGTTGTGGCGTTGGGTACGGTTAGGGAAGTTTGGCGGATAATGGCGCGCATTTGGCGACACTTCTTTAATAAAGTCATCGAGTAAGCTGACATCGAGTTTGTCGGTGCCAAGCCCTTGCTGCTGCGGGATGAGTACGGTAGGTACAAAGCTGATATCCGAGATACTGACCTGCGGCGTTGGGATATTTGGTAGCTGACCGCTGCGCAAATCAGTCCCCGTTGCGCTGATAGGTCCACGCTCATAGACGCGCGTCGTACCTGTCAATTCGGAGGTATCTGGGGCTGGTACGGCTGGTGGCTGGGCAGCATTTTGCGCAGTGTTTAAAGGTGCAGGGTTTGGTTGCGCAATAGCCTGCTGGACATTGCCTTGTTGCGCATTGCTGGCTTGAGAAAACGTTGGTTGAGCCACGTTATTTTGCTGAGCGTTATTTGGTGTCGCCATATTTGCTTGTGCATCAGCTTGAGTAGTGCTGATGGCCGCATTCGGTTTTGCTAGGCGAATCACACGTCTACTAGAGTCGATTGCGCTAGGCACTGCTGTGCTGCTCGTAGCGGACGCTGCGGCAGTATCGGCTTCTGCTGCATTGACAGGCGCTGATAGCATTATGGCACAGGCGGCAGCTAATGCCGTGAGGGTTGCAAACTTCGGTGCCTTATTAGAAACATTGCTAGAGACATTATTAGTGACATTCGGTTGGCTGATGGCTTTCATAAAAATAATTACCTTGTTTAATCGTTATCGTTTACCAGTTATTGTATTTACTGACTCGTTATATATCCGTCCATTGATTGGTCATAAGGCTGTAGTATGGCGCAAAATCGTACAAATTTTTAATACCCTAGCAAATTAATCTGAGTGCGAACAGTAGTAGGATTGTTAAAAGTAAATAACAACGTCTTATCTGTAGCTACTATAATAAAGACCAATTACAGTACTGCGCACGTATTATAAATGATAAGCCGTGGCTTTCATGCGATTGGCCATCCAGCGCATGGTGTGGCGTACCAGCGGTGACAATGCCGCGCCGCCATTGGACAGTGCCAGCTCGCGATGGTGTAATTCTTCAATATCCATTTGCGCCAATATCTCTCTTGAGCGCTGATCTTGCGGTGGTAATTGCCCGATATGATCTTGTAAATGCTCACTAACTTGCGCTTCGGTTTCGGCGACAAAGCCCAAGCTAAACTCGTTAGAGATAGCCCCTGCTACCGCGCCAAGCCCAAACGACATGCCGTACCATAATGGCGTAAAAATACTAGGATGGCTGCCAAGCTCATCCAAGCGTATCTCGCACCACACTAAGTGATCGACTTCTTCTTCAGCCGACTGTTGCATGGCTTGTTTGACGTTATCATCTTTTGCCGCAAACGCTTGCCCGTGATACAGCCCTTGCGCGCAGACTTCGCCCGTATGATTGATACGCATCAAGCCTGCGACATGACGCGCCTCGGTGATACTGAGCTCAGGAATCTCGTCACTGCTCACAGGTAGGGGGCGAGTGCTGGGATTTGAATGCGGTACGACCGCTCGCAATACCTTGTCCACCCCAAGTAATAACTGGTCAATTTTTGATAAGGGACGCAGGGCCATGATTCACTCCTGATGCTATAGTTATTATAAACAGTTATTATAAATAGAACGTATGATTAACAAGTTTAAGTTATCTGATTTCTTTTGAAACTGCATGTTTAAAATTGCATGCTTACAGGCTGCTTAATTTCTTATGAGCCTTACTATATCAAACCACTATAGCAAACAATACAGAATGTCGGCAGTAAAATTATAAGCTTACTGATTTACTTTGCTCAACGCTCTAATCGTGCCGATTACGTTCGTCATCATGGGTTTGGATGACGGCGTGTTTGATATGTTTATTAAGTTTGATATATAAAAATAACCCGAAAATAACATTTAATATACCGGTCACTAAAAACAGTTGTGGCAGGGTCAGACCCAACGCATTTAACACCGCAATCGAAAATATCGCCGAGCCAACCATAAAGATGGCGTTAAAGATATTATTGGCGCCAACGATGCGCGCGCGATGACTTTTTGGCGCATAAGCCTGCATAGAGGCATATAAAGGCACGATATATAAACCGCCGCTAAAACCTAAAAAGAACAAGTCGGCAAATACGCGCCAGCTACCGCTCAGACCCCATAAATCACTGATACCAAATAGCTCAGCCGAGCTGGCATTGATATTGAGCCCTGACAAAGAAAAATATAAATCAATGGCAAAAATACTAAGCCCAGCAATACCAAAGGGGAGTAAGCGCAGGCTGACTTGATTTTTGGTCAAGGATTTGCACAGTAGCGAACCAATCGACACCCCGACTGAAAATAGTGTCAATAGGAAAATCACCACCGACTCATCGCCATGCAAAATAACTTTGCTAAACTCAGGCGTTTGGGTCAAAAACGTCGCGCCATAAAACCAAAACCAGCTATTACCAAGAATGACAAAGAATAAAAAGGGTAAGGAGTATAAATAGCGCACCGTTGCCATGCTGGTGGTAAAAATGTTCCAGTTAATCTTCAGCTCAGGCTGCATCGCTGGCATGGTCGGAATAAAACGCGCGGCAAAATAACCGATTGCCGCGACAAATAGTACAGTGACACTAATCCAAAATAACGGCTGGGTAATTTGGGTTAGTACCCCAGCGATAATCATACCGAGCAAGATGGCAAGCGAGGTGCCCATTTGAAACAGACCATTGGCACCGACCAGCTCATCTTCTCTCATTGCTTGCGGCAAATAGGCGTACTTAATCGGGCCAAAAAATGTCGATTGGGTGCCCATCAAAAATAGCGCCACAAATAACAGCGCATACCATTCAAAGACAAAGCCGACAGCAGCAATGATCATGATGCATATCTCAAGCAATTTGATTAAGCGTGTCAGCTTTGATTTTTCAAATTTATCAGCAATTTGCCCTGCCAATGCTGAAAATAAAAAATACGGCAAGATAAATAACATCGCCGCTAAGTTATTTAAAATACTCACTTCCACGCCCAATTGGCTGGCAGCGGTATAGGTCAGTACCAATATCAACGCTTGCTTAAAAATATTGTCATTGAACGCACCCAAGAACTGGGTAAAAAACATGGCGCTAAACCGGCGGCGCTTAAATAATTGAAACTGATTGGCCATGAAAATTCCTACAAATGGGTCAGGGCGGTTAAAGTAGAGAAAAATGGGTCAGGGCGGTTAAAGTAGAGAAAAGGGTATTATGCCGTTGTTGTTATATAAACAATTATCAACAGTATCAAAAACTTATCGAAATATAGCATAGGTTTTATCGCTGTTAAGCCGTATAATAGCAAGGCTTTGATAAAAATACATGCGCGCGATGCTATGATTTGATAATTAACTAAGTTATGATTTGTAAATTTTAGCCGACCAAACTTATAATCTTAGCTAACAGCACTACGTTTATTCACCGGTAAAAATGGACAGCAACCACTCGCAACCTTGTGCCGCGTGAGGTGATAGGAAATACATATGACACATCAGCCTTCAACTCTAGCGCCCAACTTATCGGTGATGCCACGCGATGTGGCAAACGCGCCGCCGTGCTCAGCCAATCTTGCTCATCCTGATCATACTAATCGTATGGACAATCCGCGTCTTTATTTTACGCGTACGGCGTTGTTTAGTGCGCTGACCACCAGCTTGGTTGGTTTTGGGGTGAGCGTTGGTATCGCGCCTGCCGCTTTTGCTGCCACCGATTTAAATAGTAACACCAGCAACAGTCCGAGCAGCAGCCAACTTATCAAAAACAGTGCAAATGATGCGGATGAAGATAGTCAGCTCGATATCGCCTTAGATGCCCTACGTCTAAAAAAAGCCGTCGAACAAGGTATTATCGATAAATCAGTATTGGACGATTATAGCGAGCAAAACTTAGGTATCAAAAAACCTAAAAAAAACGAGACCGGAGCTGCAAATAACGCTGATGCTTCGCAGTTTTTAAATGATGACTTTAACGATGTCGATTATCTGGATGACGCTCAAGCATTTAACGACAATGCAGATTTAGAGCAGCAAGCAAATGCCGTACAGCAGCAAGGCTATCAGATGATGACGCCTGCTGAGATTGATCGCGAGCTGGCGGCGATGGATAGACAAAACGCCCAAGATATCGACAATATCAATCAGAGCAATGACGTTAGTAATATGAATGGTAGCCGCCATAACGACAGCGACTTTTCTAAAAACGACCTTTCTAAAAACGACTCTTCTAAACTGGATATGTCGGACACATTCGATGCACCCGTCGCGACGTTAAATGATACCGCCCCGCCAATTGGTCTAGACGTGGATTTGGATGCCACCAATCTGCCAACCCCAAGCAATCTTGAGACGCTAGGTAGAAATGGCAATGAGACAGCTGCTAAACAGGCAGAGACGGCTGATGTTATGTCGCGTCCTATTAATGTCAGCGACGCAGTCAGTAGTGGCCCCAGTAATAGCACGGCCAGCATGGCGGTGGATAGTAGTGTAGAAGATGAGCAGTCAGGTTATGCTCAGTCAGGCAGTATCAATCCTGATGATTATTTACCGAATTATGAAAACGATACTGAAGCCGTCAAAGAAAGTATCGAGCAAGCTTCAAAACCCAAACCCTTAGCGCGCAATAAAGGCAATATCATTAAGCGCCTCTATAATCGCTTGTTTAATGGCGGTGCCATCATGCTACCGCATGTTGAAACGACCGTTTATTTGCAACAAGCAGCGCCGGACAATTTAAGCGACAATACCGAAAACAGTGCCAGAAACACCCAACCAAAACTCATAAAAGCGGATGATGATGTTCAACCATTTAAAAATATCAAGGCAGCAATCGATGACACCACGGTGCAGTCTGTGGTTGATTTTACCGCCGCGCTACCGCGTCTGCGCCAGTCCGCCTTAGATGCTGCAAAAGCTGTCGGTTACTATGAAGTGACTTTGCGTTTGCGCCAAACCAGTAGCGATACCATTGATGTCATTATTGAAAAATTAGGTGAGCCGGTACGCGTCGATAGCCGCATTGTTGATATTCGCGGCGAAGGCAGCGAGCAAGAAGAATTTGCTAAGCTTGAAGATGATTTGCCGCCACAAGAAGGTGATATTTTTAATCACCGCGTTTATAAAGACAGCAAAGCGGCGCTTGAGTCGCTCAGCAATACCTATGGTTACTTTGATCAATATTGGCTAAACAAATCGGTCGATATTATCTTGCCGGACAATACCGCCGATGTGTCGCTGGTTTATAACACTGGTGATCGTTACCAGTTTGATGAAGTGGTATTTTTTACTTATGATCAAGAGTCAGGCACGCTGACGCGCGATCCTGAAAAGCTGCCCGTTGAATTGACCTTGTTAAAGCAATTGGTCGGCTTTGAAGAAGGTGATCATTTTTATCGTCCCGCAGTGACCAAGTTTAGTAATGATTTATCGGCGACCCGTTATTTTAATACCGTTAACGTCGAGACGATTTTGCCGCCAGATGAACGCACTGAAAGCACTACCTTGGCTTTTGATAACTCACCTACTACCAATGAGGCTGGTAATGCTGATGGTGCTTCTGATGCCAATAATGCTGCTGATATAAATAATACTGAACAAAGTGGCGCGGTTATTAATGGCAGTAATGGTGAGCCCTACGCCAACAGTGGTGAAACAGTTAACCCAGCCGATATCGCCGCCATTGAATTTGAAGCAGATGAAGAAACTTTGGGTAAACTGCAAGCCATTAAACAAAAAGCAGAACGCCTAAGCCGCTTGCCAAACGATCGGGTATTGGATGAAAAAGACCAAGCGTCCAGCAGTATTTTGGGTAAAATCAGCGACTCTATCAGTAATATTGCACAAAAAATATTCCCCGATGAAAAAAGTCTTCTTGCCGATGAAAACTTTGTGCCGCCGACGCTTGCGGGACGTAAAACCCCGCAAGAAGTGTTAGAAACTAAAAAAGTACCGCTGTACGTGTTTGTCTCTGCCAACAAACCACGCGATGCCCAAGTCGGGCTTGGTTATGGTACCGATACTGGGGTGCGGGCAACCGCTAAGATAGATTATAATCTGATCAATCGTAAAGGGTATCAAGCAGGGGCGGAGACCGAAGTCTCACGCATCACAAAAAATGTCACCGTTTATGGCAGTCGACCATGGAAGCATCCGTTAAATGATAAGTTGGATGCGCGGTTGACGTATGAAGAAGAGGTCATCGACCAAGGCGAAGGCAATTTTGATTTGTCTACCAAAACCCTAAAAGCGGCGTTGGCGCGTAATATTCGCCGTGAGAATGGCTGGGATCGTAGCTACTCGGTGCGCTACCGTTTGGATGAGTTAGAGACGGGAGTTGATGAAGCAGAATTAGAAAATCTTCCAGTGCGCTTTACCTCCTCTAAGCCTACGCAGCATGCCTTGCTATTTGGTTACGGCATGAGTAAGACCGACGTCGATAATGCTGCCAATCCTACGCGCGGTATCCGCCAGTATTACTCGCTTGAGGCAGGTTCAGAAAGCGCCCTCAGTGATACAGACATGGCGATAGCGCGCGCAGGCGTGAGCGGTATTTATAGCTTTGGTGCTGACGATAAACACCAAGTGCTGGGCAGTTTAAATACCGGTTATATCTGGGCAGATGACTTTTATGAAGTGCCCTATAAGCTGCGCTTCTTTGCTGGCGGCGATCAAAGTATCCGCGGCTACGATTATGAGAGCCTATCACCGATCGACAAGGGTTATCTGACTGGCGGGCAAATCCTCGCCGTCGGTAGTGCTGAGTATAACTATGAGTTCAAACCGGGCTTTCGCGGGGCAGTTTTCACCGATGTCGGTAATGCCTATGACAAAGATTTTGAGACAGATACCAAAGTCGGCGTTGGCGTGGGTATCCGCTGGGCGTCGCCAGTTGGCGTGGTACGTGTCGATGTTGCCGCTGGCGTGACGGAAGAGAGTATCCCTGTTAGACTGCATCTGTTTATTGGGTCGCCTTTATAAGTTGCTGCTCATTATAAATGGCTACTCACTATAAGTGGCTATAAAAGCATCACTAAAAACCGTGCTTATAGGCAGTCCAAAATAAAACGATACGTTAATAATCGTATGCTACTGGTACAATTTTTTCTTGCTTGCTTGCTGTGCCTACGCCGACAGAGGCTGCGAAAAATTCATCCCAGTAGCAGGTTATCCAACTGTATTGGTTCTAAAGTGAATCGACTATAGTATAAGCAGCAAAAAAGCCTTAATTTTTCATTCTAGCGCTTGCTGGTAATCATTCTTTAACATAGCTGAGTGTCATGTTGACCAAAAATTCCCCGCCAAATAAGCCCTCGGATGAAGATCCAGCAGAGCGTGATGCCCGCGCCGTCAGACACTGGTATCCATTGTCTTTTTTGCTCAAATTAACGGTACTTATTCTTATTGTACTGGCGATTATGTTTGCCATATTTTTATACGCGGTCGGTACTGAATCGGGCACAAAATTCATTTTAGAAAAAATCAGCGCTGAGACGGGTATCGGGTTTAAATATGGCCGTGGCAATCTGCGCGATGGTATTTGGGTCAGCGATATCGATATCAATGCCAACGAAGACCTTGAGATATTGGTCGATAAAGCCTATGTCAAAATAGGCTGGCGTGCGATATTTGCTAAAGAAGTGCATCTTCGCGATGCTGATATTCAAACCATTGAGATTATCAATAATAAGCCGCCAACGGGCGAGCCGTACGATTATCGTACCCTTAGTTTGCCGGTTAACCTGCGCTTTGATCAGGCAAAAGTAAAAACCATCATTTATAAACAAGTGACCAAAGACCCTATCGTCGTGCATGATATCGAAGCGCGAGATTTGACTTGGGTGGGTAGCGTGGTGAATGTCGGGCGCGGCAAATTGCAGTATGCTGATATTGTTAAAGTCAGCGCTTTAACAGGTCAGGCGGATTTACAAGGCGACTATCCTTTAGATTTAAGCGCCATCGTCGAGGTGAGTGCACTAGAAAAAGCCTATATTGACCCACTCAATATCACCGCAACGGGTACGCTTAAACGCACCATAGGTAAAGTACGTAGCCGCTATAATGACAGCGATGTCAGCGGTGATTTTGTCGTACAAGGCTTGGATAAAGATTCGCCGTTTCAAGCGAAGCTAGAATGGGATGATATTTTGATTCCTTATGCTGACAGCCAAAATATCCACCTAAAAAGTGGTGTGGCGACGGCATCGGGCGTCATCTCAGAGATACGTCTGCGTATCAATAGCGAGCTTACCGCCAAAGACATTCCATCAGGCCACTATCAAGGGCGCGGTATCATCGCCAATAGTCAGCTGCGCGTTGATCGCTTGGAAGCTCAGGTGCCAGCGGGCAACTTGATATTGCAAGGTATCTTAGACTGGCAAAACAGCTTTGATGCCAAAGTGCGCGCTACTGGTACCAATTTTGATATTCGTCGCGCCATTCCTAACCAATATGCCGATTTTAAAGCTTATGCACCGCAAAAGCTTAATGGCCGCTTATCAGTGCATTATCAGCATAAAAACAAGGCTGGCAATCTAGAGATGGATGCAGATTTGCGTCAGCGCGATGGCGAGCACGTAAATGCCAATATCGTTCGCGGCAAAACGCTTACGCGTGGCCGAAGCGCAAAATCCAAACAAGTCGCGCCTTTTTATATCGATGCCAAATGGCAAAACCTTGTGCGCCGAAATGTTCCCAATATCGGCAATATTGACAGCCCAAGCGGACAAGCGGATGTCATCATTCGCGGCTCAAACTTATCGGTCGATGGCAAGGCAGTCATTAACGAGCTAAATGCGGCGCCCAAAGGCAACTACGATGTGCGTGTACGTAAAGCAGGCGATGTCATCAATATCAACCGCCTGAACTATAAAGGCATCGTCGGCGATTTATCGGGCACGGGACAAATACAACTGGCCAGCAAAAAACGTCCGCTAACGTGGCAAATTGATGCGCGTACCACGGGTTTATTACCCAAAAAATATCGCAGTGATTTGCCGCTTGAGCGCCTAACAGGGCATATCAGTGCGCGCGGGCGTATGCTCAATATTAGTAAAAATCGCATCAAAGGTCAGCGCCATATTATTAGTTTTAAAAATACAGACCTGCAAGCAAACCTTGATGCCAGTCAAGATAGCCGTGCTATTGGTATCACGGGCGGCGGAGATGCCAGCGTCGATATTATCGGCGGTGAGCTATCTGTTTTTGATGCGCGTTTTGATGGACACATTGATACCGCTGACGTGCCAAAAGGGCGCTTAGCGCTTGATGCTGCTGGTACGCCAAAGCTGATTCGTATTCGTAAGCTTAACTATAATGGTGAAGCGGGCGCAGTAAAAGCTCATGGCGTTATTGACCTACGTCAAAACATCGGCTGGACCGTCGATGGCCGCTTTGACAAATTTAACCTTGGCTATTTTTTACCTAATAATGCGGCCATTATCACGGGTGATTTAAAAACCAGCGGCGTGTGGCAAACCGCACCAAAAAACAATACTAATGCTAAAGGGCAACTTAAAAACTTTGCGGTAAATTTTGATGGCGTATTAGACGCTGAGCAATTGCCAGCTGGCAAACTGACCATCGATGCCAGTGGTGATGCGCAGCTAATCCGTATCAAGCGTCTTCGCCATGTGGGCGCGGCAGGTAGCATCGATGCCAGCGGTACGGTGGATGTGCGTAAAGGCATCGCGTGGGATATCAAGGCGGTGATGAATCGCTTTAACTTGGGCTATTTCTTTAAAGACATCCCAAGTACCATCACTGGCAGCATCGATACCGATGGGCGTTGGAGCGATAATCAGCAAACCATTAATATCAAACAAGTCAATCTAAGTGGCATGTTAAAAGGCCAGCCGCTCAGTGCGAAAGGCAGTTTGACGGCGAAGATGCATCTGCCAAAAGACTTGACCAGTTATTTTAAACGCTTACAAGCCCAAGACGCACAGGCGCAATATAAGCAAGTTAACGCCTTAATCGACAGCTTAAATGCCAATAACTTGGTACTGCGCTGGGGCGATAATTATCTCACCGCCAATGGTAATGCCAGACAGCTACAAGCTAAGGTTAATATCACCAGTCTTGATCAGCTCTCAGACAAGCTTGCTGGCAAAGTGACGGGCGGTGTCACCTTATCGCAGCCAGCAGGACAGGCGCTACCGACGATTTATATTGATTTGGTTGGTGAACGCCTTGCGTTGCCGGGCTTTATTTTGCGTCAAGGTCGTATTCGCGGTAAGCTGGTCAATTTGGCCAACAGCCCAAGTCAGCTTATTATCAGCGCTGAAGGGTTGGATGCGGCGGGGCAAAGTTTTAAAAAGGTCTATGCAACCTTTAACGGCACAGAGCAGGCGCACGTCGTCAATCTTGAGGTGGCGAATGATGAGCTGGCTATCGCAGCGAGGCTTAAAGGCGGTTTTAATCGCGATAGGCTCAGTTGGT
The DNA here is from genome assembly GCF_002414005.1 of Psychrobacter sp. UBA5136. GTDB lineage: Bacteria > Pseudomonadota > Gammaproteobacteria > Pseudomonadales > Moraxellaceae > Psychrobacter. The sequence continues at coordinate 37,893 of NZ_DHYG01000003.1, forward strand.
CAGGCGTCATCGGTAAAGGCCGAATCAAATCCAAATATGCGACGTTAAACCAACTACAGCCTGCGCAATTGATTGTCAATTTACCCAAAAAACAAGGTAAAAATTCAACCGACTTAAAAGTGCAATTAGCCGCTCACTGTTGGCAAGCGACCGACCAAACGGGCAAGCTGTGTTTACGTGAAAACTTAATTGCCTCACCAGCCAGCGGTCAGGTCAATTTGGCTGTACAAAATTTGGATACCTCGCTATTCTCAGTCTTTTTACCAAAAGACATCGATTGGCAAGCCAAGATTAATGGTAAAGCGATCGTCGGTTGGCAACGCGGTCGTCCGCCGACGATTAATACCACGCTGTATTCTGACAACGGCAAAATCGGCTTGATTCAAGATGGTGATAGTGAGCCCGTCACTTTGCCTTATAAGCGCGTGTCCGTGATTGCTTTGTCGGTTCCTGAAGGTATCAAGCTGCGTACGGATATTAATACCGGCCGCGGTGCGCGTGGCTATGCCGAAGTCATCGTGAACCCTTATAAAACGCCAAAACCAATCTCGGGTGCACTGGTGCTTAACGAGCTTAATTTGGTGATATTTAAGCCATTCTTCCCTGGTATGCGGGTGCTAGAAGGCAATATCACCATGGCAGGGGGTTTAGGTGGTACGCTCGATAAGCCGCAGTTTTATGGCGATGTTAAGCTGGCTGACGGCCGTATTGCGATGCTTGATTTGCCCATCAACTTAACCAAGGTCAATGCGGATGCTAAAATTCGCGGCACGCAGGCGACCATTGCTGGCAAGTTTAATAGCGGTACGGGCACAGGCACGCTGACGGGTACGGTCAATTGGCAACAAAAATTGCAGGCTAAATTAAGCATTATTGGCGAGCGTTTGATATTAACCCAGCCGCCATTGTTGGTCGCTGAGATTAATCCTGATATTGACATCATCGTGCGCCCAGGCGACCGTTATGTCAATATTACCGGTGCCGTCAGCGTGCCGTCAGCGACCATTCGTCCACCAGAAGCCAGTGAAGACATCATTACCCAAACCGAAGACGCTGTCGTGCTCGATCGCCGTTTAATTGGTAATATTGACGAGGTTTTGGCCATCTCAAAACCTTGGTCAATCAACGCCGATATTGGTGTTGACTTGGGCGACGATATCAATTTCCGTGGTTTTGGGGCAGTGATTCCTTTAGCAGGCGCAATTAATGTCACGCAAAGCGGCACTGGCGTCATGCGCGCCAAAGGCGTCGTGCAGGTGTCTCGTCGTACCAATGTCAACATCTTTGGTCAGAGCCTAGAGCTTAATTATGGTCAAGTGCGCTTTAACGGCAATGTGATGAAACCCAATCTGAGCATTGAGGCGGTGAAAACCATTAGTGGTAAAACGGTCGGCGTGCGCGTGAAAGGCAATACAGAAAATCCAAACATCATTGTCTTTAATAATGCTGGGCTCACCCAGCAGCAAGCGATGAATGCCTTGGTAACGGGCCGTATTAATAATAAGAGCGCCACCCAAATCAGTGAGCAAGGCTTTAAATCACAGGTCACCAATAATCTGGCGGCAGCAGGTTTAAGCTTTGGACTCAGTGGCACACGTAATCTGACCAATCAGATAGGTCAAGCGTTTGGCTTTCAAAGTTTGACGGTTGATGCCTCGGGAAGTAGTGAGGATACCAACGTCAACGTCACCGGTTATGTGACCCCTGACTTATATATTCGCTACGGGGTTGGTGTGTTTAATGCCCAAAACAGCCTATCTGTCCGTTATCAGCTGACGCGCCGGATTTATGTGGAAGCAACCTCAGCGGCGGAAAATGCGGTGGACGTGGTCTACAGTTGGCAATTCTAGTGGTAAAATTTAGCTGTTTTTAGCCATTTAGAAGTTCATCGATTGAATTGAGGACACGCTCTAGTTTGAGTCAATAAAAAACGCCTTTTGAGAAAGGCGTTTTTTTATGAGGTTGGCAGTTTATTTGGTTAAAATTAGGCGGTTGTTACGCGTCAAGCGTAAGCGGTATTCTTCACCTTCGTGCTCGATACGGACCTCTTTAGTTAGCGCAAATAGGTGCTGTGACTGTAGAGTAGGCAAGCGATTTTCGCGGCAGTTTAAGTAACGAGAGATGACCATGCTCATAGTGAATTCCTTTTGGTAAAGTGGACAAAGCAGCGTAGTGGTTTTAAACATGTACGGGCTTAAAATAAGCTATTAACGATAATAATTGTCATTTACATTGATAGTTTTTGCAAGTCAATTTGCAAAATAAATTGCAATTATTATGTAAACTTATATAAAGCTTTATTTATAAAGGCGGCAAAGCTATAGCCTAATTTATAACTCAAAACAGCAACTTATTGATAAAGGATACTCGAATGCCCAGCCATTCAAACTCTTCGATTAACAACTCATCAGATACAAACAAGGCAAGCACAAATGAAGCGGGCACGGATAAACCAGTGACCATCGTTAATGTCGCGGTGGCGGTTATTTATCATCAGGAGCAGTATTTACTTGGATTTAGAAATGCCCTGCAACACCAAGGTAATCGTTACGAATTTGTGGGCGGTAAGATAGATAGCAGTGAAACTGCTCAGCAAGCACTGATACGTGAAGTCGCTGAAGAGACGGGCATTGATGTTGCCAGTAATACTGCCGTGAAGCTTGGTCGGCTGCATCATGACTATGGCGATAAGCAGGTTTGCTTGCAGGTGTACAAGGTGGCATTGACAGCAATGCAGTATGAGCAGCATAAAGATTGTGAGCAGGGATTAGAAGGACAAGCACTAACTTGGGTGGATAAATCAAAGCTGCTAGCGGGAGATTACGCGTTACCAGCCGCTAATAAGACCATTCTTGAATGGCTGCGCTTACCAGAGCAAATAGCCATCACCTATCCGTTAGCCCATTTTAGCGACGCGGCTCATCCAGCAGCAGCGTGGTTACAGTATCATGCGGCGCACTTGGCGTATAACGCGTGGGTTTATGTTCGATTAAAAGCCGTAGATGCAGAACATACCATCGAGCAGTTGCTGCGTTTACGACCAGATATCCATGCGATTGTGCCTGATGGGTTCCAATACAACGAAACAGATGAGATCATCATACATCATCAAATTGTAGCGAAACATTTAACTCACACCGACCTGCTGCAAGGGTTAAGCACTCATTACAGCGATGATAAATCTTACTGCGGTACCTGTGCAAACTATTCTACAAGCCATCCATTAATCGTAAGTTGTCACGACGCTGAAAGTATCGCTGCCGCTAATAAGCTGGCATACGCGCGTTTAGAGCAGCAATTACCACCCGTTATCGGTGTTTTTTTGTCGCCTGTTCTAGCCACTCAGAGCCATCCTGAAACGGCTGCGCTTGGTTGGCAAACTTGGGCAGAGCTTGCGACGTTAGCAGATATGCCAGTGATTGGGTTAGGCGGCCTGTCACCGAAGATGAGTGAGCAAGTAGCGCAGTACGGCGGCGTAGCAGTTGCTGGGATTCGTCAGTTTTTTAGTAAAGTTTAGGATGACTTTTTTATTATGACAGAGGCGTTTTTAAGCCACCGTTAAACCAGAAGATAAGCCAAGAAATTGAAGAGCAGGACAAAGCTAAAACCAGATGCGAAGCTACCTACCAGCATGATTTAGAGGATGACAAACCACTGATTTTAAATTTGTTTTTACACTCAGTAACGATGTATTCAACGTCGGCGATAAATATAGAATTACTTACAAACCGTTGCGTTTTCCTACATTGCGACACTGTTCTTAAAAGACCTTTGCCATTAATATAAATCTGCAAATTATTAAAGGGCGCTGAAACAGTTTGTTAAGGGCGATTTATCGAGAAATTATTTATCCAACCACTTCTTATCTATCGTTATGTTATTCATTGCAGCGCCATTTAAAAATTATAGTAAATATGGACTATTACAGTATTTAATTTTCAGTTATCCCTCTTTTATCTCTAAAGTGATTGTTGAGAATTATTTCATACTTAGTTAATCAATACAAAGCTTGATACATGAAGAATTTTTAACGTTCACTATTAATAAATGGTACTCCTATGAAAACCAATAAGTTACCTAAATCAGCATGGCCTGATTCGCAGGCAGCTGGTTCTCAATCAAAGCAGACTCGCCAGCCAAGTCAGCATTACCGCGATAAAGATTATTTCAATAAAAGTTATCTCAATACAGATAACGCATCGCAAACAAGTAATGCCAGTAATGACGCTAGCTATCACAATGACAGCGATAGCGCTAACGACGTGTCAGTAAACAATTTTGCGCCAGTTAAACCAGCAACAAACAACGAATTTGGCTATAAAAGCATTAAGAAAAGCATTCCTAAGGCGTCAGAGTCTGCATCGGTTAAGAAAAGCGATAATAACAATAAAGAAGACGCACAAAGCGCTCAAATATTACGCAGCAACGATTCACAAGGTAGCAGTTTACAAGGTAGCTGTTCACAAAATGGCCGTGGATACAAAAAAGCCCATCATTATCAAAAAGTGCAGAAGACGACGGATATCAACATTGATGATGCGCTAGATAGCTTAGTTAAAAGCCCTGTCACCTCTGAAGCTTTTGCTGCCTATGAAGCTGAAGACACAGGTCTAACAACAATACCAGAACGTGTATTTATGAATGGTCTCATCAAGCATACAGGTATTGCTTTGGCGATTATCATACCGCTGGCGGCGTTTTCAGCGTATGCGGCAACGCCACCTAGCAACGCAGCGGCTAAAGCTGATGTGACGGCTAATGCGACCATGGATAAAACTACCACCGAGACTTTGTCTCTCAAGCCGAGTGCTATTATTCATAAATCTGCCAAAACCCCAACCACAGTCGATCGCGTTGATCTAAAAAAATACGCAGGCACTTGGTATGAAATAGGGCGTTTACCGATGTATTTTCAGCGTAATTGTGCCAGTGATGTGACGGCAACTTATATTGAAAAAACTGATGGTTCAGGCATAAAGGTGATTAATGAGTGCAAAGCGCAAGACGGCTCAGCTATTACGGCTGAAGGGTTAGCGAAACCAACAGATGGCACTGGCAGTAAATTAAAGGTTACTTTTTTACCGTCGTGGATTCGCTGGGTGCCCGTCGGCCGTGCTGATTATTGGGTGCTTGCCCGTGACGCCGATTACAAAACAGCATTGGTAGGCACGCCGGATAAAGACTATTTATGGCTGCTGGCTCGCTCACCAAATGTAAGCCAAGAAACTTATGCAAAATATCGTCAAATTGCACAAAATCAGGGCTATGATTTAAGAGAATTTAAGCTTACCCCGCAAAGCAATCAGACGGTGAAGCTGGTGCCTTAAGGATGTCGTAGCCGTATAAGTGTTTTATATTTAACATATTTTTAGACAGGTTTTAGACAATTAAAAGTGGGTTAGCTGTATAAGCTGACTTTATTTTTATTAAGCAACTTATAAAGCCATAAAAAATGTCATAAGTTCGACAAATTTGGTTATCACTAGCAAAATAGGGCGTTTTAGGCTAAAATCTCCCTTATCTAAATACTGCGACGATAAAAACTGTGACGATAACCACTGCTGTAATAGCCGAGCGTTATCGTTTTAAAATCGTTATCTAAATTAATGATGACCTATCTATATTGCTTTCTACTTTACTGATTACCTAATTACTGACCAGAAGGATGTTTCTCGTGAGCAACGCTGATACCTTACGCCAATTACATCAAGACCACTTGAGCAATTATAACCAACAAGAGCAACAAGCCATTGAGCTCATGGGGCTATTAAACAAGCTTTATAACGAGCAAGATGTGCAAGTGACCTTGTTTGGCGATGCGCTAAATACGACGTCTGTCGGTCAGATATTGGCCTTGCATCAAAAAGCAGCGCTACGTAATAAAGATGCTAAATCTATCGATATCGCGGATACCTTAGCGATGGTTAAGGTGCTTGCTGACAATAAAGATATCCAAGCAGCGCGAATCGATGTTGGTCAGCTAATTGCCAATGACAGTGATTTGCAAACGGCTTTGCAGTCTATTAATCATGATAAAGGCACTGCTAATGGCGCGTCTGATGTCGTGCTATATGGCTTTGGCCGTATTGGTCGTATTTTAACGCGTCTGTTGTTATCTCAAGCGTCAAGTGCCAAAGGCCTACAATTAAAAGCCATTGTTGTCCGTCCGGCAAAAGCAGGCGATTTGGCTAAGCGTGCCTCATTGCTTGAGCGTGACTCAATCCATGGTGGCTTCGCTGGCGGGGTGGTGGTTGATAATGAAAATAACGGTTTGATTGTTAATGGCCGCTTTGTGCAGGTTATTTACGCCAAAGACCCAAGTGAGATTGATTATACTGCTTATGGCATCAATGATGCGCTGGTGATTGATAATACGGGTATTTGGAAAGATGAAGATGGTCTTGGCAAGCACTTACAATCAACTGGCGTGAAAAAGGTACTGCTAACAGCTCCTGCTGGCGGCGATATCAAAAACGTCGTCTATGGCGTAAATAACGATACCGTTGGCGATGACACTATCGTCAGTGCAGCGAGCTGTACGACTAACGCCATTACGCCAACGCTCAAAGTATTGAATGATGAGTACGGCATTGAAAACGGTCACGTCGAAACCATTCACTCGTTCACCAACGATCAAAACTTAATTGACAATTATCACAAATCAGATCGCCGCGGTCGCAGTGCGGTACTTAACATGGTTATCACCAGCACGGGTGCGGCAAAAGCGGTTGGTAAAGCATTACCAGAGCTTAGCGGTAAATTAACCGGTAATGCTATCCGTGTGCCAACGCCAAACGTTAGCCTTGCGATTTTAAACTTAAATCTAAAAACCGCGCCAGAGAGTGCAGACGCGTTAAATGAGTTTATGCGTAAAGTGTCTAATAGCAGTCAGTGGCAAACGCAAATTGCTTATACCGACTCTACCGAGGCGGTATCGACTGACTTTGTTGGTGATACGCATGTCGGTATTGTTGACGCGCAAGCGACGATTTTGACAGACAATCATGCTATCGTTTATATTTGGTATGATAACGAAGTCGGCTATAGCACTCAGGTACTACGCTTGGCAACGCAAATGGCTGGTATCAGCTACGCGCAAATCCCAGCGTAAAAATTTGCACAGCTGCTGTTTTTGCTATTTCTATTTAGCTAAAATGCTAAGGAAAAATAGCTATCCAGCAGTAAGTTTTATCCTAGATAAATCGGTGTCAATTATTAAAGATAGTATTCAAACACCCGATAGTCCGAATGGTTATCGGGTGTTGTTGTCATAATAAAGGCTAAGCGTGCTATTGCATGCTAGCAGCACAATTTTTAAAAAATTTTTTATAGTTATTAAGTTTTTTATAACTACCCAAACATATAGCTACCATCTAAAATACAGTCGCCGACTGTAAGCTGATAATCAAGATGGTAAATAAAGGAACGTAAGATGCGATTTATTGATGAAGCCGTCGTAACGGTAAAAGCAGGTGACGGTGGTAACGGAATCGCCAGTTTTCGCCGAGAAAAGTATGTCCCACGCGGTGGCCCTGATGGCGGCGACGGTGGAAAGGGCGGCGATGTTTATGTCATTGCCGATGACAACACCAACACGCTAGTGGACTATCGCTACACGCGCCGCTATGATGCAAAGCGCGGTGAGAACGGACAAAGTAAGAACTGTTCGGGTAAGGGTGCGGATGACATCTATTTGCCCGTGCCAATTGGTACGACGGTAGTCGATACCGAGACCGACGAAGTATTGGGCGATTTGATTGAAATTGGTCAGACTTTGCTGATTGCCAAAGGTGGCGACGGTGGTCTGGGTAATACCCATTTTAAAAGCTCGACCAACCAAGCACCGCGCAAAGCCACTTCAGGTTTTGAAGGCGAGCTAAAAGTACTTAAGTTTGAGCTAAAAGTCGTGGCTGACGTGGGTTTGGTTGGTTTGCCTAATGCGGGCAAATCTACCTTTATCCGTCAGGTTTCTGCGGCCAAACCTAAGGTTGCTGATTATCCATTTACCACTTTAGTGCCAAACTTAGGCGTAGTGGATATCGGTCGTCATCGCTCATTTGTGATGGCCGATATTCCAGGTTTAATCGAAGGCGCTTCAGAAGGCGCTGGTCTTGGTATTCGTTTTTTAAAACATGTCGCTCGTACGCGTCGTCTGCTACACTTGGTTGATGTAAAACCGGTCGATGGCAGCGATCCCGTAGAAAATGCCCGCGTTATTTTAAATGAGCTCGAGCGTTTTTCGCCTGAATTGGCCAATCTGCCACAAATTTTGGTACTAAATAAAATCGATCAGGTTGCCGAAGAAGACTTAAACGAGCTTTGTACCCATATTGTGGCTGAGCTTGGCTGGACAGGTATGGTATTTCGTACCTCGACATTGACCGGCGAAGGCGTTGATACGATTAAATACCACTTAATGAATGAGATTGAGCGTGAGCGTGAGCGCGAAATCGAAGATCCTATGTTTGCAGAAGCCCAAAAAGAGCGTTTTGAGCGCTTAGAAGCAGAAGTGCGTTTAAATACCGAAGCGCAGCGGGAAGCCTATCGTGCGGCTCGTAAGGCGGCGCGTGAAGGAACGAATTTAGACGACGATGACGATTTCGACGATGGCGTTGAAGTGGTATACGTTCCTTAAGTATCGCTAAGGTTAAATAGGCCCAAGGCTAAATCAACAAGCGTTTATTTTTCGTTTTTTACATAGGTGGGCGTACAGTTTTAATATAATCCACGTAATTCATTTACCCTAGCAACAGGAGTTTATATGGCAGTTGACATAGAGAACACGACAGAAGAAGCAAGGTTTGTTAAGCAAGCTCGCAACTTTGATATTCGGCGCGTTATTGTCAAGATTGGCTCATCGTTATTAACCAATAATGGACGAGGGCTCGATCGAACTGCCATTTACGAATGGGCAAAGCAGATTGCAAAACTGCATAAGCAAGGCGTGGAAGTCTTACTAGTGTCATCAGGTGCCGTCGCTGAAGGCGTGGTACGCATGAATCTGGATGAGCGCCCAAGAAAACTGGCGGCGCTACAAGCCTGTGCGTCTATTGGCCAGATGGGCTTGATTGAAACTTGGTGGTCGGCATTGATTCAGCATGGTATTCAAAGCGCGCAGCTGCTACTGACCCATGATGATTTATCTAGCCGTAGTCGCTATTTGAACACGACGGGGGCGCTAACGCAATTGTTAGAGTGGCGCGTACTACCAGTGATTAATGAAAACGATACCATCACCATTGACGAAATCAAATTCGGCGACAATGACACCTTAGGCGCAATGGCCGCGGCGATGGTTAATGCTGATTTGTACATTATCTTAACCGATCAAGAAGGGGTCTTTACCGACAATCCTCGCCATAATCCAAACGCCAAAATGATACGCCAAGAGCGGGCGATGGCCGACTATTTATTTGATATTGCTGGCGATGGCGGCAAACTTGGTCGCGGTGGTATGCTCACCAAAATCCGTGCCGGTCGGCTTGCTGCTATGGGCGGCTGTCCGACGGTTATCGTCAGCGGCGCTATCGACGATGTCATTACGCGTGTGGTATCTGGTGAAGCTGTCGGTACGCTACTGACCACCAATGATGAAGATAAAATCATCGCTCGTAAACAGTGGCTAGCGGCGCATTTGCGTATGGCTGGCACGTTGATTGTCGATGCGGGCGCTGTAAAAGCGGTCGTCGAGCATCACAAGAGTTTATTGCCAGTCGGCGTCGTCGAAGTACGCGGTGATTTCGATGAAGGCGACGTGGTTGAGATTGTGCACCAAGACACGGGCGAGCGTATCGCGGTCGGTCAAGTGAATTTCTCATCGCGTGACGCTTGCCGTGTGGCTCGTGAGCGTACCGAGCAGTTTGATAGAATCCTTGGTAGTAAGGAGGAGCGTGTGGTTATGGTACACCGAGACAATTTGGCGCTGACAGCGTAGCTTGGCGTTAACAGCGTAGCCATTTTTGGCCTATTGAGAGGGCCATCGACTGAATGACGGTCATACCCTAGTAGGTGTTTTCAAAGCTTAATAGTAAAGGGCATTTAACATACAAAAGCAGCTATCGACTGACGATAGAGTTTTTAGAGTTAAATGCCGTTATCTATCGGTGATAAGCGTTTATTATTTTTTTCTTTCACTTATTTTATCTAGCCCTGTTATTCATTTTATTTAATACAGGGCTGTTTTGGAGAGTTGTACATGAGTGCTTTAGACAGTAACCATGCGCTTGAGCAGAACTTTGCGCCTTTAAAAAACGATAGATTGCTACGAGCACTCCGCTTTGAGCCCATAGATACGACGCCTGTGTGGATGATGCGCCAAGCCGGCCGTTATTTACCAGAATATAAAGCCACGCGCGCTGAAGCTGGTGATTTTATGAGCCTGTGTAAAGATACCGCGCGTGCGACTGAAGTTACCTTGCAGCCGTTACGTCGTTTTGATTTAGACGCCGCCATCTTATTTAGTGATATTCTAACCATTCCTGATGCCATGGGGCTTGGGTTGTATTTTGAAACGGGTGAAGGCCCGAAGTTTAAACATCCGATTCGTACGCAAGCGGATTTAGACAGATTGCCAGTGCTGGATGTTAATGATTCGCTTGATTATGTCATGCGGGCGGTGACAAGTATCCGTAAAGCGCTAAACGGACAAGTGCCATTGTTTGGTTTTTCTGGTAGTCCTTGGACGCTAGCAACCTATATGATTGAGGGCGGTAGCTCAAAAGATTATCGCTATACCAAAGGATTTTTATACAGCAATCCTGATTTTTTACATCAATTATTAGACAAACTAGCAAGAGCGGTGATTGATTATTTGGATGCGCAAGTGGTTGCTGGGGCGCAAATCTTACAGATATTTGATAGCTGGGGCGGCGCCCTTGGCCATCGTCAATTTGTCGATTTCTCGCATGCCTATAATAAGCGCATTGTCGCTGAGCTAAAAGTGCGCCATCCCGATATACCCGTCGTACTATTTACCAAAGGCGGCGGAATTTGGCTTGACGTGCAAGCCGATAGCGAGGCCGATGCTTTGGGTCTAGACTGGACGATGCCAATTAACCGTGCTCGTCAAGTGCTGACGGAAAGTCAGCGTCAATTGACCAAACAACATAAAAAACTACAAAGCAGCAAGGCCATTCAGGGTAACCTAGACCCCGCGACTTTATACGGCTCGCCTGCAACCATCCGTGCTGAAGTCAATGCCATGCTCGATAGCGCGTACGCCAGTGGCGAAAAAACGGGCTATGTGGCAAACTTAGGTCATGGTATTACCCAGTGGGTCGACCCTGAAAATGCCAAAGTATTTATCGATGCGGTGCATGACTATAAAATTTAAGTCATAAATTTAAGTTATAAAATTTAACACCGCTAACCATTAAATGAGCGAGCGTTTAACAGTGCTAGTAATAGCGCTCATATTTAGCAGCTAATAAGGTTTAATGTTAACTTTAGACCTTATGGCTGCCTAGATTAGCTATCAAGATTTTTATGCATTAAGAGAAAAAAGGATATCTTATGATTTCAGCAGCGATTGTTGGTGGCACAGGCTACACAGGTATTGAGCTCATCCGCTTATTATCTGCCCATCCTGAAGTGTCTATTGATTTGCTCACCTCGCGTAGCGAAGCCGGCACCCGCGCTGATGAGATATTCCCAAGCTTACGCGGTATCTCAGATATCGTTTTTAGTGACTTAGGTGATGAGACGCTTGCTACCTTACAACAATGCGATGTGGTGTTTTTTGCCACTCCGCATGGCGTAGCAATGAAGCAGGCAGAGGCGTTAACCGAAGCGGGCGTCAAGGTCATTGATTTGGCGGCAGATTTTCGCTTGCAGTCATTAGCCGATTTTGAACATTGGTATCAGCAGGCGCATGCGTGTCCTGAATTGTTAAGGACAGCCGTTTATGGTTTGCCTGAAATCAATCGAGAAAAACTTGCCAATGCCTTGGTCGTTGGCAACCCTGGCTGCTATCCAACCACGGCTATTTTGGGCCTAAAGCCCATTATTGATGCGCAAAATCAGCAAGCAGAGAGGTTGGTTGAGTCACGTATCGTTATCGATGCAAAATCTGGTGTTTCGGGTGCAGGTCGTCAGGCAAAGCTTGCCCTTAACTATGCTGAAACGACAGACAATTTTAAAGCCTACAGCGTTGAAGGTCATCGGCATTTGCCAGAGATTGAGCAAGGCGTTGCGCAGTTGCTAGAAAGCCAATTTAGCCATCGTATTCGTTTTTTACCGCATCTGGTACCGATGATACGCGGCATGCTGAGCTCCATCCATTTAGAGCTGACAGAGGCGGGCGCTGCTATTGATTGGCAGCAAGTATTTGGGACAAGCTATGCGGCAGAGCCATTTATTGATGTGATGCCAAGAGGCGTTTATCCAGATACGCGCAGTGTGCGCGCCAGTAATCGCTTACGTATTGGTATTTACCAAGACAATGAGCGTGCCGAGCTGACGGTGATTGTTGTGCAAGACAATTTGGTGAAAGGCGCCGCTGGGCAAGCAGTACAAAATATGAATGTGATGTTTGGTTTCGATGAAACACTGGGCTTAAACTTTGCCCCTATCGTTCCTTAACAGATGTTTATTAGCTATCAAATCCTTCATATTAATGGCGCTAGGTATTGATTATAAATTCCGCTATAATAACCTGCCCTTATTGTTAAGAGATATCGTCTAAATGCGTTTGAAGAGTGCACCACGCCTTTGCCAACAGCCTGCACGTTTAGCGTGCCAAGACTCTGTTTCCTATGATGTGGGGCGCGTTTCGCATCTCTCTTATTCTAAGTATTACCGCAATGATGCGATGATAAACAGTCGTGCTATTAGTCGTACACAGCAAGGTGCTTCTACCTTAGTTTTGGCATTATTTGTAGTGGCGATATTGGTAACGGCCGTGGTTAGTCTGGCATTTGGTCATAAGCTTGGTTATCAGCGTGGCTACTATTCGATGCAGACCGAAGCCAAGCAAGCGGTTATTACCAGCCAAGAAGCGACGCAGGAGCTAAAAGATTTACGCCTTAGTAGCAAAATAGCCGCCAACGAAGCAGCTACCGCTAAACAAGAGTTAGAAATAAGCTTGGCAAACCTAAAAGAGCTGCGCGAAAATCAGCAGGAACTGACGGTTGAAAGCAAGCAAGTGGCACAGCTTAATGAGATATATGCCGAAATTATTAGCGAGAAAGGCGGTATGCCTTTACAAATACTGGGCGCTAAGATTGAGCCATTGCCTGAGAATGCTTTTGAATACGGCTTCGATATTGGTATGCTTGCCAGCGACGGCAAAGCTAAGCGCTTAAAACCGACTTTAACCTTGCTTAATGACAATGATTTTGTAGAAGTACCGTTGGACCCATCAAGTTATACCATTGAAGGCATAGCGCGTATTCGTGGTCGTTTTATGCTGCCAGCAGGCTTTAAACCTTTACAGGTTAAACTGAACTTAAAAGCAGGCGGACAAGAAGTAGAGCAGTTATATGACTGGAAGCTTGGCGATAAGGTTGATAGTATGCCGTTGTCGTTGCTAGACTTACCAGAGCTTGATGAAAGCCCCGTTGAGCCTTAATCCTTTAGTATTTGATTGAGCTTTTATTTTTTCATCTGTAAAATTTTTGTGTCCAACGGCTTATGCCTAATGTTTAATGTCATGTGACATGTCTGCTGATCCTTTTTCATTCTTCCTTATACTGTTATAAACCTCTCTGTTAATTTATATTTTAATTATGACAAAACAAACCATATTACAATTGACGCCCACCGTTGCAGATTGGCATCTTCCAAATATGCCTCTGCATTTGGCGCAAGATGGCGATACTGAGGCTGAAACCTCTCCGCAAGCTGATGTATTAGTGGCAGAGCCAGAAGTAGCAAAGCCGCCGATGTATGCTGTGGTCATGTACAACGATAACTACACTCCGATGGAGTTCGTCGTCTATGTGCTGCAGTCCGAATTCCGTCACAGCATGGAGACAGCCGTTGAGATTATGCTGACGATTCACAATAGTAGCAAAGGTATTGCTGGTGTCTATCCTAAAGACATCGCTGAAACCAAAGCCAAAAAGGTTAATAGTCTTGCTCACCGTGAAGGTTATCCTTTATTGACTCAGATCGAGCCGCATCAAGGCGAATAATTTTTAGCGTATTTTTGTTTTCATTCTTCTTCAATTCTTACCGTTTTTTAGTTTTCTCGTTTCTATCCCTCAACAAATCTTTCTAACATAGAGCAGGCCTGACGTGTTATTCACGGGCTTGCTCTAAAATACTTATCTCCTATAAGTGTGGTAGTAGTTCTTTTAATTATTATCCTCTCACTCTTTCTATCCTTTAATTTCAGACTTGATTTTGCGCCGCTATAGCCTTATATATTCAAGTATACTCTTGTACACTTAGTGGCATCTAGCCCCTCATTTTCTACCAGTCATTTTGACCTTTTTTTATTTTTATCCTAGCCAACCGTTAATTTCGAAAATATCTAATTGAAGTGCTTTATTGTCTGTTATTTATGTTATATCCGAGATTCTATATCCGATCATAGACGTGCTGGACACTTCGATACATTTTAGTAAGCGTTAAAAGATTGACTATGTTTAAGTATCATGTTGAGATAAAGGTAAGACGCAAATAACACTCAAGCCAAGGAAGGCATCATTCAATAATGTACAGTCATGTCTGTTAATAATCTCAACATTGCCCTTGAACAATCCATCTATCGCCCTGATTTAGTTACTAACTCATTCATAAAGCTATCAATAATAAGATAGGTACAACCGTAGGAAGTCCTTATGTTAAGTCGTCATCTTGAAGTTTCTTTGCGTTTAGCAATGACACTTGCGCGCCAAAAATCGCATGAGTATCTCACTGTTGAACATCTGCTATTGGCATTATTGGAAAATACCAATGCTGCCAATACGTTGACTGCTTGCAATGCCAATGTGTCAACGTTGCGTAGTGAGCTAGAAGCTTATATCAATAAGCATACGCCAACAGTAGACGCAGATTCTGAACAATCACCCCAGCCAACCCAGAGCTTTGACCGTATTTTGCAGCGTGCTATTTTCCACGTGCAGTCTATCGGTGGCGGTCGTTTGGTTGAAGGTTCTGATATTTTGGTATCCATGTTTTCAGAGCATGACACCTATGCCGTTTATTTGCTTAAAAAGCAGGGCATCAGCCGTCTTGAATTGACCCAGTATTTATCACATGGTCAAGATAAGGACGAGCCATCTGAGCCACGTGCTTCGATGACTGGTGAGCGCCGCAGTGCGTCAGAAAAAACCAGTAAAGACCCGTTGGTTGAATTTGCCACCAACTTAAACCAACGCGCCGCTGAAGGCAAAACTGACCCATTGATTGGTCGTGGCCCAGAAATTGAGCGCGCCGCCCAAGTATTATGCCGTCGCCGTAAAAACAATCCCCTACTTGTTGGTGAGCCGGGCGTTGGTAAAACCTCGATTGCCGAAGGTTTGGCGTGGTTGATTATCAATGATAAAGCACCAAAACCTTTAAATGGCTGCGTGATTTATAGCCTAGATATTGGCTCATTAATCGCTGGTACTAAGTATCGCGGTGATTTTGAAAAACGCATGAAGTCGCTACTTGATGCATTAAAGAAAAAACCCAATGCGATTTTGTTTATTGATGAGATTCATATGATTATTGGCGCAGGCTCGTCAATGAGCAGCAATATGGATGTCTCAAACTTAATCAAACCAGCCCTTGCTAATGGTGAGCTGCGCTGTATTGGTTCAACGACCTTTACTGAATATCGTCAAGTGTTTGAAAAAGATCATGCCTTGTCACGTCGTTTCCAAAAAATTGACGTAAAAGAACCAAGTGTCGATGACAGTATTGATATCTTACGTGGGCTGAAACCACGTTATGAAGAATTTCATAATGTCGAATATACCGATGAGGCCTTAGTAACCGCCGTTCAATTATCGGCCAAACACATTCACGAGCGTTTTTTACCCGATAAAGCCATCGACGTCATCGATGAAGCGGGTGCTTATAAGCGCTTGGGCATCGTCGCGGATTTGGATGATATTGATGCCGAAGAAAACTTTATTGCCAATTTAGAGCAAGATTTTGATGCGCAAATCGAGGCCGATGAAGAAGGTCTTGCTGGCGATAGTGACGATGACAGCCTTGATGACGCAAGCACTGCCAATGAAATGCAAGCGGAAGCAGAGTCGGCAAAAGCCAATGATAAAGCTAGTGGCGCTAAAAAATCTAAAGCCAAACGCGCGCCGATAAAAATCGATGTTGCCGATATCGAAGCCATCATTGCTAAGCTTGCGCGTATTCCGCCCAAATCAGTATCGAGTGACGATAAGAGCATTCTTGAGCACTTGGACCGTGATCTTAAGCACTTGGTATTTGGTCAAGATGAAGCGATTGAAACCTTGGCGGATGCGATTAAACTGTCGCGTGCCGGTCTAAAAGCGCCGGATAAACCAATTGGCTCGTTTATGTTTGCAGGTCCTACGGGCGTTGGTAAAACAGAAGTGTCGCGTCAACTGGCCAACTTACTCGGCGTAGAGCTGGTACGCTTTGATATGTCAGAGTATATGGAAGCGCATACTGCATCACGTTTGATTGGTGCGCCTCCGGGTTATGTCGGTTATGACCAAGGTGGTTTGCTAACCGAAAAAATCAATCAGCATCCGCATTGCGTCTTGCTGCTTGATGAAATCGAAAAAGCGCACCCTGATGTCTTTAACTTGTTATTACAAGTCATGGATCATGGTACCTTGACTGATAACAATGGCCGCGTGGCTATCTTTAAACAAGTCATTATCATCATGACCACCAACGTCGGTGCTGAAAGTATCAGCCGCTCTTCTATGGGCTTTACCCAGCAAGATCACAGCCGCGATAATACAGAAGCGCTCAAACGTGTCTTTACCCCTGAGTTCCGTAACCGTTTGGATGCGATTATTCAGTTTAACGCGTTAGATACCTCGGTCGTGGTCTCAGTGGTCGATAAGTTCTTGGTTGAGCTGCAAGTACAGCTTGATGATAAGCAAGTGACGCTAGAGATTGACGATGAAGTCCGTGATTACTTGGCGGATAAAGGTTATGATCGCCTAATGGGCGCGCGTCCTATGCAGCGCCTAATTCAAGACGAGATCAAAAAGCCACTCGCAAGTATGATTTTGTTTGGTGACTTGGTGAATGGCGGGGTCGTACATCTAAGCTTAGAGCCAAAAGAAGATAGTGAGCAAGACGGCGCGTCTGTTAAGCTTGAGAAAAATAGCGCTAAATCTTCGGATATAGGGTCATCAGACAGCCGTATTATCTTAACGGTCGTTGAGACGCATGAGCCGCGTCCAGATTCTGAGTCACTAGCCAGCTAAGTTCTTGCTACTGATATAACAACAAGGTTACGGCGTTATAAAACGGTTACAATGGTAGCCGTTTTTTTATTGCTATAATTTATTGAATAACAGTACCTCCAATTATCCTATAACAAATAAAAAAGGCCACATCATGGAAAAGTTCGATGAAAAATCTGTAAAAACAGAGGCGCAAAAAAAAGCAATTTTAGACAATGTACGCTTGCCAGAAGACTGGAAAAAAGCCCTAGCAGAAGAATTGACTTCTGCTAACATGGATGACTTACGGGCGTTTTTAAAAGAAGCGTATCAGTCAGACGACAGTATCTATCCACCAGCACCGCTGATGTTTAATGCTTTTAATCTGACGCCTTTATCGCAGGTCAAAGTCGTGATACTGGGTCAGGACCCTTACCATCGTCCAGGTCAAGCAATGGGGCTGTCGTTTTCTGTGCCAAAAACCATTCCAAAGCCGCCGTCCCTAAACAACGTGCTAAAAGAGATGGCAGATGATATCGGTATCGCCCCTTCAAAACATGGTGATTTAACCTACTGGGCGCAGCAAGGCGTTTTATTATTAAACAGCTCACTGACTGTGCAAGAAGGCGAGCCAAACAGCCATCAACATAAAGGCTGGGAGCAATTTACTGATGCGGTGATTGATGTGGTTAATGAGCAAACAGAGCATACCGTATTTATTTTATGGGGCAGTAAAGCCCAGAAAAAGGGCAAATATATCAATACTGATAAACATTTAATTTTAACCGCTGTGCATCCATCGCCCCTTGCTGCTAACCGTGGTGGGTTTTTTGGTTCTAAGCCGTTTTCTAAAACCAATGACTATCTGGTACAGCATGGCCGAAAACCGATTGATTGGCAGTTGCCGCAATAAATGAAAAATATACAAAATATAAGCTTGCAGCCATATCAGCCAATTCATAGCCAACTTACTACAGGTAAGTTTTGGTCAGATGAAGATGTTAAATGGATGCAAAAAGCTCTTGAGCTTGCCGAGCAGGGTGCTAAGCGTGCAGAAGTGCCCGTAGGGGCGGTATTGGTACATGAGCAGCAGGTTATAGGGCAAGGGTTTAATGAGCCAATTGGACGTCATGATGCAACCGCTCATGCTGAAATTGTTGCGTTACGCGATGCTTGTACGCGTCTAAACAATTACCGCTTGCCATTACAAACGACGCTCTATGTGACCTTAGAGCCGTGTACCATGTGTGTTGGCGCATTGATTCATGCTCGCGTCGATAGGCTTGTCTATGCCGCAAGTGAACCAAGGGCAGGTATGGTGGGCAGTCAAATGAACTTGGCTGCCGAGCCTTTTTATAATCATCGTATTCAAGTGCATAAAGGCTTGTGCCGTGAGCAGAGTAGTCACATGCTAAAAGCTTTTTTTCGTGAGCGCCGGCAAGCAGTAAAGAACAAACGTTAAAATAGAAAGTCAGCATCAACTGTTAACAAGATATTATTGTCATTGCTAGTGATGAGAAGGTTTGTTTGCTATACTATTGCCCTATTTGCTTACGAACCAGTCTGTTGGCGTGCAAGCGTCTGATAAACCTGTAAAATTTACTCTATTTACCCCTAAGCCATGCCAACGATTAAGTGAGTGTTATGACTGCCTTCACACCTGATGCTAATGATAATAGGGACATGCCATCATTGCGCTATCCGGTTATCTGTATTGACGGTCCAAGCGGGGCGGGTAAAGGCACGGTTACCTGGCGCTTAGCCCAAGCGTTAGGGTATCAGCTGTTAGATTCTGGGGCGTTATATCGCATTGTTGGTCTAAAGGCGTTTGAAGCAGGTTTGCTGGATACAGAAGGCAAGCAAAGCATTGATGAGGCGGCGCTGTTAGCATTGACCAAAAGCTTACAGATTGTTTTTGAGCCTAATAGTGAGTCAGGCCGCATAGATATTATTGTCAATGGCGGGAAGATTGGCGAGCAAGTACGTAACGAGACGGTTGGCGGTTATGCTTCACAAGTTGCGGTCTATCCAAAGGTGCGTCAAGCGTTGCTCAAACTGCAGCAAGACATGGCGACCCAATCAGGACTGGTTGCTGATGGGCGCGACATGGGCACAGTGGTTTTTCCAGATGCCGATGTTAAGGTCTATCTGACGGCAAGTGCCAAAGCCCGTGCTGAGCGCCGTGTCACACAGCTTTTAAAGGCTGGTCAAACGGCAGATTTTGATGCGATTCTTACGACGATTAAAGCCCGTGATGAGCGTGATGAAAACCGAGAAGCAGCGCCATCAAAGCCTGCAGAAGATGCATTAGTGCTGGATAGCTCAAACCTAGACGCTGATGCGGTTTATGAGCTGGTAAAAAGACATTGTCAGGATAAAGGTATTTGTTTTAAACAGTAATAAAAACAACATATTAAGTACTAAAAGATTTCCTATCAGGGCCATTTTAGTATAAAATTGTATAAATATAAGTAAGACCGTTGTTGCTAGTGAGTTCGCTAAAATTCGCTTATTAGCAACAAACGTTTTTTTATATGGCTATATAAGATATAAAACCAGTATTTCGTTTTATACAGTCATAAATTTGATCCGTACTGTGCTGGACAGGATACGGCTATACAAAGGTAGACATAATGGAATCATTTGCTGAACTATTTGAAGCGAGCATCGAAGAAACAGGTCTTGATATCGAGCGTGGCTCGGTTATCACAGGAACTGTTGTTGCCATCGATAGCGACTGGATCACTGTTGATACAGGTCTAAAATCTGAAGGTATCGTCGCTCGTGAAGAGTTTTTAAGCGAAGAAGGCGAACTTGAAGTTGAAGTTGGCGACACAGTTGACGTCGTGGTTGAAGCGGTTGATAACGGTATGGGTCAAACCTTACTGTCGCGCGAAAAAGCCAAACGCGTTGAGACTTGGAATTTCCTTGAGAAAATCTCTGACAATGATGAGATTGTAAAAGGTATTATTTCTAGCAAAGTAAAAGGCGGCTTTACCGTTGATATCGGTTCAGTTCGCGCGTTCCTACCAGGTTCATTGGTAGACGTCCGTCCGATTCGTGATACCACGCATCTAGAAGGCAAAGAGCTAGAATTTAAAGTTATCAAACTAGATCAAAAACGTAACAACGTTGTGGTAAGTCGCCGCGCTGTTATGGAAGCTGAGAATTCAGCTGAGCGTGAAGAGCTATTGAACAAGCTTGAAGAAGGTATTGAGATCGAAGGTATCGTTAAGAACCTAACTGATTACGGTGCATTCGTTGATCTTGGCGGTATTGATGGTCTACTACACATCACTGATATGGCATGGCGCCGCATCAAGCACCCATCTGAGGTGGTTGAAGTTGGTCAAGACCTAAAAGTTAAAGTATTGAAGTTTGACCGTGAGCGCAATCGCGTCAGCCTAGGTCTAAAACAACTTGGTACCGATCCTTGGGATAACGTTGGTGGCACCTATCCAGTAGGTAGCGTGGTTAAAGCACGCGTCACCAACCTAACTGATTATGGTTGCTTCGCTGAAATTTCTGAAGGTATCGAAGGTCTAGTACACGTATCAGAAATGGATCACACCAACAAAAACATCCATCCATCAAAAGTTGTACAAGTGGGTGATGAAGTTGAAGTGATGATTCTTGATATCGACGAAGAGCGTCGCCGTATCAGCTTGGGTATCAAACAAACCTTAGCCAATCCATGGGATGAGTTTGATAAGAAACATGAGCGCGGTGATAAAATCACTGGTACGATCAAATCTATCACTGACTTTGGTATCTTTATCGGTCTAGACGGTGGTATCGATGGTCTTGTGCACTTGTCTGATATCTCTTGGAACGAAACTGGCGAAGAAGCTATCCGTAACTACAATAAAGGCGACACCGTCGAAGCAATGGTACTGTCTGTAGATTCAGAAGCCAACCGTATCAGCTTAGGCATCAAACAGTTAAGCTCTGATCCATTCAACGAATATCTAGTCAACAATGACCGCGGTGCTATCGTTAATGGTAAAGTAAAAGAAGTAGACGCTAAAGGCGCTACTATTGAGCTTGCTGACGAAGTAGAAGCTTACTTACGTGCCTCTGAGATTCAACGTGACCGCGTTGAAGATGCAACTAAGCATCTGTCTGTTGGTGATGACGTTGAAGCAAAAATCATCAGTGTGGATCGCAAGACTCGTAACATCAACTTGTCAATCAAAGCAAAAGACGAAGCTGAAGAGCGCCAAGCGATTAAAGAATTGGGAAGCTCTGGCACGACTGCTGCTGCTGGTTCTGATGCACAGCCAAAAACCATTGGTGACTTGATCAAAGAACAGATGCAGTAAGTTGTAGATTGTTAAGATAGTTATACTATAAAAAGAAAGCGACTCCGGTCGCTTTTTTTTATGTTTAGATTTGCGGATGCGCCAGAATGCTTAAAGATTTTCGGTAAAAAAGGAAACTCTTATTTTCATTTATCCTGATATCCGCTATCATTTGCAACACTGAATAACGAGATGTGAAGGTAAACCTAAATAGCTGTAAAATGATGAATAGCCTGATCGCTACTTAACGATAACGAGTTTGGGTTAAGTTAAGAGGTTTTTATCATTGATACATCAGTATTTGATAGGTGTTTGGATGTTGTTATCTTAAGCCTATAAACTTAAGTTATTTCTTTCTCTATCGTTTTTTAAAGCTTTGGGTTTAGCTCACGGCCAACTTATCTATTAATTTACAAGGTCCCTGTGATAATGCAGCAAGCAATTAACAAGTCCGAATTTATTAGTAATCTGAGTGCGAATTGTGACAACATAACGGATACCGTTGTCGATGATGCAGTACGCGAAATATTAAATTTGATGACCGATACATTAGCCAATGACGGGCGTGTAGAGGTGCGCGGCTTTGGTAGTTTTTGTCTTCATCATCGCCGCGCCCGTATGGGACGCAACCCTAAGACGGGTGAAAGCGTACCCGTACCTGCCAAAGCGATTCCACACTTTAAACCCGGCAAAGCTCTACGGGAAGCCGTCAATGATAAGGTAGCAAACGGTTAATAAAGCGGAGCCGTCAGCATGTTGCGTTCTTTGTTAAACGGTTCACACGCTTCAACAAAAAAGGAGACGTCTGATGCGCATTTTACTGCTGGTATTACTGTTTTTAAGCTTTGCTTATGCGCTTGGTTTGGTATTGGCCAATAATACGGAAGTCGGGGTGAACCTGCTATTTTCACAAGCACCGACGATGAATTTGGGCTTATTGCTGATCCTTTGCTTAATATTAGGTATCGTTATTGGGATGCTACTTGCGTTGCTCGTTTTTCGTGTCCTACAAAATAAGTGGGAAATCTCGCGTCTGCAAAAATTGAATGCCAATTTACAAGAGCAGGTGACGCAAGCCAATATCGTCATTGACCGGCAAGCGAACGCGCCGTCGGTACAAGAGGCGGTTTATAGTGCCGCAGCGAGCAATGGGCACGATAGTAGCCTGACTAACCCAGACGACAGTGCGTCTTTAACCAAGCAAAAGCGCGATTATTGAGTGCTGACCAAGCATTTTGTATTAGTACATTTATATAATCATTTAATAAACTGATAAAAAGTGGCGCAACTATGAACAACACCATCAATTCTCCAGTCATCGTTGCACTGGATAATATGACTAAAGATGCCTCTTTAGCGCTGGCGGACCAATTAGATCCAGCATTATGTCGGTTAAAAGTAGGGAAAGAGCTGTTTACCCGCTGCGGTCCAGAGATAGTCAAAGCGCTACAGCAGCGGGATTTTGACGTGTTTTTGGACTTGAAATTCCACGACATTCCGAATACCACAGCACAAGCGGTGTTAGCAGCGGCCGAGCTTGGCGTATGGATGGTCAACGTGCATGCGAGCGCGGGCTTAGAGGCGATGTCATTGGCCAAGCAGCGTTTGATGGACGGTAATTTTGAGACATTGCTGATTGCCGTTACTGTGCTGACTTCTATGGACAATCAAGCACTCATACAAACGGGTATCACTGATGGCTTAGATGCACAAGTGAGCCGTTTGGCACAATTGACCAAGCAAGCTGGGCTTGATGGCGTGGTTTGCTCAGCGCAAGAGGCCAAGACACTTAAGGCATTATGTGGTCAAGACTTTAAGCTCGTCACCCCGGGTATTCGTTTACTAGACGACAATGCGGATGATCAAAAACGCATCTGTACGCCGCAACAAGCGTTGACAGATGGCTCTGATTATTTGGTGATAGGCCGTTCAATTACGCAAGCAGCAGACCCTGCGGCTAAATTACAATTGATATTTAACGGTATTTAGCGCTAGAGATTGACAGAAACATAAAAAGACAGCCTAATCCGCTGTCTTTTTTACTTTTTGCCGCCCAACAAAAAGGTGCTACACTGGTTAAGTCTATGCTCATAAGAGTCTTAGGTAGTGGGCTTAGAAAAGGGCAATTCTTTGCAAACAGTGTGATTAAATAATAGTAGATGCTATGAAATTACAGATTTTGAGCGACTTACATATTGATAGTTATGCGCGGCAGTCGCATCCGCTAGGGCGCATCCCTAAAACGGACGCAGACGTGGTGCTAGTAGCGGGAGACACTGCCAATAGCGATAGCGGTATGCCATGGCTACAAGAGCAAGCAGCGCACTTACAGGTGCCTTTGCTTACCATCGCGGGCAATCATGAATACTTCGGCGAAGATGTGCTGCATTTTGATAAAAAGCTCGCAACTTGGGACAATTACAATACCGAGTTACAGCAAGGCGTGCGCGTCTTACAGTGTCAGCATATTGATATCGGTGAGGTGCGGATTTTAGGCTGTACGTTGTGGACGGATTATCAGTATCAAGCCAATGCCGACACCATGGCAGCTGCTAGGCGTTTTATGCGCGACTATAAACAAATTTATGCCGGTAGCGAGCTATTTTCACCCGAAGTATCGATGCAAATTCATGCTCAGCACCGTCAATGGCTGCAGCAGGCCCTGATGACTGCCAAAGCATTGGGCAAAAAAACCGTTGTCATGAGCCATCATAGTATCAGTCCGTTATCGGTCTCTGAAAAATTTGCTAACTTACCGAGTAACGCCGCCTTTGTCAGTGATTTATCAAGCTGGATGCATGAGGATTGGGCGCCTGCCCTTTGGGTGCACGGACATACGCATGAAGCCTTTGATTATCAAATTAACAAAACAAGGGTGATAGTCAATCCGCGCGCTTATCCCAATGAAGTGAGCAGTACCGAGTTGGCATTCATCTGGAACAAAGTAGTGGATATCGGATAAGCCATTTTAACCAAGCGTCTATAGCAAGACTTAAAAGCATCAGCTATATTGCAACTGACTTTATATTTTGTTCATTCCTATTAAAAAATCTGCTACGCTTACTACCATGAGTAAAATACCTAATAAAATCCCAGCAAGACTACCGGCTGAAAAGTCTGTTAGCCACCGGCCAAGCGCACCTGCGCCTTCTCACTTACCCGACAGTATGATGTCTTCGGTTGGCTTGCTGCCGGCGGATAAAAGGCTGATTTTATTTACCAGACACTCATTGCGTGAGCGCTCTGATGGTAATGGTTTTGCTAGTTATCAGTTGCCGCTGACGCCCAAAGGCCGCGTATTAGCAAAGTCTTGGGGTCGCTGGCTGGCAGAGCATCTGCCGTATTCGCTCGATGTCGATAGTATCTCAAGTCCGATTGGCCGCTGTATTGATACCGCACAGCTGATGCAAGAAGGGGCGGGGCTACGACGTGATATTGCCCATCAGTCGTTGTTGGTTGAACCCGGTAGCCTTGTGACCGAGCCGGACATTGCTAACCCCATTTTTAAAGAAATTGGCGTCCTTAATTTTATCAATCGCTTCTTACAGGGCAACCTTGAAGGCACTAAAAACGCTTATCAAGGGGGTCTTGATATTTTGTCGCTGTTTTATCAAAACCAACCTAAGCAGGGGCATTTAATGCTCGCCGTCAGCCATGATACTTTGCTATCGGCATTTTTGGCGGTGATGCTAGACGTGGCTGAGATTAATTGGAATGATTGGCCAAAGATGATGGAAGGTGTGTTTTTATGGTTTGATGATAAGCCATTTGAGCAGGCCAGTGCGTATTTCGTTTGGCGTGGTAAAGTCTATATCCGCCCAATCAGCGATTTATTGCAAGGTTACCGCGCCGCAGGCTTTCACCCGAGTAAACTGCTGTTACCGCCAGAAGTAAAATGGACCTAAGCATTTTACTACGCGTTTAATATTTTTAACAGCTAGCTTTTAACGGTTCACTTTCAACTGTTCACTTTCGAGCAGGCATAAAAAAACCTTGCCCCAGTATGAAAACCAGTAGCAAGGTTTTGGTCATGATGCTATCAAAGCGTCATGCGGTCTAAACGTGAACGATCTTAAGCTTGTAAGCCTTTGATGGTTTTGTTTAGGCGGCTCTTACGACGAGCAGCTTTATTCTTATGAATAATACCTTTGTCAGCCATACGATCAAGAACCGGTACCGCTTTTTTGTAAGCTTCGGTAGCCGCGTCATAATCTTTAGCCGCGATAGCCGCATCAACACGTTTTAAATAAGTACGAACCATAGAGCGTTGTGACGCAGAGTTCTGACGACGTTTGGTGTTTTGACGGGCGCGTTTACGAGCTTGTGCAGTATTAGCCACGCGTATCTCCTTGATAAAGACAGATAAAAATAGGAATGTTGATTGCAATAATGGGTTTAACAATCATCGGTGACGAGCAGCCTCTCGCCAAACATGATGTCGATGTCTGTTATTAGGGCACTTATCTATGATTTAAAGTGCCAAATAGTAATAGAGCATCGCACGCGCCAGAACTGTTTGGAATAATTAAACAGCGTTGACGTGTAAAGCCGGTTATCTTAGCAAATTATTGCGCCCAGAACAATATATTTGATGATTAATGCTAAAAGAAGTTATCCTAAGCCATAGATGACCGATTTTTAGCGTTTTAATAAGCGAATTATTAACCTAGTGAGCTATCATCCTAACGAGCAAAGTCGCTCACCAAAATACTGGCTTAAAGTCTTAACTGGCGCTATAAACCTTGGCGCTGATAAAATCTCTTACAATAAATTGTGTAGAATAGCGTTAGTTCTCTCTTAATTTAGGTATGATACAAAAGCAATAGAGTTCTAAAAGATATAACGTCTCAGCATTACAAATACTCCAACATGATAAAAATGGATAGGCTATGCAGCGAAAAGCAATTGTAATTGGCGCAACCGGATTGGTAGGGCAGCATCTTGTTAAGCAGCTTAGTGAGCTTTATGACACGTTGATTGTGATTGCACGCCGTCCGCCACGCTATATCAATGCCAGTATGCGTTTTTATCAGGTGAGTGATTTTGATAACTTGGCTGAAATATTTGCAAGCGTCGGCGTCGATCGTAAAACAGACGCTTTTAGCTGCCTTGGCACCACAAAAAAGCAAGCGGGTAGTGATGAAGCCTTTCGAAAAGTCGACCATGATTATAACGTCAATTTTGCCAAATTATGCCGTGCTAAAGGCGTTGAAAACTTCTTTTTACTGTCCTCAATGAATGCCGATATTGATAGCCGTTTTTTGTACAACCGAGTCAAAGCGCAAACCGAGCAATCTATTATGGCGCTGGGTTTTACCCAGTTGGTGATTCTGCGCCCATCTTTATTACTTGGTAAGCATAAAGGTCGCCCGCTCGAAAGTTTTGGTCAAAAAGCCTTTAAGCTTGTCTCGCCATTGGTGTCCGAGTCGTTATCCTTGCATCCTATTTCTGCAAAGCGCGTTGCCAGTGCCATGGCGATGAGTGCGCATGATATTTATGAGCGCAATAAATATCGCACTGAGCCAGCCATTCAAACGACAGACATTATCGAAAATAAGCAAATGCTGGCGATGACTAAGGTTAAAAAATAGCCTAAGCATAAATGTAACCTAAGTATAAACTAATAAAAATTTAAATTTCACGACTGATAGTTCAATTATTTAACCATTTAACTTAACAAGGAGCGTCACGATGTCAGACATGCTAGCAGTAAATACAATGAATAAAGACAACTTTGTCACTTGTGATTTATTGGATGCCAATCCTGAATCACAGGTATGCTTGCCCAATATCGAAGGCAAATCGTTTTATAGCTTTGGCGGCAAAGACAGGTTTTGCGGTGAAATCGTGACGGTAAAATGCTTTGAAGACAATAGCCGCGTAAAATCCCTATTAAATAGCGATGGCAAAGACAAGGACGGCAACGGCAAAGTCTTGATCGTTGACGGCGGCGGTTCGATGCGCTGCGCGCTGCTTGGTGATATGATCGCCCAATCTGCGATTGATAATGGCTGGGCAGGAGTCATTGTGTATGGTTGTGTTCGCGATGTTGATGATATGGCGCAAATGGATATCGGCGTTATGGCACTTGGTTGCATCCCGCGCAAATCAAATCGCCGCGATGAAGGCCAAACCGATATCGAAATTAGCTTTGGCGATTTAACCTTGAACTCAGGCATGTTTATTTATGCCGACAATAACGGCATTATCGCAAGTGATAAACCTTTAATTTAAACCTAAACCTAAATCTATAACCTGAGCAGCTTAGCCCAACCAATAACCACTAAAAGCCTCAGCCTAAGCGTTGAGGTTTTTGCGTTTGCTAGCGCTGTTTTTCTAGTTAAACAATGATTTTATCGAGTATTTCAGCCTTTGTCTTTTTATAAAAATGCTAAGTGACAAACCGTTACGGCATAAATTTTGGTAATTGCGCAAATATTCGTATAATAGCTTTCTGACCCTTAACTTCGATTCTATCCTTTATGCCTATCCCTGCTTTGACCGACGCCTTTGATCTTATTAATCAGCAGTTATTTCCTATCCAGAATGCCGAGCGGCGCTGGCTGGC
Organism: Psychrobacter sp. UBA5136; assembly: GCF_002414005.1. Taxonomy (GTDB): domain Bacteria; phylum Pseudomonadota; class Gammaproteobacteria; order Pseudomonadales; family Moraxellaceae; genus Psychrobacter. The sequence goes on from NZ_DHYG01000003.1 coordinate 66,077, forward strand.
GCCTGTGCATGGGGCAATTAGTAGCTTGTGGCTAGCAAGTCTCGTGCAAACGCCGCTGTGGGATGTGACCGACCGTCTAAAAGTCGTGGTGACGCGTGACCAAAATCAGCTCAACCAAATAGAAACGGAGTTGGCATTTTGCGGCGTCGATGCCTATGTGTTCCCCGATTGGGAAACGCTGACTTATGATGAGCTATCACCGCATCAAGATATCGTCAGCGAGCGCATCAATTTATTAACCGATATGCCGAGTAAGGGGCTATTACTGATATCGGTACAGACGCTGATGCAACGGGTTGCTCCGCCAAGCTGGTTGATCGGGCAGCACTTTGATTTGAGTGTTGGCGATCGATTTGATATCAATACCCAGCGTGAATTATTGGCAAAGGCTGGTTACCGCGCGGTTGAAAATGTCTTTGAGCCGGGCGAATTTGCCGTACGCGGTAGTATCATTGATATCTTTGCGATGGGTCAGCCATTTCCGCTACGTCTTGATTTATTTGACGACGAAATTGAAACCATTCGCTTCTTTAACCCGCAGACGCAGCGAACGTTAACCACCGATGACCTAAAAACCATGATGAGCGGCAATGATAGCAGTATGACTAAAGAGTCGCTGGCACTGCTGCATAAATTGCCTGATCTTTCAAAACCTATTGAGCAGTTTCAAATACTACCGGCCAAAGAGTTTCCGCTCGATGAAGGGCGCGAGACGTTTCGCACCAACTTTGCGGCGATGTTCCCCAATGCCAGTAGCCGCAAATCTGAGCTGCATAAAGACGTGATGGCCGGTATCGCTAGCAGCGGGCTTGAATACTATCAGCCGTTATTTTTTGATTTAAAGGAGTGGGAGGCAGAGAGTAGTTTATTTTCTTACTTGCCGAGCGATGCCATATTTATTACTGATGAATTGATTAGCGAAAAACAGGCCGATTATTGGTCACAAATCCAGCGCCGCTATGAAGAGCGCCGTCATGATATCGATAAGCCTATCGTCGCCCCTGAATGGTTGTATTTATTAGCAAATACCTTAAATGAGCATCTCAATCATTATCCACGCGTGATTTTAAGTGCGCGTAATGAGCTGGCGACCATGACCGATGTTGCCGCGATTGATAGCGATGATGCAACCTTAGCGCCTGAACAACAGCCTAAAAAACAGCAACAGACGCCAAAAAAACAGCAAGGACTGGTGACGCTAAGCGCGCAAGAGCCGCCACAATTGCCCGTCAATCATCAAAAAGCTGAGCCTCTCACTGAGTTGTTAGCGTTTTTAGACCTGCAAGCGCAAACATCGACGCCAGTATTAGTAGTAGCGGAAACGGCTGGTCGCCGTGAAATTCTCATCGAGCTGTTTAAAGGTAAAATCGATGTCAAAGCTTACGATAGCTTTGAAGCGTTTTTAGCAGCGGATAAAGCGAAAAATAGTGATAATAAGCTACCGCAAGTCGGACTAACTACTGCGCCCATTGAGCGCGGGGTTTATGTCCCTGAGCGCTTGGTCGTGATTAGTGAGACGCAATTATTTGGCCGGCAAGTACTACAAACACGCCGACGCCGCCAAAGCGGTGTGTCAGAAGAATTCTTGGTTAAAAGCGTCACCGAAATAACCGAAGGCAGCCCAGTGGTGCATATCGAGCATGGTATTGGACGCTATAACGGCTTGATTACGCTCGATGTCGGCGACGGTGAGCAAGAGTTTATCCACTTAAAATACGCGGATGATGCCAGTATTTACGTGCCAGTTGCCAATTTGCAAATGATCAATCGCTATAGCGGCGGTGATCCAGCACTTGCGCCACTACACAAAATTGGTAGCGGTAAATGGGACAAAGCCAAGCAAAAAGCGCTTGAGCAAATCCATGATGTCGCCGCTGAGCTACTTAACATGCAAGCTCGGCGCGAAGCAAAAGTCGGCATTCATTTTAAAATAGACCCATCGCAGTATGAGCTGTTTGCCAGTCAGTTTGCCTTTGAAGAAACGCCCGACCAAGCCAATGCCATTCATGCGGTGATGGAAGACATGAGACAAAACCAACCGATGGATCGTCTTATTTGTGGCGATGTTGGTTTCGGTAAAACAGAAGTGGCGATGCGTGCGGCCTTTATTGCGGTCAGCGCAGGCTATCAAGTAGCGGTATTGGTACCGACGACGTTGCTAGCAGGTCAGCACGAAGACAATTTCCGTGACCGTTTTGCGGATTGGCCAGTACGTATTGAAACCTTGTCACGCTTTGGTGGTAAAAAACATCAAGATACGGTGTTGGCTGATTTGGCAGCAGGAAAAGTCGATATTGTGATTGGCACGCATAAATTATTGCAACCTGATGTAAAATTTGCCAATTTAGGGCTGATGATTGTGGATGAAGAGCACCGTTTTGGCGTGCGTCATAAAGAGCGTATTAAGGCGATTCAGACCAATGTGGATAGCATGTCGATGACAGCAACGCCGATTCCGCGTACGCTTAATATGGCGCTCTCAGGTATGCGAGATATGTCGATTATCGCCACACCGCCAGAACGCCGCCTCGCAATTAAAACCTTTGTCATGCAAAAGACCGATGCCTTATTAAAAGAAGCTATCTTGCGTGAGCTACTGCGCGGCGGTCAGGTTTATCTGTTGCATAACGATGTAGCAAGTATTGAGCGCATGGCAGAAACCGTCCGTGAACTGGTGCCCGAAGCACGAGTAGGGGTCGCGCATGGACAAATGCAAGAGCGCCAACTTGAGCAAGTGATGGAGCAGTTTTATCATAAAAAGTTCAACGTACTGGTGTGCTCGACCATCATCGAAACCGGTATTGATGTGCCCAATGCCAATACCATTATCATTGAGCGCGCCGATAAGTTTGGCTTAGCGCAATTGCATCAGCTACGAGGCCGCGTTGGTCGCAGTCATCACCAAGCCTATTGTTACTTGCTAGTACCATCTATTAAAGGTTTGAAAGGCGATGCTAAGCGCCGTCTGCACGCGATTGAGCGCGCCAATACTTTGGGCGCAGGCTTTATGCTGGCCAGTGAAGATTTAGAGATTCGCGGCGCGGGTGAAATCCTGGGTAAGCAGCAAAGCGGTAACATGCAAGCGATTGGCTTTAGTTTATATATGGATATGCTGGAGCGGGCGACGAAAGCAATTAAAGCTGGTAAAGAACCTGACTTAAACACGCCACTGTCATTGACCAGTGAAATCAATTTGCACAGCTCGGCGCTAATACCAGAAGAATATTTGCATGATGTGCATCAGCGTTTATTGTTTTACAAACGTATCAGTAATGCCGAAGACAAAGAGGCATTGACCGATATTCGTACCGAAATGATTGACCGTTTTGGGACGCTGCCCGATCAGACCAAGCAGTTGTTTGCTGTTCATGGACTGCGTATACAAGCTGAACCGTTGAAGATTAATAAAATCGATGCCAACAGCAGCAGCCTAACACTAGAGTTTGCACCTGATACCCCAGTCGATGCCTTAGCAATTATTAAGCTCATTCAAAAGGACGGGCAGCGTTATCGGATGAATGGCGCCTCTGGTATTCGTTATCAAGATGCTGATAAGTTGGCAACCCCGCAGCAGCGCGTCAACGTGATTCAAGAGCTATTACGCTATTTTAGCGAGCACATGGTGGCGGAGTCTGCTTAGCTTTATTGATTTGTAACGTTAAACTAGGTCATGTCCTAGGCAGCGCCGCGAAATAATTTAAGTAAGGTAAAGGTCAAGCCTTAAGACAATCCGTCACGGCGCTATTTTATCGGCTGGATAACTGATAAAATAACGACATCTTATATTTAGTAAATTCATTACTGCTTTTCTGTATTTTAATTCCTTTTATTTAAGCATCATAACAAGAGAACCGTCATTATGTTCCAACTTCATCACAAACTTGCCGCTGACAGTTTTTTAGTGGGTGATTTCCCATTATCAACCTGTCGTTTAATCAATGATTGTCAATTTCCGTGGTTGATATTGGTGCCGCGGGTATCAGGTATCAAAGAATTGTACGAGCTGTCTGAGGCGGATCAAGCGCAGTTTTTGCGTGAGTCGAGCTGGTTATCAAGTCAACTTGCCAAGACGTTTCAAGCGGATAAAATGAATGTCGCCGCCCTTGGTAATCAAGTACCGCAGCTACATTTTCATCATATCGTGCGCTATCAAAACGATGTGCAATGGCCAAATCCAGTATGGGGCGTTCCTGCCGTACCTTATACCAAAGAAGTGTTGGCGCAAATGCAGCAAACGCTCATGATGGCGCTGCGTGGTCATCATCAAATGCCGTTTGATTGGCAAATGTAATCAAGCTTTAAATGAAGGTCTGTAAATGTCGCTTTAGTATTTACTACTCAAGGAGTTTTATTTAAATAGTTTTGTCTAGAGTAAAACAGTAGTGAAGTTGGCTTTAATAGTGATTGAAGATTCTGTTACCATAAAATATTTCACATTTGTTTGTTATTCGTTATATTAGAGGGAGAGTTGGTTAAATGGATATAGCCAACTTATCCGCTCAGTGTCGTTTTTTTACGAGTCAATCATAAAGGTTGGTTTGATACTTTAAAAAGGGCTGAGTTATTTAATTTTAGATTGAGTTTTTTCAATTTAGGATTTTACTCTATGTTAAGGATAACAAATGACTACTTCCTCTATTTCTCCAGCGTTATTACGACCGTCTATGTTACTCATCTCTATTTGTACCACGGTACTCAGCCTCACTGCATGTAATACGGATTCAACGGAATCTGCATCAGCACAATCTGCGTCGATACATGCCGCTTCAGCCACGTCTGATTCGGGACAAATCATTACCAAAAGTACTCCTGCCACAGCGGTCAGCTCTGTCACGTTAAATCATAGCGCCTCTGCCATGTCTATGAGGGCGATGCCAACAAGCCAGTATTTGGTAGGTAGCGGTAAGGCTGATATCACCGGTGCTGCTGCCGAGACCGGCATGTTTGGTTATGCCGCAGGTCAAGTGGTACAAGGTATCAACGACCGTTTATACTCGCATGCTTTTATTATCGGGGAAGCGGATAAAAATGCGGACAAACGTGTCGTCTATGTATCTGCCGATATGGGTGCCATGTTTACCGCGGTAAAACTTGAGGTCATTAAGCGCCTAAAAGCGGATTATGGCGACTTATATAACGATGACAATGTCATGCTCACTGCCACTCATACTCACGTGGGCAATGCTGGCTACTCACATCAGCAGCTGTACCAAATTGCCAGTACCGATGACACCTTAGCAGGCTATAGCAGCCAAAATTTCAATGCTATCGTCAATGGCATTGTCACCTCAATTAAGCGTGCGCACGATAGCTTGACGCCAGGGACACTCTCTTTGGCGCAAGGCGAGCTCAAGGGCGCGACGGTCAATCGCTCAGAATTTGCCTATAACAGTAATATCGACGCCAAAGACTTTGATAGTAATGTCAATGAAACCATGACCCAGCTGCGCCTCAACGCCGCTGATGGCTCGCCCGTGGGATTGATTAATTGGTTTGCACTGCATCCAACCAGTTTTAGTAATAAATTTATGCACTTGAGCGCGGATAATAAAGGTTTTGCCCAGCGCGGTGCGGAAAAGATTTTTGGCGGAGAATCAGACAAGCCGTTTGTGGCAGCTTTTGCCAATGCTGATGAGGGTGATGTGCTGGCGGCAGGTGGAAATGCCAATTCTAAACCGGGCTTTCAAGGTAGTGATAACGAGTGGGAAAATGTCAGACGTGACGGGCAGATGCAGCTAGATAAAGCGGTTGAGCTTTGGCAACAAGGTGCGCCCGTTACTGGTCCTGTGGATGTACGCGCGCGCTGGGTTGACTTAAAAGGCTATCAAGTCGATGGCAAATAAAAGGCTATCAAGTCGATGGCAAATTTACCAATGGCGCGGGCAATAAAGTGCTCTGTATGCCTGCTCGCGGTTACTCGTTTGCTGCTGGCGGGGAGAATGGCCCATCGAACATACCCGGCATTTATGAAGGTATGACCCGAGAAAACTTCCGTATCAATGATGATATCAATAAGATCGATCAATCCTTTTTGGGCAGTTTAACGCGCGGCGCGTTTGGTATCGTCTCATCCGTTAGCCAAGATGATTGTCAGGCCGAAAAACAAGTACTCTTGCCCACTGGCAGTTGGGGATGGATTAATACGCAGCAGCCCGTTCAGCTGATGCGTATCGGCAATATCGCCATCGTTGCTATACCTGCCGAGCCAACTACTATGGTCGGACGCCGGATGCGCGTAGCGGTATTGGCGCAGCTAAAAGATTCAGGAATCGATACCGTTATTGTTAGCGGTTTGGCCAATAACTATAGCGGTTACTTAACCACGCGCGAAGAGTTTGCCACTCAGCATTATGAAGGCGCATCCACTGAGTATGGCCCTTATCAAGCGGCGGCTTATTTGCAAGAATATACACGGCTGGCTGAAGCGTTACGAGATGGCACCGAAGTCTATGACAGCGCCACGCCGCCTGATCGCTCCGGTAAATTCTTTAGCGAGCGTCCAGGGGTGGTATTTGATGATAAACCTTTAAAACAAGTTTGGGGCCAAACCCTTGTTCAGCCCAAGGCCAGTTATCAAAAAGGCGAAACTGCCACGGCGGTGTTCCGCGGCGCCCATCCTAAAAACAATCTACGTACCGAAGACAGCTTTTTAAAAGTGCAGCGTTTTGAAAAAGGGCAGTGGGTAGACTATCTAAGCGATAGCGACTTTGACACCACCTATACGTGGCAGCGCGAAGGGGCAGCGTACAGTAAAGCCATTATTGATTGGCGGATTGCTGATGATACCCCAGCTGGTACTTATCGCTTGCTCCATCAAGGCGACTGGAAAAATGGCTGGACGCATAAAATTAAACCGTATTCAGGCGTTTCTAATAGTTTTAGCGTGCAATAATTACTTTTATTTGAACATTCGTCGCGTTTTGGCGCTTACTAATTTTTCATTATGCAAAAGTCAGATAGCCATTATCTGACTTTTTTGCTCTTGTTTTTTTGTTTTTGTTATTATCGGTAAAGCAAAACGCGTCTACTGTGATTTAGATTTATAGAGCGTTTTGGGTAAATGAGCGACAAGTGGTATGCTTTTGCTTACCATTGTCCTAGGTACGGCAGCAATAAATCCGTATAATAAACAAATTTACTAGCCACTTATATCATCAGTTGTTTATAAAGGCATTCTACTTATCAATCTAAGTAACACTTAATAAATGCATGATAAAATAAGCTTTATTTTAATTTTTTTTAAAATATTTGATAGCTGTCCTTTAGGCGTATATTGACCATGGCATTTTTCGACACCCCAAGCCCAAAGATTTCTGTACAGGGTAGTAATAACACTAATGCCTATCGTTTCGATTATCCAGAAATTTTTGTTTTAATACTGACGGTCGTATTGCTCGCCATACATTTTAATTTTAGTCCCTCTTCAATGG
>NZ_DHYG01000049.1 GCF_002414005.1 Psychrobacter sp. UBA5136
CAACTTATGGGGGTCAGTTCACAGCTAATATACAAGCTAGCGCGGTTTTTTATATAAAGTGATTTAAATTATATTAAGCGTTATTCAACTGACGTGCGGCTTCGAGGGCAAAATACGTCAAAATCCCATCAGCGCCCGCCCGGCGGAAACCAATCAAAGATTCCAAAATTACTGCATCGGTTAGCCAGCCGTTTTGAATGGCCGCCATGTGCATGGCATATTCGCCAGAAACTTGATACGCAAAGGTTGGGACGCCAAAGGTGTTTTTAACTTCGCGGATCAGGTCTAAATACGGCTGACCGGGTTTAATCATCACCATATCTGCGCCCTCGGCTATGTCCATCGCAACTTCGTGCAGCGCTTCGGCGCGATTACCAAAGTCCATTTGATATTGCTTTTTATGACCGCCTTTTAAATTGCCCGCACTGCCAACGGCATCACGGAAAGGGCCGTAATAAGCAGAAGCGTATTTGGCAGAGTAGGCCATGATAGCGGTATTGACAAACCCCTCGGCTTCAAAGGCATCACGCATGGCTTTGATACGGCCATCCATCATGTCACTTGGCGAGATAATATCAGCGCCAGCGCGGGCGTGAACGAGGGCTTGCTTGACCAAGACTTCAACGGTTTCGTCATTGACGACATAGCCGCTGTCATCGAGCAGCCCGTCTTGACCGTGTGAGGTATAAGGGTCTAGCGCCACATCGGTCATTACCACCATCTCTGGTACGGCATCTTTGACTGCTTTAACGGCGCGCGCGCTTAAGCCATTTTCATCATAAGCAGCTTTACCATCTGGCGTTTTTAATGAATTGTCAATGACAGGAAAGATATCGATGGTCGTCACACCTTCCGCTAATAATTCTTTAGCATAGTTAATCAGCAGATCAATCGATAGGCGCTCAACGCCGGGCATACTAGCGATTGCTTCGCGCTTGTTTTCGCCTTCTAAAACAAAAACAGGAGCGATAAAGTGCTTAGGATGCAGCTCAACTTCACGAATCATCGCGCGAACGTTATCGTTATAGCGCAGGCGACGTAGGCGAGTTTCAGGGAATTGACGGTTAAAGGTATAAGTCATGAGGTTTCCTTATTTGTTTTTCATCATTGTTATTTATCAGCTTGATTAAACAAGCAGTTTTAAGACCTATATTTTTATAAAATGGCACAGCTAAGGTATTAATAGGGGCGTTAATGGTGTTGCTACTACTATAACCAATAGTCGCTATCGAAAGCAAAAAGCCCTACCAAGTCGGTAGGGCTTTTTGTACATAACGACTGTCAAGGTGAGGAAAATGACCTCACAGCGTCTAGGACTGTTTAAGGTTCAACAATCTGCGTCACCGGTACTTGCTCAACATTGGCTTCATTAACAGTGGTCTTTTCAGTGACCACGCCTACGGCAGCGTCTGTTTTGCCATCATTATTGACATCAACCACAGCAATTGGCTTGAAGGTTGCCTTTTCTGTTGGCTGTGCTTGCTTAATCGCTTGCGCTTCTTGTGCAGAAGCCACGCGTGCAGAGCTGGCTGCATCGATGGCCTCGACCGCTTTTGCTTTATTGCTATTGGCAGGTAAATTCACCAATTGCACTAAGTTTTTATGCGGCACAGGAATGACGGTTGGCACATCAAGATTGGCACCGCCGCCTAGCGCTTGGTAAAGCTCGATTTGACTAATGATTTTTTGCAGTTCTAAGTCCAAGATGCCTTGCTGCGTTGAGAATAACGAACGCTGCGCATCGAGCACGTCTAGGTAGTTGGCAATACCCGCTTTAAAGCGCGCATCGGCAATCTGATAGGTTTGCTCAAAGTTATCTTGCAGACGGTACTGCGCGGCCAGCTGATCGCCTAAGGTTGCGCGCGTGGCTAGGACGTCTGATACTTCGCGGAACGCCGTTTGGATAGAGCGCTCGTAGTTTGCTAGCGTCTGCTCGCGCTCAATTTTAGCAACGTCATAATTGGCATCTAAGCGGCCCGCATCAAAGATAGGCACGCTAATGCGTGGACCAAATGACCAGCCGACCGAACCACTCTTAAATAAATCATCTAAACTGCCACTACTCAAGCCCACGCTACTGGCGAGGCTGATAGATGGGAAGTAAGACGCGCGCGCTACTTCAATGTTAGCGCCCGCTGCTTTTAGATTGTACTCTGCTTCTAGCACATCGGGACGATAGCGCAGCAGCTCACTTGGTAAGCCGGCGCTAAATATCTGCTGGCTGGTGATATTGCTGACCGCAGGGGCTGGAATAAGATCGGTTGGAATAGGGCCGCCGACCAAAAACTGCAGCGCATTACGCGACCTTAAAATACTGCTTTGCGCCTGTAGAACGGCAAGTCTGGCGTTTTCTAATGACGCGCTGGCTTGTAAAGAGGGCAGTTTAGGGTCAATGCCCGCTTCAAAGCGTTTATTGGCAATAAATAAAGATTTCTCACGACTCTCAACCGTGGCTTCTGCCAGTTTTAACTGCGCAAGGCTATAGCTTAAATTGGCATAGCTTTGAGCGATATTACTAATTAGGCTGATTTGGGTGGTGTCTTTCGCTGCGGTGGTCGCTAAAAAGTTTTGTAACGCCTGTTCTTTTAAACTGGCGATTCTACCCCAAAAATCTAACTCGTAATTGGCAAGACCAAGGTTGACATTATAACTGTCGCCTGTAACGCCCCTTTGGCGTTGGCGAGAATAACCTGCTTCACCATTAATACTTGGTAGGTCATTAAGATCAGTGATTTGATATTGAGCGCGCGCGCGCTCGATCGCTAAACGCGCACTTTCAAAGTCTTTGTTATTCTCTAATCCTAAGGCAATCAGCCCCTTGAGGCGCTCGTCACTGTAAAAATCCTGCCAGCGCTGCGCAGCAATGCTTGGTTGATTGGCGCTACTGACAGTTTCTTTATCGAACGCGTCATAGTTTTGCTCGATAGGCACGTTTGGCTCAGCGAGGACAGGGCGCATATCCGCTTTTGGAATGGTATTACATGCTGCCATGCTTAAGGCCAAAGCGGTTAAGCCAATCAGACGACCGCCAGTTTTGCGTAGCACTGCTAGCGCTGGTTGGGCAGTGGTAGCTATATCTGCTACCGCTGCTGAGCTTAAGGTAAAAGTTTTTTGAGCACTCATTGTGTATTATCTCCAAAGCTTGCAGGCTGATAATTTTCAGAAGGCATTGGGTCAGAAGGCGTTGGGTTGTGCGGGCCAGGTGTACCATCGTTGCCGTCATCTTTATCGTTTGGTTTATTATTCTCATGTTTATACGGGAATAAACTACGTACCCAAATAAAGAACATCGGAATAAAGAAGATACCTAAGAATGTCGCGGTGACAACACCACCAACCACACTGGTACCGATGGCGTTTTGACTGCCCGAGCCAGGACCTGTGGCGATGAATAATGGCACAACACCGAGCCCAAAGGCAAGTGAGGTCATGATAATTGGGCGCAGACGTTGACGCGCCGCTGTCATGACGGCTTCTTTTAGACTGTAACCTTCTTCTTGGTGCTCTTTGGCAAACTCAATAATCAAGATGGCGTTCTTAGCTGACAGACCAACCACCGTGAGGAGACCAACCTGCAAGTAAATATCGTTATTAAAGCCGCGTAGCCAGGTAAATATCACCGCACCTAGTACCCCAAGCGGGATAACCAATAGTACAGAGAAGGGAATAGACCAGCTTTCATACAGAGCGGCTAGACATAAAAATACCACTAAGATTGATAGCGCATAAAGCATAGGCGCTTGTGCTCCTGACTTTTGCTCTTCAAGTGACATACCCGTCCACTCGTAGCCCACACCCTCAGGTAACTTCGCCATCATCGCTTCCATCGAGCTCATCGCTTCACCCGTACTAAGACCAGGCGCGGCACTTCCTTGGATATTCATTGATGGTAAGCTGTTATAACGGGTCAGACGCGGAGAGCCTGATTGCCATTCGCTGCTAGAGAAGGCATCAAATGAAATCATTTCACCAACATCATTACGTACATACCATTTGCTGATATCCTCAGGATTGGTACGACTGCTTGGCTCACCTTGAACAAACACACGCTTAATACGACCGCGATCAACGAAGTCATTGATATAACTTGAGCCCCAAGCGGTAGAGATTACGCTATTAATATTAGCCAACGATAAACCATAAGCTGCGGCCTGTTCTTGATTGATATTAATTTTTAACTGCGGCGCATCTTCTTGACCGTTTGGACGCACGCCCGTCACTTGATCATTTTGCGCAGCCATACCCAGCAGCATATTACGCGCTTCGAGCAGCCCATCATGACCAACGTTACCCGTGTCTTGAATCATTAAATCAAAACCACTGGCGTTACCAAGTTCGGTAATAGCTGGCGGTACAATCGCAAAGACTTGCGCTTCGTTCAACTGGGTAAAGAAGTAACCCATGGCACGACCAGCAACCGCTTGGGCAGTATTTTCTTCGCCAGGACGATCTGCCCAGTCTGTCAAGCGCACGAAAGCCAGACCCATATTTTGGCCTTGACCAGCGAAACTAAAGCCTGCCACAGAGAACACAGAAGCGACGTTGTCTTTTTCTTGCGTTTCATAGTACTCAGTTACTTTGTCTAGCACGTCTTGCGTTTCATTAAGCGTCGCACCAGCAGGCAGCTGAACTAAGGTAAACATAATACCTTGGTCTTCTTCCGGTAAAAACGAGCCTGGAATACGTAAGAATACCACGGCCATAACACCAATAATGGCAGCATAACCAATTAGATATAACCACTTAAAGCGGAAGCTTTTGCCAACCGAATTTTCATACTTACGGCTGACTTTATAAAAAGAGCGGTTAAACCAACCAAAGAACCCTTTTTGATTGTCAGTTGTACCTTTTTCATGACTTTTACTACGTTTAAGTAAGGTCACACATAGGGCAGGGGTAAAGATAAGCGCCACAAGTGCCGACAGTACCATGGCGGTAATCAAAGTAATGGAGAACTGACGATAAATAACACCAGTTGAGCCACCAAAGAACGCCATCGGTACAAATACGGCTGATAGAATCAAGGCGATACCGACAACGATTTTACTGATCTCGCCCATCGATTGTATCGTCGCGTCTTTAACCGAAATATGAGGGTTTTCCTCCAAGATACGCTCAACGTTTTCGACGACAACAATGGCGTCATCGACCAGTAGACCGATGGACAATACCAAGGCAAACATGGTCAATACGTTGATACTAAAACCAGCGATATATAGGACCGCAAAGGTACCAAGCAGAACCACAGGGACGGCAAGGGTTGGAATGATAGTAGCACGCCAGTTCTGTAAGAAAATGAACATAACGATAAATACTAAAACAATCGCTTCAATTAACGTTTTGACAACTTGCTCAATAGACAAGCGTACAAATGGTGTGGTGTCATAAGGGACAACGGTGGTTAGATTTTTGGGGAAGTTCTTTTCCAGCTCCGCCATACGAGCGCCAACGGCTTCACGGGTTTCAAGCGCGTTTGCCCCACCTGCCAAAGAAATACCAAGACCAGCAGAAGTCTGTCCATTATATAGAGCAGTCACACTGTAGTTTTCACTACCGATTTCCACATCTGCGACGTCGCCTAAGCGCACTTTCGCACCCGAGGTATCAGTTTTTAATAAAATATTTTCAAATTCTTCAGGCGTCTGTAAATAACTTTGCACCGTAACGGTGGCGCTGATGACCTGTCGATCCGTATCCGCAGGTGCTTGTCCTAGCTGCCCAGCAGAAACCTGCGCGTTTTGCGCACGTACGGCGTTGACCACATCAGAGGGCACCATGTTATAGCTACGCAGACGAGCAGGGTCGAGCCAGATACGCATGGCATACGCTGAGCCGAATACCTGTACTTCACCCACACCTTCCACACGGCTTAGCTGATCAACGACGTTTGAGTTGATATAGTCAGCAATATCGCTGTTATCCATACTGCCGTCTTCAGAAATAAACCCTTGTACCATCAAAAAACTACTAGAGGATTTATTAACGTTGACGCCTTGACGCTGCACGGACTCAGGTAGCGAGCTCATAGCGGCTTGCAGTTTGTTTTGGACTTGTACCTGCGCGGTGTCAGGATCTGTACCGTTTTCAAAGGTCAGCGTCACTGACGCGCCACCGTTTGACGAACTTGACGATGACATATACATCAAGCCATCAAGCCCTTTCATACGCTGTTCGATAATCTGCACCACTGAATCTTCAACGGTTTGCGCGTTGGCACCAGGATAGCTTGCGCTAACCGAAATGGTCGGCGGTGCAATACGTGGATACTGCTCAATCGGTAAGTTAATAACCGATATTACCCCGATGAGCATGACCAAAATAGCCATCACCCAAGCAAAAATAGGGCGATCAATAAAAAAACGTGACATAGTATATTCCTAGTCTTCCTATCTTTGAATGGAATTAGTTAGCGGTAGATTCTGCTGGCTTTTTGGCAGCGGCATCTTTACTGGCTGGCTTATCCATCGCTTTTGCAGCTTGCTGCGGCGTTTGAGCAGTAGCAGCGCCTGGCTTAGCAGGGGCGGCATTCGGGTTTTCTAATGGTTTAGCAACGACTTCTTGCTCCGGCTTCACTTTTGAGCCGCCGATGATCACCAATTTATCTCCTGCTTGTAAGCCGTCAGTGACGACCCACTGATCTTTATAGGTGCCATTAATAGTGACAGGACGTACTTGAATTTTATTATTCTCATCAACGATATAAACTTGCGGTTCGCTTTTTGGTGTACGCATCACCGCGCTTTGCGGTACCAATGCAGCATTGGTGATGACGCTTTGGGTTAAGCGTGCACTGACGTACATCCCCGGTAGCAAGACATTATTAGGGTTGGGGAAGACGGCGCGTAAAGTCACCGCACCCGTTGATTCATCAACTTTTGCTTCTGATAGAGCAAGCTTGCCGCGTACCGGATAGACCGAGCCATCCTCTAATACCAATTCAACCGAATTCATGCCTGCTTGCGCTTTGCCGGCAGAGATTTGCTGGCGTAATTTAAGCAGCTCAGAGGAGGACTGGCTGATATCGACATAGATAGGGTCTAAGCGCGAGATAGTCACCAGAGGGTCAGGTTGACCGGCGCTGACCAAAGTACCAGCGGTCACGCTAGAGCGATCTGTACGACCTGCGAGGGGCGCCCGTACGATAGTACGGTTGAGATCTAACGTACTTGCCTGTAAGTTTGCCTTCGCGGTTTGAATGCCCGCTTTGGCGCTCTCAATACCAGCTTCAGTTTGTCCGATAGCCGCACGCGCACTTTCGACGGCCGCTTGCGCGGTGCGCACTTGGGTGACGGCTTGGTCATATTGCTGCTTTGAGATAGCGTCAATATCAATCAGCCCTTGTAAGCGTTGTAAATCGTTTTGAGCCTGCGCCAATGAGGCTTGGCGACTGGCCAGCTCGGCTTTGGCATTGGCATTATTGGCCAGTGCTGTTTGATAATTGGCTTCGGCTTGTTGGATCGCTGCCTGCCCGCTGGTAATGGACGTCGCGTAGTTATCGGTATTGATACGATATAAGGGCTGGCCTTTTTTGACGTTGCTGCCCTCACGGAACAATACCTCGTCAATAATGCCATTCACCTGTGGGCGAACGTCGGCGGTTTGGTATGCCGCCGTACGACCAGCAAAGGTTTGAACTTGAGGTACGGTATCTAAGGTGACAGTCTGAACGTTGACGACGGCAGGTGGCATCTGCTGCTGGGCGGCTGCACCAGCGGCGTCCTCGTTTTTGTCACAGCCGACCAGTACAGCGCCAGATAGTACAGATGCTATTACAAGCGCAAGAGTAGAGTGCTTCATCAATGTCCTCGGCAGTATAAATATCAAATAATTACAGTATAAAAAGTTTATGGATGAATCTTAACAGGATAAATATGAAAAGTAATATGCCTTTACCGTTGCCAATCTATTAGCTATTAATCAGGTAACAATCGGATAAGCAAATTTAAAGTAATGGATGATTATAAACTATAGGGTATACCCCACAGTCAAGAAGCAAAAAATCGTCTTTGTTCTTTGCTAACGCCTTTTTGCTTAATAAATGCGTAACAAATACCGATAATACAAGCATAACGGCAAAAGTAAATTATAAAATTCGCAATGAATAGTAAGATAGAATATTGTTAAATTTTGTTTTTTTAACAGAGATGAGAAGATAGTAGCAAGAAAAGCGTATAAAAATACAGTAAAAAATAGAATGGACAGAAAAACACTATTTTAGCAATACTTAATTGTGAACGCTGAAATATAAAGATATGTTACGCACTGGTGAGAGGGATTTTACTATCAGTGAAGAGAAGGCTGTACTATCACAGCCATGATCTCCTCGCTTATTTGGCTTACTATTCTCAAGTAAAACTTAACCTAGGATTTAGTAGTAAAACATTTTTGCTAAAGGTTTGCGGGTTACGCGCTTTAAAAATAAGCAGAGTTAATTTAACCCCATTTATAATAAGCGCGCGCTGGCAAGTTCCGTCAATTGATACAAGCCATGGCGATAGCGGTTGTCAGGCAGGCTGCTAAGCGCTTGCTGGGCAAGTTTAGTTTCCTCCAAAGCGCGTTGCTTACAGTATTCAAGCGCGCCTGAGCCGCGTACCAGATCGATAAGCTGCTCAGCGTTTGGGGTTTTGCCCGTTTGCACCGCAATGCGCAATTGCTCATAGCCAGCTTTATCGCTATCTTTTAATAACTCAAGCGCTTTGATAGTTGGCAGCGTTGGTTTGCCTTCAGCCAAATCATCACCAAGGTTTTTACCCATCACCTCGCTATCGCCGCTATAATCGAGCACGTCATCGACGATTTGAAAAGCGTTACCGAAATGCTGACCAAAATCCGCCAATGCTTGCAAATACTCCGTTTTATTTTGCAAAATAGCCGCGCCTTGGGTTGCCATCATAAATAGGCGCGAGGTTTTGCCATCGATAATATTGAGGTAGTCTTGTTCAGTGGCTGCAGGATTGTGCTGATGCTGTAGCTGTAACACTTCACCTTCGGCGATATCACAAGTGCCATCGGAGAATACCTGCAATAACGGCAAGCTTTGAAAACCAACCAAGAGGTTAAAGGCACGAGCAATCAGATAATCACCGACCAGTACGGCGGTGGCATTATCCCAAGTAGCATTGGCCGTTGGCTTACCACGGCGCTGCCCTGACTCATCAATCACATCGTCATGAACCAGCGTTGCGGTATGCAGCATCTCTGTGATCGCCGCCAAATGCATGGCTTGCTGCGATGGCTCATCATTAAACATCCGCGCGCACAATAAGGTAATCAGTGGGCGCATGCGTTTACCGCCGGCATTAATCACGTGCTGCGAGACGCTCATCACCAGCTTAACTTTGGAGTTCAAACTACCAAAGACCTGCTTGTCCATAATGTCAAAATCGTCAGCAACGATGGCTTGAATGTCAGCATAGCTTGGAATATCAGCATGGCTAGGCGTACTGGTTGAGGTCATTAATGGTGTGGTCGATGTCGCAGCAGCGTTAGATAAAGAATTACTGGTCATAATGGGTCGTCATACCAATGAAAATAAAATAAGTTTGGAGAGCTATCTACTGATAATCATGTCTATAGCTACATGTCTGTAGCTGATAGTGCCTATAGCCACGATGGCTCATAGCGAATAATAGTAAAGCTTTCGTTTGACGCATCATAGCATAGCTGTCTGGGTCAATGGTTGATTTAAGTATAACAAAAAGTAAGATAGGCCTTTTAATCTGGCGGCTTATTGCTCATTTTTTTTATAATACATAAAATATAACTGATTAGATTTTTTTAATCTCTAACAAGCGTTAGTAAAATTCTGTTAACAATCCTTGTCAATAGAGCGTATATTTATAAAATACTGTAAGTTACTGATTATATAAGCTATAATAGCTGCTGTTAAATTTTAACCAGTGATGTCGATATATTATACTTGAGTAGTGATGTTTTTCTTAGCAGTGGTAGCTCATACCTTTGTTAATCAAGCACATCGCTTTTTATAGCTAAATATATCGACCAATATGATTGGTATTACCACCTTACAAAAACAAGAGGCGCGGCTTGCTTTTATGAGCAAAAAGCCGTAGAATCTTGCCTTTAATTTTTCCCTGTCGTGTTCGTTATCGAAGCGTTGATATAATATCAGCCACGGCACACGGGTTAAACGGAGTCATACAATGTACGCAGTAATCAAAACTGGTGGTAAACAGCACCGTGTTGTCGTCGATGAGCTTTTAAAAGTTGAATTACTAAAAGCAGAAAAAGGCGAAACAATCAAACTTGAAGACGTGTTGATGGTTGTTGACGGCGATAACGTCAAAATCGGTCAGCCTGTTGTAGACGGCGCAAGCGTAGAAGTTGAAGTGGTTGAGCATGGTCGCGGCGAAAAAATCCGTATCATCAAGCACAACCGTCGTAAGCATTATCACAAAGAGCAAGGTCACCGCCAATGGTACACCTTGTTAAAAATCAAAGCCATTAATGCCTAATTACCCATTTAGCGATTATTGCTAAACCAGTGCACTAAATGCTTAAGAGTTATCGCATCAGCGATAAGTCACATTAACAAGGAGATTTTCTCATGGCACATAAAAAAGCTGCCGGTTCGACTCGTAACGGTCGTGATTCAAACCCAAAAATGCTCGGCGTAAAAATCTTTGGTGGCCAAGCTATCACAGCTGGTAACATCATCGTGCGTCAACGTGGTACAGAATTCCACGCAGGCGAAGGCGTTGGCATGGGTCGTGACCATACTTTATTTGCCCTAAATGACGGCGTGGTAAAGTTTGCGACTAAAGGTAAATTCAACCGTCGTTATGTTATGGTTGAAAGCGCATAATTGCCCATCTGAGTTATTTTAGTGGTTAACTAAAATAATCTGATGACTAAAAAAACCCTTATTACCCTCTGGTAGTAAGGGTTTTTTTATGGCGCCCATTTACATAAAAAGTAGTGAATAAACAGATAAAGTAAAGAATAAATAGCGTTAAATGCTATGTAACGCTGCTGGTTACAAGCGTGTATGGCATCGGTAGTAATGATTGCAAATTATGACTAGGCGCGTAATAAAAAAACTGGCACACTGTCTGCATTGTTTAATCACGCCGAATTTATGGCGTGTGATAAGCACTTATTGAAAACAAAAATTTTAATTAGAACGTTTTATTTTTATGCTATTTTGCATTTAAAAGAGGATTGATAATGACTGTATTAACGAAACACGCGTCTAAACAGGCCACTACGCTAAAACAAAAAGTGATGGGCGGGGCGTTAGCGGGCGTGCTAATGACCACCCTTGGCGTTGCAGCACCGATGATGGCGTTGACGCAAGCAGCAACGGCGGCACCAGCGGATAACTTGACCGCTGCCAAACGCTTAAATAAGCTTTTAAGCAATACCAAGAGCATGACGGCTAACTTTAGCCAAACCACTAAAGGCGCAAATAGCGGCACCTTTAGCGGTACCATGAGTGTCCAGCGTCCAAATAACTTTCGCTGGGAAACCAAATCACCGTCAGAGCAGCTGATTGTAGCAAATGGCAGCACCATGTGGGTTTATGATAAGGATTTGGAGCAAGCGACCAAGCAAAGTGTCGATAGCCAAGTGGGCAATACCCCAGCGCTACTATTATCAGGCGATCCAAGCAAAATTGATAAGAACTTTAAAATTACCCAGCCGTACGCCAATAAAAACTACTACGTGCTATATCCAAAATCAGACAGTGCCAGCTTTAAGAGCTTATCAATGAGTTTTAGCGGCGGTAAACCTGTCATGATGGTTTTAAACGATACATTAGGACAAACCACGACGATTAAGTTTAGTGGTATTAAAATGAACCCAAGTATCAGCAGTAGCCAGTTTAAATTTACTCCGCCAAAAGGTGTTGATATCATTAATCAATAATAAAATGATCAGCAACGTTTTGTTCAGATAATAAAAAAGACACGTCTATAGGGCGTGTCTTTTTTTAGGCAAATAAAGCTTTAAAAATAGAGCGATAAGAACAGTTACTTTTTAAGTCATTGCCTTAAGCGAATCCATATCTGGCAATGGCGGTAGCTCATCTAAACTGGTCAATCCAAACGCATCTAAAAATTGCGCTGTGGTATGCAATAAAGCAGGGCGCCCCAAGGTTTCTTTGTAACCTTTCTCTTCAATCCAGCCTTTATCAAATAACTGGCGCAAGATATTACTCGATAGCGTTACGCCGCGCACGTGTTCGATGTCACTACGGGTCACAGGCTGCTTATAAGCAATGACACTCAAGGTTTCAAGTAGGGCTTGACTAAGGCGCTCTTGACGCTGCGGAAAGATGCGCTGGATTAAAGCGCTATAGTCGTCTGCAATTTGCAAACGATAACCGCTGGCAGTTTCATGTAAGCTCAGCACGCCAGTAGCTAGACGTTGCTGTAATAGCGCCAGTGCTTGCGCAAGCTCTTTAGTAGATAATGACAGATACTTTTGTAAGGCATTGGCAGTAAGCGGCGCTTCTGAGGCGTGCAAAAGCACCTCAATATACTTGCTGATTTCTGCTAAATCTTGATGCTGCTTATCTGTCATTACGTGTATTCTCTATTTAAAACCATTAAGCCAGCCACTGTAACGTTAATTGTCCTATGGGGTAATCTGCTGCAAGCTCATTCTCAGTAGCAGCATCGTTAGGGCGCCTTTCTAAATCGGTATTTACAACATCAACCAATTGCCGTTTCATGAGCTCAAGCACAGCGACAAAGCTGACGACCACGCCAATTTTACCTTGGGTTTTATCTAGAATCTCATAAAAAGAGCGTACCCCAGCCGCACTTAGCTGCCGACTAATACTGGCGATACGGTCAGAAAGGGGCACGGCATCCACCTTAATATTATGCATCTGATAATCGGGCTGCAGCTGCATTTTAAATAAGCTATCTATCAACAAATTCGGTGAGTAGCTTGGTAACTCCGCATTCATAACCTCTGGGCTTGGCATACTAACCAGCGCCAAAAACACATCGCGCTCAAGGCGGATTAGATTATCCAAACGCTGACTGACCACTTTGATTTGTGCATATTCTTCGAGGCGCTCAATCAGCTCAGCTTTTGGGTCACGTTCATCGCTCGGCGTTTCCGGTTTTGGCAGTAGCAGCTCAGTTTTAATCGCAATCAAGGTCGACGCCATCAGCAAATAGTCACCGGCCAATTCAAAATGCTCGGTATCCAGCTCACCAATATACGCCAAATACTGCTCGGTGATAGGCAGGATAGGCATTTGAGTTAAATCAACGTTATTTTTTTTGACCAGATACAATAAAAAATCTAATGGCCCAGCAAACTGCTCGAGCCAAATGGCGAACGCTTGCGGCGGTACATACAAATCTTCAGGCAGATGCTGCACGGGTGTCTGATAAATGCGCAGCGCCATATCATTATTGATTAAAATACGATGTTCGCCATTGTTTTCCATAAGCTTAGAGTTTTCACGCACGCTTACGGAAAACGCGGCCTTTGGTAAAGCCGCTGTTTCATTTTCCAATACAGTTTGCACCTTTAGCATCCGTCCTGATTACGACAAGTTAAAGTAATTGAAGGCTTACTTAAGCTTGGCAAGTGGACGAATACCAATAGCGCGGCGCGTTTTATCGAGCTGTTTACGGCTATGACGACGGGCTTTTTCTGCGCCCATTTGTAAGATTTCTTCAAGCTCTTTTGGATTGGCCATCAATTCTTCATAACGGGCGCGAAATGGCGCAATCTCGCTATTTATTTTATCAAACAATGCTTGCTTAGCATCGCCCCAGCCAATACCCGCGGCGTACTGCGCGCGCATATCAGCAATTTCTGCTGGCGTGGCAAAGGCTTTATAAATCTCAAAAATAGCAGAATCGTCAGGGTCTTTTGGCTCAGCTGGCAACTGCGAGTTGGTGACAATTTTCATGATGGCTTTATGCATCTGCTTTTCAGGACTAACCTGCGGATTGGGCTCGCCAAATAGCGGAATGGTGTTGCTATAGCTTTTGCTCATCTTACGGCCATCAAGCCCTGTTAAGAGCGGGATGTCTTCATCAACGACCGCTGTAGGTAAGGTAAAGAGGGGCTTATAACGATGGTTAAACGTACCCGCAATGTCACGTGCCATCTCAATATGCTGTACTTGGTCACGTCCGACAGGCACATGGGTAGCATTAAACATCAAGATATCGGCCGCCATCAACACTGGATAGCCAAACAGACCCATATTGATACCTTGGTCAGGATCGACATCGGCTTTTTCGGTATTGATATCAACCGCCGCCTTATAAGCATGCGCACGGTTCATCAGGCCTTTGGCACATGAGCAGTTTAAAATCCAAGCAAGCTCTGGAATCTCTGGCACATCAGACTGCCGATAAAAGGTCACGCGCTCAGGGTCAAGACCGCAGGCAATCCAAGTCGCGGCAATGATTTTGGTCGATTCGTGAATGACAGCTGGGTCATAACAGCCGATAATGCCATGATAGTCGGCCAAAAAGAAAAACGCCTCATCATTACTATTTTGGATAGATTGAATCGCTGGGCGAATAGCGCCAACGTAATTACCCAAATGCGGAATACCTGTTGGTTTGATGCCCGTTAAGATACGTTTGCTTTCTTTGTTAGGCGCGTCTATCGCTGCGTCAGTTTGATTGCTCATGAAAAATCCGTGGTTGGTTTAATTTTTAACTGATTAGATTGTTGTTTGTTTAATCTCAATTATTAAGTCGGCGACTCAATTTAATGGCACAAATTATAACAAATTTACCGACTGCTTTGTTTGTGTTTAAGGGCCTACTTATAAATATCGGTACGACCATTAGGGCCATTTTTAAAGCGGCGATGGAACCACATCCATTGGGTTGGATCAATACGAATCAACCCTTCTAGCACTTCATTAACGCGAGTTGCGTCGGCAACTTCATCATTGCTTGGATAATTGTCCAGCTCTGGTGTGATGGTTAGATGATAATGCGGGCGTTTTCCCTTTGGTAGGTTATCCGGTGTTTGCCGATAAGTATGCAGGGCCATGAGTGCGGGCGGGTTTTGCTTATTGCCTAATTTTGCCATACGCCGAGAAGCGGTAATGGTAGCAGCGGGCACGCCAAAGAATGGCGCCATGACGCCTTGTTTTAAGCCATAATCTTGGTCAGGTGAGTACCAAATCACGTGCTTGGCTTTAATAGAATTGACGAGGCTACGCATATCACGGCTGGCAATCTGCTTGCCAAAAATGTTGGTGCGTCCATTATAAATAAACCAATCAAGGAGCGGATTATTTTGCGGACGATACATACAGTCGGTAGCGAAAAACTGCGTGCAAAGCAAACCGCCAAGATCGAGCATCGTATAATGAGCCCCGAGTAAAATAACAGGGCGACCCTCGTTTTGAGCATTTACCAAGTGTTGCAAGCCCGAGATGGAAACCGTACGGGTAAAAATATTGGGGCGAAACCAAGCGCACAAAGTTTCAAACACGCCGATACCTTGATTGACAAACACCTGCTTTGCCATCAGTTCGCGCTCAGCTTCGGGCTTTTCTGGAAAAGCCAATCTTAAGTTAATTAAGGTATCGCGCCTGCGTGAGCCTGCGACTTTATAGATGAAAATACCCAGTTTACGGCCCAGCCAAAACTGCCAACGCAGCGGTAAATATATCGTCGGCAAGAAAATTGCCAGTAACAGCCAGATACCCCAATATTGCGGCAGCAAAAATTGCCATTGAAAGGGTTTCTTATTTGCTTGCGCCGTTTGCTTATGCGTTTGCGTCACCGTGGGCATGCCGGCCGGGATGGCTGGTGACTTAGCCATGTTGCTCTGTTTATGATGCTGGCCTGTCGGCGGTGGCACATCAGTTTTTGGTGGTTTATTAGGATCGTATTGTTCGGGGGCTTTCATAATGAGGACAGTGTAATAAAAGTTATTATTATGATGGGGGAGCGCGCTCCAGTTTGCAAGCAGGTTTTGCTAAAGTGAACATACAGGGCAAACCTATGGTTAGGATACCTAAAAAGCCATCGCTAAAAAACCGTCTTTAAAAAACAGGCATAAAAAAACCTTATAAACTGTGACCAGCTTATAAGGTTTTGCAAATCTATTCTTTTACTTAATACGGCTATAGCGACTCCGAGAAAAAGACGATAGCTGTAAAAAGAGCAGAGATAGCTTTGATTAACGTTTTGAGAATTGTGGACGTTTACGTGCTTTACGTAGACCCAATTTCTTACGTTCAACTTGACGTGAGTCACGAGTGACAAAGCCAGCTGCTTTTAGAGTAGATTTGTTGGCTTCGTCAAGCTCAATCAAGGCACGCGTGATGCCGTGACGGATTGCGCCAGCCTGACCACTAATACCGCCGCCTTTTACTGTGATGTAAAGGTCGTAATCAGTAGGTGATTCAAGGAGTTCTAAAGGCTGACGAACAACCATACGCGAGGTTTCGCGGCTGAAGTACTCATCAAGTGGTTTGCCGTTAACAACAATGCTACCAGTACCTTTTGCTAAAAAGACACGAGCGGTAGAAGTTTTGCGACGACCAGTTCCGTAATTGCGTTCCATAAGTATATCCTTAGATGTCTAGTTCTTTAGGTTGCTGGGCTTCATGTGGATGTTCTGTACCCGCATATAGTTTCAGCTTTTTGATCATCGCGTAGCCAAGAGGACCTTTTGGAAGCATACCCTTAACCGCTTTGTGTAGAACATCTTCAGGCTTATGTGCAATCAGCTTGGTGAAGTTGGTTTCTTTGATACCACCTGGGTAGCCACTGTGACGATAGTATTTTTTATCTTGCGCTTTTTTACCCGTTACCGCGATTTTTTCTGCATTGATGACAACAATAAAATCACCAGTATCTACGTGAGGCGTATAAGAAGTCTTATGCTTGCCACGTAAGCGACTAGCGATTTCGGTAGCTAAGCGACCAAGGGTTTTGCCGTCAGCATCTACGACATACCAGTCATGGGTCACTTCAGCTGGTTTTGCACTAAGTGTTTTCATGATAAAACCTTAAAATTAGAATTCGTTGAGAGTTTAGCTGGGAACGGGGCTCTCAAAAAACAGACTGCACATTATAAGCAGTAGCGCCTACGCTTGCAAGCTGCATTGGGGTTTATTTTCGCCTTATATACATTAAACTGCAGCGTTGGCTAGTTTTTTAGCGGTTTTAAACATTTACAAAATTTGTTAATGGGTATCGTTAACCTGACAATTATGACGAGGATAAACGATAAAGTCCAGCGACAACTTGGCCAACTTTCGTTTGTTTTAAGCACTCAAAACTCATCATACCTTGCGTAGTCTCTGCTTGAGAGTCGGGATTTTCTTGCAAACGATTAATCAGCTGATGCAGCTGAGCGGTTAAATCTTTATTCGCTTCTAAATAAATCAGCGTTTCTGTGGTAATGAGTGACTGCTTAAGCAGTGCCGTTAAGATAGGTTGCCATAAATCTTGCGCATAAGGCGGATCGATAAACACGATATCAAAATGACGCTGAACGGACTGGTCTTGTGTTAAAACCTGCTCAGCTGTTCCTTGAATAATTTGATAGTTACTGGCATCTAAGTGTAACTGCTCGGCACTTTGGCGCAGCATGTTGACTTGTGCCGGATTTATTTCGATAAAGGTAGTATGCGCCGCGCCGCGCGATAGGGCTTCAAAACCCAAAACGCCGCTACCAGCGCAGCTATCTAGCACTCGAGCGTCATGAATATCGGCAGTCAACCAATTAAACACAGTCTCACGCAGGCGGTCAGGAGTCGGGCGCAAGCCTTCGGCATCGATAAAGCTGACGATACGGCGCTTATACTGACCGCCGATAATACGCACATCACCCGCTGCTGCATTTTTCGTATTATGGTTTTTCTTTTGTTCGCGATTTTTTAAAGGTTTTTTCATAGTGTTTTTTAGGTATTGCCTTTTATTTGGCGTATTTTATTCAGACGTTGCTGTATTTGTTGCACTCTCAGCCGCCTGTGCCTCGGCTTGTTCTGCGAGCGCTTGCTCTTTATCACGGATGGCATCACGCATGGCTTTTTCAAAGGCTTTTTGGCGCTTGATAGCTCTTAACTCATCAGCTGTTGGCGGTAAAATAGGGTCGGTTTTACGCTGTAGCATCCAATAATCAAACAAGGCACGACCGATAGGCGCTGCAACGGCACTACCGCCGCCGCCATTTTCGACCAGTACCGCAAGCGCGATTTCCGGCGCTTCAACAGGCGCAAAACCATTAAACCAAGCATGATCCCAGTGACGTTTATCGAGGGCCGCTTTATTATAGCTTTTACCTTGGGCAATTGATTTTACCTGCGCTGTCCCTGTTTTACCGGCGATGCGATAGCGCGAGGTATAAATGCCGCGCCCCGTACCTGCCTTGACCGTTTGCTCCATCGCATCGTGCATACGCGTCCAATCAGACGGCTTGCCGTTATATTCAATCTTGCCATCAGGCTTGGTGATCACGTTGACCGCCGCTGCGCCATCGCTGCTTTTTAATAAGTGCGGCGTGATGTGATAGCCCTTATTGGCCGTCATGGCGGTGGCATTGGCAATTTGTAACGGCGTGGCTAAGAAATAACCTTGCCCGATACTGACGGAGATGGTTTCACCCGGCAGCCATTTTTTATCATAAGTGTCTTCTTTCCATTTTGGCGATGGCATAACGCCTGGCTTTTCGTTAGGTAAGTCGATGCCAGTTTGTTCACCAAAACCAAAGCGCACCATCCAGTCGTGAAGGCGCTGAATACCCATTTCATACGCCAATTTATAATAATAGGTATCGACCGACATCATAATGGATTTCTTTAAATCTACCGTTCCGTGGCCACCGCGTTTCCAGTCTCGAAAACGATGTGAATCGCCAGGCAAACTAAAGTAACCCGGGTCATAAATGGTCGATTCCCAGTTACGTAGGCCATAATGAATTCCGCCTAAACCCTCAAAAGGTTTGATGGTTGAGCCGGGGGGATAGGTCCCTTGGAGCGCGCGGTTATAAAGCGGCTGATCAACATCATCACGCAGGGCGCCGTAATCCTTAAAAGAGATGCCAGAGATAAAAGGGTTGGGGTCGTAGCTTGGGTTACTGACGAACGCCAAAACATCACCATTTTTTGGATCAATGGCGACAATTGCCCCGCGGCGACCATCAAGCTGCTGCTGGGCGATGGTTTGTAAACCATAATCTAAACTCAGGGTGATATCATTACCGGCGATGGGCGCTTTGGTGTCAAGTTGGCGAATGATATTGCCGAGGGCGTCGGTTTCTACTGACTGATAACCCGGCTGTCCAAGCAAAATATCTTCATAAAACTCTTCAATACCAATCTTACCGATGAGGTCGGTGCCCGCGTAGCGATCTTTATCTATTCGCTTCGATTCTTTGTCGTTAATACGTCCCACATAGCCAATCACGTGCGCAAACAGCTCATCATAGGGATAGGAGCGGGTCAATTTGCTCTGAATACTGACGCCGCGGAAAAAAGGTTTACGTTCACTAAACTGCGCCAATTGCGCCTCGGTCAAATCAATCTTAACGGTCACAGGGTCATTTTTGGTTTTGCTTAAGCGCGCCAAAATGTCAGTGATGTCTTTTTCAGTAAGATCAAAAATAGGCGCGAGCAGGTTTAGCGTGCGCTCTGGGTCTTCGACTTCATCAGGGCTGAGCATGGCGGTAAACACAGGCTGATTGTCGGCAAGGATAATCCCATTACGATCATAAATATAACCACGGCTGGGCGGCGCAGAGATGAGCTTGATACGATTGTTATCGGCTTGGGTGGTGTATTTCTCGTGGGCATACACCTGCAGATAACCATAACGCGCAATCAAACCTAATAAGCCTACGAACATGATTAGCCCAAGGATAACAATGCGGCTGGTAAAAATACGATTGACCTGTTCGGTATCGGACGCGAGCGGTTTGTTCATATAAGGTCAGTACTCAGACGGTCAGTGAAGCGGTCGTTGATAAAATGATCATTGATAAAGTGTTCGTTGTTAAAGTGAGTATTGATAAAGTGTTCAGTGTTTAATCAGTCAGAGACAGATAAAGCGAAGCGCTTATTTATCAAGGCGCGGTGAGCATAAAGGATAAGCCAAAGTATTTCAATAACATAGCGCGGTGATTTATCAATAAAGGGGCAATTAAATTGCCTACAGTCGGCGGCTAGTCATCCGCGTTAGGCAACCATAAATTATAACAGAACAAAAACTGAAGCGCAGTATTTAGGCGTCTATTTTGCGTGGCTATCTTTACGATTAATGACGGTGTTTTTGGCGCTACTTTTGGTGCCACTTTTGATACTGTTTTCACTTTCCTTTTTGTTGTTGCGTTAAGCGTTTCTACTAGCAAGATTCTTGTGTTTAAAATTACTAGAGGATAGTAAAGGTTTAGAATGGCGAGTAGGGCGCAAAGCGTGTCATCGCTAGTCACAACTTACCGTGGCTCGATGTGTGCTAATACATAGCAAGTATGCTAAAATCAGGCGATTTATTTTAGCGGTTTAATGAGTTAAACAGTACTGAATGAGCAGGTCATTCATTTAACAGATAGTTCATTTAAATAGTTATTGAGGATAGAGCGTTTTTGCTAAGCGTTCTTAATCTACTAAGGATATTTGGTTAACAACGTCAATCATCACCTCAAGGATAATTAGAGTCATGGATGCAAATTCATTGTGGCAGACGATAGCGGCGCATCCCGAGTTTTTTGCTATGCTGACCATTCCACCGGTGACTGCATTCGTCACTTGGATACACGTGTGGATGGCGCTCAAGATGCTGTTTTATCCGATTAAGTTTTGGGGCATTCGGATTCCAAACTTTCCGTTTTTTGGCTTGCCGGGTATCGGCTGGCAAGGTATCGTACCGCGCAAGGCCGGCAAGATATCAGGCGTGATTGTTGATCAGACGCTCTCAAAGCTCGGCTCGCTCGATGAATTCTTTCAGGCGATGGAACCAGAACAGATGGCGGTATTTATCACCGATACGGTCGATAAAAACCTTGAGAATTTGATTGATGAGATTATGCTCGACCATTCGCCCGCGCTGTGGGGCAATCTTCCCTATGCAGTAAAGCGCCGGGTGTATGCTCAAGCGCACGAAGAATTGCCGAGTATCATGCAGTCGTTGGTGACGGATTTGACCTACCATGTCGAAGATTTGGTCGATATGCGTAAGATGATTGTCAATAAAATGGAAAGCGACCGCCGTTTGATGGTCAATATGTTTTTAAAAGTTGGGCAAAAAGAGATCAATTTTATCTGGCATATCAGTGCTTTGATTGGTCTTATATTCGGTATTATCCAAATGTTTATCTTTTTGCTGGTGCCGCAGCATTGGACGGTGCCGTTTTTTGCTGCCATTTGGGGCTTTTTGACCAACTGGATTGCGATTTGGATGGTGTTTAACCCTGTTGAGCCGCATTTTATCCCGTATGTGAAGTTTTTTGCGCTACAAAGCCGTTTCCCCTTTATTAAGCCGCAGAGGCCGCACATGGCGCAGTACCGCTTCCAAGGCGGCTTTATGAAGCGCCAAGAGGAAGTGTCTGAGGTTTTTGCTGAGATTGTGGTCAAAGATTTGGTGACGCTAGAAAACATCATGAATGAGATGATGTATGGTGATCGCGCTGCACAAACGCGCGAGCTGATGAAATCTCACTTGTATAAAGTGTTAGAATCGCCAGTTATTAGCACAACGTTACGTGTCGGGCTGGGTCGCCGCGAGTTTGGGCAGCTAAAAAATACTATCATCGACAAATCCATCGTTGCGACCATGGTGCCGCTGCGTGATCCTGAGCTTAATGAAAGCCGCGCCAGTAAAATATTTGGACTGTTTCGCGACCGTATTCGCGCTTTATCACCCGATGAGTTTCAAAACCTACTGCGCCCCGCTTTTCGTGAGGATGAAATGACCC
The DNA here is from genome assembly GCF_002414005.1 of Psychrobacter sp. UBA5136. Lineage (GTDB taxonomy): Bacteria > Pseudomonadota > Gammaproteobacteria > Pseudomonadales > Moraxellaceae > Psychrobacter. The sequence goes on from NZ_DHYG01000049.1 coordinate 21,886, forward strand.
TCATTATACTTGGCGGCTTGACAGGGTTTTTGGCAGGGTGGTTACATCTGATTTTGGTGTTTTTTCCTGCCATGCAGTGATAAAGCATCGATATGGTCTTTATACACATCGCATACAGAGTGGATACACAAACGTGACAAGTTGACGCTAATGTACCATGCTGTAAGCCTCCTAAGCTGCAATGGCTGGCGAGGTTTATTATCGAAGTTAAGTATATGGAAGTTAACTATATTGTCATAGCAGTACGATAATAGACGAAAATACCTGCAGTAGCGTGTACTGGATACTATCAAATATCCTAAAAACACCACTCCTTAAAATAAACAATGACCGTATTAAGGTAAACAAGGTTAGACCGTATGTTAATCACAGAATTGGGTTATTTTGCCTTGCTGGCCGCCTTTGTATTGGCGATTTTGCAGGTGGTATTACCAACTATTGGTGTTATGAGTGATCACGTTGCTTGGCAGCGTCTTGCACCGAGTTTAGCGTGGGCGCAGTTTGCAGCCATGATTACCTCGTTTGGTGCACTGATGGCAGGCTTTTATTTTAATGATTTTAGCTTGGTCTATGTCACTCAGCACTCTAATACCTTGTTGCCTTGGTATTATAAACTGTCCGCGACGTGGGGCGGGCACGAAGGCTCGCTGTTGCTATGGATGACCATTATGGCCACTTGGTGTGCGCTGGTCTCCTACTTTAGCCGTGGCTTACCATTGACCATGCGCGCGCGAGTGTTAGTGATATTGGCTGGCATACAGACGATGATGCTAGCGATGCTCATCTTTACCTCATCACCATTTGATCGCACGTTGCCAAACTTACCTGTTGACGGGGCAGATTTAAATCCTCTCTTACAAGATTTTGGTTTGGTTATCCACCCGCCGATGCTATATATGGGCTATGTGGGTATGGCAGTGCCATTTGCGTTTTGTATGGCGGCACTGTGGGAAGGGCGTTTGGATGCCGTCTGGACCCGTTGGTCGCGTCCATGGGCGCTTGCTGCTTGGGGCTTCTTGACAGTTGGTATCGCACTTGGCTCTTGGTGGGCCTATTACGAGCTTGGCTGGGGCGGTTGGTGGTTTTGGGACCCAGTAGAAAACGCCTCACTGATGCCTTGGCTGGCTGGTCTAGCCTTGCTGCATTCTCTAGCGGTCACTGAGAAACGCGGGGTCTTTAAAGCGTGGACCATTATGCTCGCCATCTTTGCCTTTGCCTTGAGTCTCTTGGGTACCTTCCTTGTGCGCTCAGGTGTCATTACCTCGGTGCATTCGTTTGCCGCCGACCCAACGCGTGGTCTGGTTGTTTTGGCAATTCTTGGCGTTGTCGTTGGTGGCGGGCTGTTGATGTTTGCCATCCGCGGTTGGCGCTTGACGGTTGAGAGTCAGTATCAACTGATATCACGGGAATCATTTTTAGTCATTAATAACGTCATTATCTTAATTGCAACGTTGGTGGTGCTACTCGGTACGCTATATCCTATCATCGCTGATTCCTTTAATTTAGGTCAGGTTTCTGTTGGCCCTCCGTATTTTAATGCGCTATTTGTACCCTTAACCTGGTTGCTGTTAGTGGCGATGGGGATGGGCTCCAATATCCGCTGGAAGAAAGACAAGCGCCCTCTGTTGGGCGTCGGTATGGCCGCTGTGGTCAGCAGCTTGGTATTAGCGGCGATTATTGCGTATTTTGTAAGCCCGTCTGCCATGCTGAATATCGGCGTGACGCTAGCGGTGAGTTTTTGGGTGCTGTTTTGGATGGCGGTCGATTTTAAAGATAAAACCAAAAATGCGCCGAGTTTGTTTGGCGGTTTAGGTCAATTACGCCTGAGCTACTGGGGTCAGCAGACCGCTCATGTTGGGGTCATCGTGGCTGCTATTGGCGTTGCCTTTACCAGTACTTTGAGTGTTGAGCGCGATGTGGCATTGGGTGAAAATGATGTCGTACACGTGCAAGGCTATGATTTTGAAGTAAAAGATTTTCATGAAGTCAGAGGCAGTAACTTTGATGGCATGCAAGCGCAGGTTGAGGTAACCAAAGACGGTCACGCGGTGGCGACCTTGTATCCTGAGAAACGTACGTATGTGATTAGTATGATGCCAATGACCGAGGCGGCCATTGACGCTAGCCTCATGCGTGATGTTTACGTAGCGCTGGGCGAGCCTATCGCTGAAGACAGTAATAAGTGGGCAGTGCGTATTTATGTTAAGCCGCTGATTCGCTGGATATGGCTTGGTGCGATTATCATGGCCTTAGGGGGTCTGCTAAGTATGCTTGATAGCCGCTACCGGTTTAAAAAGACCAAGACGTCGGCGCAAATGGCAGCCAATAAAACAGGTTTTATCACTGAAGCTGAAATAAGGGAGAAGTAACATGAGTCCATCAGGTAATTCTTCCCAAAAGGCGCCTGAGAAAAGAGGCAATCAAACCATGAAAAAAAGCCAGATAAAGATATGGTTTTTAATCCCGCTGATTGTCTTTGCCGGTTTTGTGGTCATGCTGTATTTTCGTCTGGGGCAGCCAACGGAAATCGTGACCAACACGGCGCTTGAGCGTCCGGTACCTAAGTTTGAGCTGCCCTTGTTGTCAGATACCAGCCGTATCATGACCAACGACAATTTGCCAGATCAGCCGTTTTTAATGAACGTTTGGGGCTCTTGGTGTCCAACTTGTGTCATCGAGCACCCTTTTTTAATGCAGTTAGAGGAGCGCGGCGTCAATTTGGTTGGGGTGAATTACAAAGATGATATCGGTGACGCTTTAGGATACTTAAACCGCGGCGGCGATCCTTTTTCGATGTCTATTCAGGACTTATCTGGTCAGTTTGCCTTAGATTTAGGGCTGACCGGTGCCCCTGAAACCTTTGTGGTGGATAGTAAGGGCATTATCCGCCAGCATATTGTTGGTGAGGTTAATGAGAGCAATTGGCAAAGCCGTATCATGCCGTGTTTGATGGTGCTTAATGAAGCCGATAAGAAAAATGTCAGCCCAGACCCTAGTCAGGTTCAGGAGGTGTGCAAATGAATGCCACGCATTTAAAAGACATGCAATTAATAGCTCAGCAGGCAACAAATTTTACGTTAAAGCTAGCAGGTTTGATATTTGCTTGCTTGCTGGGTTTTATTATCAGCATCGGCGCGCACGCCGCAATTGACGTTTATGACTTTGATTCGGTACAACAAGAAGCCCAGTATCGCGGCCTTATCGAAGAGCTGCGTTGCCCAAAATGCCAAAACCAGAATTTGGCAGGTTCTGATGCGCCTATTGCCCAAGATTTAAAGCAAAAAACCTATGACATGATTAAAGATGGTCGTAGTGATGCCGAGATACGCGCTTATATGCAAGAGCGCTACGGCGACTTTATCACTTATAAGCCGCCAGTACGTCCGTCGACATGGATACTGTGGTTTTTTCCGCCATTATTATTGCTTGTGTTGGTGATTGGCTGGTTTTGGCAAAGTAAACGCCGGCAGCGCGTTGCTCGCGGTCAAAGCGGCGTCACCGTAGAGAGTGCGGCGGCGTTGTCGGCTGCAGAAAAAGCGGAGCTTGATCGTTTGTTATCGCAAAGCAATAAAAACAGCAATAACCGTGATAAAAACGAGCATGACATCACCAGTACAGAGGACAAAAAATGATCCTATTTTCTACGTTTGGCTTATTTATTGCCCTAAGCTTACTGATGGCACTGTTACTGGCTATCATTGTTATCATGCCATGGTTACGAGCGTCGCGCTTACGAGACAAGCCAGTCGATAACCAGCTACTAGATATCAACGTTGCGGTATTTCGTGAGCGCCTAGCAGAGCTGCAAACCGATAAAGACAATGGCACTATCGACGAGGTGCATTATCGCAATCAAAAGCTTGAGCTTGAGCGCCAGTTATTAGACGCCCAGCGCACAGTCACGCCCATGGTCGCGCCCGGTATCAAAAGCCGTTTGATTATTATGGTCTGGGTGCCTGTCTTGGCGGGGCTCGCTTACTTTTTAGTCAGTGACCGTACGCCAGTATTTAATCTGTGGACGGCTGAAGATAAAGTCGGGCAGGTAGCAGATGACTTGCTGACGGGTAAAATTGATCAGCCGCCAGCTTGGGCGATTACCGATGGGACGCAGCTTATTAGCGCCATGCAGACCAACGTTTATCGGCATGCTGATGACCCTGATCGCTGGATGCGTCTGTCTGAATTGTTCTTATCATTAGAAGCAACTGATTCGGCGCTTGAGGCGTTATCGCGTGCTTATCGTTTGTCGCCAGACAACGAAGAGATTGCCACCACTTATGCGCAAATCAGCTTTTTTGCCAATAAAGGGCAATTGGATGCCAATAGTCGCCGCGTCTTACAAGAGGTACTGGCAAAAAATCCGCAGCACGAAGGCGCACAAATGCTCATGGCAATGGGCGAGGCGCGTAGTAATAACTTTGAGCAAGCCCAAGGCTGGATTAAGCGCCTGCGCGATAGTATCGCTGCCAAACCGGGTGACCATAGCCAAGCGCTGGCAAGTCTTGATGAGTTAAGTGCAAATGTCACCACTCAGCAGCAGCAAGCTTCTGAAGGCATTGAGGTGACCGTCTCTATTAATTCTGATTTGCTACCATTGGTAAAAGCGGATGATGTGCTGTTTGTCGCTATTCGTGATGTGAAAGGTGGCCCGCCGTTTGCCGCCAAGCGTTTACCGATTAGTGTGATTAAACAAGGCGAAGCGACGATTAGCCTAAGTGACTTAGATGCTATGATGCCTGAGCGTACCCTAGCGTCTGCTCGAGGCGACAAAGTTCAGCTTGCTGTCGTTGCGCGTATCAGTCACAGTGGTACGGCTATGGCGGAATCAGGCGATTTATCGGGTAATCCTGTGGTCATTAGCGCCGACCAAAATCAGGTCAATGTGACCATTAATCAGCAGGTTCCTTGATAAATGAATCTCAAAATATAAGTGATGAATAATTGGAGGCCGTCATGCTTGTGCCGGCCTCCAGCCTTATGCCATGAACAGATAAGTCATCGTAACTTGCCGCATCAAGACTAAAAATACTTGAGCTTTTGAAAGCCACAAGGTAAGGTAAGCTCTGCAACCCACCAATCCCTAAGTTTTATTAGTCCCAAAATCCTATCTATTAAGGAGAGTCGTATAATGATGCGTATTATTTTGCTAGGTCCACCAGGCGCCGGTAAAGGTACCCAAGCCCAGTTTATTTCTAAAGAATTTGATATTCCGCAGATCTCAACGGGCGACATGCTACGTGCCGCAATCAAAGAAGGTACTGAGCTTGGCAAACAAGCCAAAGATGTGATGAACGCTGGTGGTTTGGTCTCTGATGACCTTATTATTAACTTAGTGCAAGAACGCATCGCCAAGCCTGATTGTGTCAACGGCTGCATACTAGATGGTTTTCCGCGTACCATTCCGCAGGCTCAAGCGCTTGCTGATGCCAACGTGACAATTGACCATGTGATCGAAATTAGCGTGCCTGATGATGAAATCGTTAAGCGTCTATCAGGTCGTCGCCAGCATGCGGGTTCTGGGCGTGTTTATCACATCGATCACAATCCACCAAAGGTCGAAGGTATCGACGATGTGACGGGCGAGCCACTAATTCAACGCGAAGACGATAAAGAATCTACCATTCGCGATCGCCTGGCAACCTACCAGCAGCAAACCTCTGCCTTGGTTGGTTTCTATCAAGATAAAGCGGCTGAGGGCGGCGATGCCCCTAAATATGACAAATTCGATGGCACCCAAGCGATTGATGTTGTTAAAGAGCAAATCTTATCTGCGCTAAAAGGCTAAGCTTTTTTAGCGCTTTTATAGAAATTGCTTATTAACCGTTATATTCAAAACCCTGCCGCTAGTAATAGCAAGCTGCAGGGTTTTTTTATGGCTAAAATAAACGCTAAAAACCGTCTATAAAAAATCCTTCCATAAAAAAGCCGGCCATAAAAAAACCGCTTACTAACATCAGTAAACGGCTTTTAAATACTACTCGCTAAAACTTTATTACTCTAAGTTTTAGGCGTTACCTTGGGCATCAACTTGGGCTTGCTGTTGGCTTTGCGCGTACGCTTGGTCAAAGTTAACGGGCGCAAGCAATAACTGCGGGAAGCTACCACGTGTGACGATGTCGCTAATCACTTCGCGCGCATACGGGAACAATACGTTCGGGCAATATGCGCCGAGGATTTGTCCGATTTGATCTTCTGGAATGTTTTTTAATAAGAAAATTCCCGCTTGATGCACTTCTGCAATAAATGCCGCTTCGTCCGCGTTTTTTGCATTTACGCTGACAGTCAGAACCACTTGATAATGATCGTCATCTAATTTTTCGGCGTTACTTGATAGATTGATATCAAGCTCAGGGTTCCACTCTTTCGTGAATACAGCCGCGCCTGGGACTTCAAGTGACATGTCTTTTACATAAATACGTTCTAGTGCCAATTGTGGTTGTGCTTGTGCTTGTTCTTCAGCCATGGTAATTCCTCTATAAATTAATCAAATAATAGGGCAAACGGTTATTGTAACAACATCTCATTGTAATATAAATCGAGACTGAGTTTTAAGGTTTTATCTCAGCGTTTTTTAGCCAGTGCTTTTTTAGCAAGATGACTTTTAGCAAAATAGCAAAATAGCAAATTAGCCGGCCAATAACTCGTCAAGTTTGCCTTGCTGATTCATCTGGTTCAGCTCATCAAAACCGCCAACAAAGGTATCGCCGATGAAAATTTGCGGCACAGTACGATAGTTATTGGTCTTTTGCATCAATGCTTGGCGCTCTTCGCGGCTGATGTCGTGCATACCAATTTCTTCGTACTCAGCGCCTTTAGATTCTAGTAATTTTTTAGCGTTTAAGCAGTATGGGCACATAGGGGTGGTATAAACTTTAACAGATGCAGTCATGGTAAGTCCTTATTTATAAATTTATGCGTGAAAGTTTTATTATAAGTAATAGGATAAATAGTGATATAAAAAAATGATAGGGTAAAATCAGTACAATTCGTTATTGATAGGTAATGCACCGTTAATTACTGATGCTTATTATAAAGTGGGGATGGCCATCTTAAATTCAAGCAGTCTTGTCTAAAAAGCGCTGAGACTAGTATAACTGCTGCGTAACTACTCCATAACTGCCGCATAAAAAAAGACACCTTACGAAAAGGTGCCTTTTTAATTACTGTTTGTACAAAATTATATAAGCTATTTGTGCAAGGTAGGCTTGGCTTTACCTTTGTTTTTCGACTGGGCATCTTTTAGGCCAACAAGTGGCATACCCGCTGCCTGCCAGCCGCCAATACCGCCATCCAAGCGGTAAACACTGTCTTTACCAATCATTTGTACTGCCGCGCCTGCTTGCACGCCCATATCGCAGATGATAATCACTGGTTGCTCAATCGCACGAATTTCCTCGATGCGGTCTTTGAGCTCAGTAAAAGGTATGTTACGGCTGCCTTGGATAAAACCGGTGTCAAATTTCTTTTTGGCGCGAATATCGATTAGCTGCGCATTTTGCGAGTTAACCATCATGCCCAAGGTATTGGGCGATATTTTTCTGCCACTACGTTTGTTTTCAATGGTAAAAAATAGCACGGCAAGTACGGCTAATATACCAAATAAAAACGGGTGGTTGCCCACAAATTCCAGCGCACGATCCAAACCATACCTCCAAAAAATAAGTGTTCGGTTAAGCTGCGAGTCCAGCCTAACGATAATGAACAAGGCGCTATTATACCGATTAGACCATCCATAGTAAACGTATGATGGTCAACCTAGTCATTAATGCTTAATAAGGTTTAGTATCTGCCTCTTCTCTTAGGGTGACAAGGTTTTCAACACGGCGCTGCAATACTTTACCATCAGCAACCGCTTGCCATAACGCGCAGCCTTTACTGTTATGTGTATGACGACAATCGCGGAATTGGCAATCTCCCGCTAGTGGCGCAAGTTCAATAAAACCTGAAATGATATCATCCGGGGTTAAATGCCAAATGCCGTACTCACGAATACCCGGTGTATCGACGATGCCGCCTTGGGTTAAGTCATCTGGGTTAAAGGGCAATAGGCGGCTGGTTGTCGTCGTATGCTGACCCAATTTGGAGTTTTCCGAGATGACATTCACCACTTGCTCTGACTCTGGCAGTAGGGCGTTAATCAAACTGCTTTTACCAACGCCTGATTGTCCGGCAAAGATAACCAGTTTTTTATCGTTATGGCGTTTTAACTCATCAAGGCCTTTTTGCTCATCACTATCAGCGATATTTTCGGGGCAATCAACCGAAGTTAGGACGCTTTCATAGCCAAGCGCCGCGTATTGTGCCAATAGCTCACTGGTATCAACGCCATTTTCTTCTGCCAACAGGTCAGCTTTATTAAGTACCAATAATGGCTTTACGCCAGCATGATGGCAAACAACTAAGTAGCGATCAATCAGGGACGGTGCCGCAGCAGGCAGCGGCGCAAACACAATCGCCAAAATATCGACATTGGCAGCGACGGGTTTAAGCTTATGATAACGGTCAGGACGCGAGACAAGCGAGGTGCGAGGTTTGACCGATTCGATACGGCCAAAGCCAGTATTAGGGTCAGCAGTCCAGCGTACTTGGTCGCCAGCCGCTAGCATGGGCAGATTGGTACGTACATGACAGCGCCAAATATCGCCTAACGCCAGCTCCTGCCAAAACGGCTCAGGATCATCGGGCGCGATCTCGGGTTGTACCGGTATCACCGCAGGCAAACTGGTCATTTGTACTTCTAATTGTTTACCATAATGCGCCATGACCACGCCATCCATCAAACTGTCATCGATGCTGTCTTGACTGTCGAGCTGCTGTTTGTCGATGCGACGAATCTGCTGCTTAGTCAGTTTGCGTTGCCGGATTAGTGCCATGGTTTGAACCTATTAGAAAAATATTGCTAAGTGTAGCGTGAAAATTTGCTAACATACAGCCTAAAGCGCCCCTAGCAGATAGTGGTTTTGTAATGTTTTCGATTTTTTCGGCGTGATAAATAGGCGCAAACCAATGTTATCTGAGCATGGCCATTTATAACTGTTTTATTTGGTTAACATGGCTCGCCAATTGTTTCAGTCTTTATTGACCATAGGATATTTTATGAGTACCGACGACCATCCCAATAAAATCAAAATCAAAAACCAAGGTAAAAAAGGGCTGGTATGGATTGACCTAGAAATGACCGGACTTGACACCTTAAATGATGAGATTATCGAGATTGCTACCGTAGTGACGGATGAGGATTTAAACGTCCTTGCCGAAGGGCCTGTGTTTGCTATCAAGGTATCTGACCGCGTTTTAAACGGTATGGATGACTGGAATACCAAACAGCATGGTCAATCAGGATTGGTCGACCGCGTACGCCGTAGTAATGTGACCTTGGCAGAAGCGGAAGCTGAGACCATTAAATTTTTGAATAAATGGGTGGATGCTGGCAAGTCGCCCATGTGCGGTAATTCAATCTGTCAAGATCGCCGCTTTTTAGCGCGGCAAATGCCAGAACTCGAAAGGTTTTTCCATTATCGCAACCTTGATGTGTCATCGATTAAAGAGCTGTGCTTCCGCTGGCGACCCGACATTCTAAAGAACTTTGAAAAAGGCGGCAGTCATTTAGCGTTGGATGATATTCGCGATTCTATCCGTGAATTAAAGCATTACCGTCAGCATTTCTTTAAATTGATGCCTTAGAGTCTGATTTTTAAAGATTGATGTCTTAAAAATCAAACTTTAGAAATAGCGATTTAAGAACAAATAAAAAGTCCATCAAAGAAGCGAATGCCAAAATGTGGCTCGTTTCTTGGCGGGCTTTTTGTTTCAGTGATATTTTTAATTAAAGCTTAGTGGGTTAATTCTTTGAGAGTATATTATCGATTCTCATCAGGGCGTTTAATACTATCCGGGCTGGCTTTATAAACAGCATCTAGCTCGTCTTCCGTTAGATATTTTTCTACCGTAGGGTATAACTCGCGTTCTTCAAAGCGAATATGGTCGTATAATAGAGTGCCAAGCTGTTTAACTTGCGCGACTGTGATAGCGTTACCAGCAGACTGTTGTGATTGTTCGACTGTGTTTATGAGCTCATGCAATTGCTTGTGTTGCCCATCAAGTGCTTCTAGCACCGAGGCAACCTCCGGTTGAGTAGCGCGGTATGGCTCTAATGCATTGGCAATCAAGTTGTCTTCAATCTGAAAATGATACTGCATATCGTCAATATAAGACGTGAGATTATGCCAGTGTTGGGCAATTTCTTCGGGTTCATCCAAGCTTTCTTTTGCATGACGAGACAGATTCAGCCCGAGATGGTGCTGGCGTGATAATGGTTGCAATTGATTGGCGCGTTTCATTATTAAATACCTTAATGCTTCAAAAATTCATGATTGGTTAATTATTTGGAGTGATACTTTATGTTCAACTATCTCTTAATTTTACATTTACTTGGGGCAGCAATTTGGGTAGGCGGTCATTTAATACTAGCACTAGTGATACTGCCAAAAGTGCTATCTTCACGTAATTTAGACGCTTTGTTACAATTTGAGGGGCAGTTTGAAAAAATTGGCATGCCAGCGCTAGGTCTTCAGATCGTCACTGGCTTATGGATGGCGCATAATCTGCTGCCCAATACGAGCGCTTGGTTTGCTTTTGACAATGATATTAGTATCTTAATTGGTATGAAGCTGAGTCTGTTATTGCTGACGGCACTAGTCGCGATGCATGCACGTTTTTGGATAATACCGCGCCTATCTGCTGACAATCTCAATGGATTCGCGATTAATATCAGTTTGGTGACGCTGTTTTCAGTCGCCTTTGTCGTGGTCGGTACGCTATTTCGTACGGGGTTTTGATAAATTTGGTGGTGTTCTAAAAAGT
>NZ_DHYG01000048.1 GCF_002414005.1 Psychrobacter sp. UBA5136
TAATTATTGGGATTGGTATTATTATTTAGTAGCTTGTCTTTTATAAGTCACAAATTTAAAATCTAAGCCACTTTTCTCATCGTGTTTTTGCTCGGATTCTTCTACGACCATAAAATCGTCTGGCAGCTCGGGATAAAACGCATCGCCATCGGTAATGTCAGTCTCGACATGGGTCAGCTCGACACGGTCGGTGTACATCATTGCCTCATTAAAGACGCGCTCGCCGCCGATGACCCAAATGGTATCAAGGTGCGCACCGTGGGCAAGGCTGGCCGCTTGTGTCAGCGCATCGTCTAAATTATGCATCACATAAGCTTTTTCGCTACCGACCAAGCCATTTTTTTCGGCATAATCTAACTGGGTAGTAATGATAAAGCTGATACGTTTTGGTAGCGGCTTGCTGCCCATCGACTCAAAGGTTTTGCGGCCCATAATGACGATACCTTGGATTGCGCCATCACTTTGTTTGGTGGTCATGTTTTTAAAGTGCTGCAAGTCAGCTGAGATATGCCACGGCAGCGCATTTCCTTTGCCGATACAGCGATTGCTACTGATGGCCACGATTTGGGCAACTTCGGTGTTGGCATAACTCATAAGATATCCTTTTTATGGTCTTTTAACAGTCAAATAATATGCAAGCGATAAACATTTAGACGGCAACCTTGGCTTTAATGGCAGGATGCGACTCGTACCCTTCGACGCTGATATCATCATAGCTAAAGGCAAAAATGTCTTTGATGTCAGGGTTTAGCGTCAAGGTGGGCAAGCTATAAAGCGAACGCGTTAGTTGCAATTCGACTTGCGCGCGGTGGTTTTGGTAAATGTGACAATCGCCGCCCGTCCAGATAAATTCGCCAACCTCTAGACCGCATACTTGCGCCACCATGTGGGTTAAGAGCGCGTAGCTGGCAATATTAAATGGCACACCTAAAAATAAATCCGCTGAGCGCTGGTAGAGCTGGCATGACAGTTTATTGTCTGCCACAAAGAACTGAAATAGTGTATGGCAAGGCGGCAGGGCAACTTGCTCGGCTTCCTTTGGATTCCAGCCAGAGACGATTAAACGGCGCGAGTTAGGATTGGTCTTAATTTGTTCAATGACGTCGGTGATTTGGTCGATGCCATCGTTCTCATAATTGCCGTCTTCACGCTTGGTTGCGCCATAATTGCGCCATTGATGACCATAAATGGGACCGAGGTCGCCCGCAGGACGGTTAAAGCGCGCGGTTTGCTCAGCGGTCGCCCACTCATTCCAAATGCGCACGTTATTTTCTTGCAGATAATCGACGTGGGTGCTACCGCTTAAAAACCAAAATAGCTCATACACGATGGATTTAAAATGAACTTTTTTGGTAGTCAATAACGGAAATCCATCGGCTAAGTCAAAACGTAGCTGTGCGCCAAAGTGGCTTAGCGTACCAGTGCCGGTACGATCGCCTTTTTCGCTGCCATGAGACAGGACGTGTTGGAGCAAATCTAAGTAGGCTTGCTCATTTTTACTGTTGTGGTAATTACTGCTCATAAAATTGCTCTTTTACGCTGTGAAAACGTACCTTCACTGTGGTTCTTAATGCTTAATATAGCCTCTAATAAGGCATTTGATACTAAATAATGCTTAATAAGCTGCCTGCTTACCCCAATCGTAAATACCGCGTTTATAGGCGTAAATCAGGATGATTAAGCCAACAATAATCATTGGCGCGCTTAGTATTTGGCCTTTGGTCATCCAGCCGAGCAAAATAAATCCTTGGTCGGCGTCTGGCTGACGGAAAAACTCAATGATAAAGCGGCTAATACCGTAGCCCAATAAGAAGACAGCCGAGACCGCCATACGTGGACGCGGCTTTGAGGAATACCACCATAAAAAGATAAAGAGTAGCAGGCCTTCAGCAAGGGCTTCGTAGAGCTGCGATGGATGACGCGGCAATAAATACTGCCCATTGACCTCAAGCATCAACGCTTGTAGCTCAGGATTGGTTTGTAATTGCTGCGCATCAAAGGCCGCGGCTTGCGGAAAGTAGGTCAGCCAGTTATAGCCACCATCTGAGACGCGCCCCCACAGCTCGCCATTGATGTAGTTGCCGATACGTCCAAATAATAGGCCGGTTGGCACGCAAGGCACGATAAAATCAAGCACCTGAAAAGGCGTCTTTTTATATTTGCGGGCAAAATATAGCATGCCTAATAAGACACCAATCATGCCGCCGTGAAAAGACATGCCGCCTTCCCATACTTTGAAAAGATATGCTGGGTTTTGTAATAGTTCGCCAAATTGATAAAACAACACGTAGCCGATACGGCCGCCCAAAATGACACCAAGGGCACCATAAAAGACCAAATCAGAGACCATATCGGTGGTCCAATTGTCGCGTTTGCTGCTGCGATACCAAGCGAGGCCATAAGCGGCCGCAAACGCCAGTAAGTACATCAAACCATACCAGTGCACTTCCACTGGCCCCAAGGACAGCGCTACGGGGTCAAACTGAGGATGAATCATCATAAAGGTATCATAATTATTGTTAGTAAAATGCTGACTATAATAGCAAAATTCATCCCTTGCGAACACTATCGCGCATACTATGTTAAAGGTATGGATAAATAAATGAACGATTGAATAAATGGCAAAGCGCCGCAAAAACCGCTAAGATAAAAATGTCGCCATTTTTTAGCGTCTTTATGTGGTCATTGTTAGTTTATTTAGATGGCTATCAATTACATTGAGGACATATCCGAACCGTATAAAAGGAAAACTATGTGTATCGTCGCCATTGCTTGGCAGTTATTTGATGAGCTGCCTTTGGTTTTATTGTCCAATCGTGATGAGTTTTTGCAGCGTCCGACAGAGCCGCTGCATCAGTGGGTAGATAAGCCTATTTACGCAGGACGCGATAAGCAAAGCGGCGGTACCTGGCTTGGTATTCATCAACAGCAGCATGGCGATTTTTGTGAGCAAAACGGACGCTGGGCGGCGGTATTAAACTTTCGTGATGGCGTGCAGGCAAGTCATGACGAACGCTCGCGTGGGGCATTGGTCACCGATTTCTTGACCAGTACGCTAAGCCCGCTAGATTTTGCGCGGCAAATCAGCTTGCAAGAGTACGCAGGCTTTAACCTTATTATTGGTGATACGGCGCAAGCAGTCATTGTCAATAATCGTGGTCATGCGCCGACGCCGTTATATGCCGGACTGTACGTACTCTCTAATGGGCAACCAGAAGAAGCATGGTTCAAAACGGAGCGTCTGCGTGGCCGCCTACGCCAAGAGGTCATACCGTTGATTGCTGAAAATAGCGTGCCTGAGTACTGGCAAAGCGCGGCTTTTGCCGTGATGTCGGACAGCACGCCAGCGCCCGCAGATAAGCTGCCTAATACGGGCGTCGATATTACCATCGAACAAGCGCTGTCCTCTGTTTATATAGAATCTGCTGATTTAAGCGCCATCAGCAATGCACCAATGCCAAGCTATGGTACACGAACACAAAGTATTTTAACCTTACGTCGTCAAAAAAATTCACCTAGCGAACGAATCCATGCAGCGCTTATTAGCCGTGAATGCCAGCATCAGACAAATTTAGCATAAAAAAATCCCCCTATTAATAGCAGCTATCAATAGGAGGATTCGTTTTTTTTATTCGCTTGCCTGAGCAATCAACCTCTTTATTCCACCAACAAATGGTTGTTTTGTTCTGGAATAATCAGCTCTTGTTTAAGCGGTAGTTCGCGTACCAATTCTTGCAAGGCGCGACGGTATACCCCGCGTTTAAAATGAATCACTTGTCCGAGTGGATACCAATAGCTGACCCATTGCCAATGGTCAAATTCTGGTTTACCCTCATCAAAGCGGATATGTTGAGTGTTCGGCTCATCTAAGCGCAGCAAAAACCATTTTTGTTTTTGCCCAATACACAAAGGATACTGCCCATGACGCACATAGCGTTTCGGCAGGCGGTAGCGCAACCAATCTTGCGTGACCGCCAGTAAATCGACATGACACGGATGTAAACCGACCTCTTCCCAGAGCTCGCGATACATCGCATCCAACGGCGTCTCCCCGCGGTCGATGCCGCCTTGAGGGAACTGCCAAGCGTTGTGACCAATACGTTTTGCCCACAGAACTTGCCCTTGTGTATTTGCCAAGATAATGCCGACATTGGCGCGAAAGCCGTCTGCATCTATCATGACTAAACCCTTTTAAATTGTCTAAAAATAGCTTATTTCGCCAAGGTACAACGACAGCAATCATAGTTATTATAGGGTGATCACCATCAGTACTATGACAAAATAAGATTCATTACCGTTATTAAACCAAGAAACAACCAAAATGTGTAACAGTATTTTGCTATAAAATGTTTCACAAGATTAATACTTTAAAATCAATCAGTTATAAGCCTACTTTTGTAAGTAAATTCCGCAAATTTTTCTAATAATGATAAGTCGCGGTAACGATAGGTGTATAAATACTTAAATATCGAATATTATTGTTAAAGAATAAATAAGGTAGCGATTTATAAAAGGTAAACAAGAAAAGGTAAACGAGGAAAGGGCGTCATAAATCTGGTTTTGGCTTATGCTACACTAGCAAAAGAAATGCCTAGCAAAATAAAAACGTTGTCATAAAATAAAAAATAACTGTCTTTGAAAAGTCGTTTAAATGAAAAACGTAGCAATTAAAACAAGGAATAATCAAGATGTCAGAGTCAAAAGCAAGCATCACGTGGCAAGAAAACAAAGCCTTTATGGGCGTGTCACCATCAGGACATAACGTCCAAATCGATGCTGATAAAGAAAAAGGCGCCAGCCCAATGGAGCTGATTTTATTAGGGCTCGGCGGCTGTGCCAGCTATGATGTGGTGGCAATTTTACAAAAGTCGCGCCAACAAGTGACAGATGTGCGTTGTGAGCTGACCGCGCAGCGCGCTGAGACCATTCCAGCAGTGTATACCGACATTCATATGCATTTTGTGGTGACGGGGCAAGATGTGAAAGAAAGCCAAGTAGAAAAAGCCATCAAGCTGTCCGCAGAAAAATACTGCTCAGCCAGCCGGATGCTGGTGCAAGGCGGCGTTAATGTCACGCACGATTTTGCAGTAATCGCAGGATAAGGGCGAACAGGCTTATGAATCTATTCTTTGGCTTAATTCCCGATAGCGCTGCGTCAGCTATTTGGGCGATGGTGGTGGCAAGTTTGCTACCACTATTGATGGCGCTGACGGCAAAAGTACTTGGCGGTTTTAATTTGGCTGATAATGCCCATCCGCGTGATTTTCTGCAAGGAACGACGGGCGCAGCGGCTCGCACCAATGCTGCTCAGAAAAACAGCTATGAAACCTTGCCGATATTTTTGGCAGCCGTACTGGTTGCTATGCTATTTTTTGTGCCGCAGTTGATTATTAATACCATCGCTTGGCTTTATGTGCTGATTCGTATTGGCTATTGCGCCGCGTATATTACTAATTTAGCAACGTTTCGCTCAATACTTTGGTTACTGTCAATGGCGTGCTCATTGATGCTATTTTATTTAGCGATTCGGCTCAGTTTTTAGCTTATTCATTTATAAAGCTCATGATTTTATGACAAAGCGGTGATTATTAGCGTAGGCTGTTTTGCAGTGCGTTAATAATCACGGCTTTATTTTTTTCTCGCTTAATACTTTCCCACAGTTGCTGCGCCTCAAAATAACCTTTGGTGAGCATGCCAAGCCACTGCTTATAGCGACCGACTAACACCACATCATTTTTCGCCGCACCTTCCAAAAAATTAATCTGATGGGCAATTAAATCTTGCCATAATAATGTCGCTTTATCGTCTAAAACCTGACTGTTGGCTTTATCAATTTGAGCAATCAAATCAGGACGAGTGACAGCGCCGCGCCCAAGCATTAAGTGGGCGGTGCCTGATTGCGCCATACAGTTTTGCGCGTGCTCTAAATTCCATATCTCACCATTGGCAATCACTGGGATATTAAGCGTATTAAAATTTTGGATTTTCTCCCAATAAGCTGGCGGCTTATAGCCTTGGGTCTTTGTGCGAGCGTGAATGGTCAGCCAATCAGCGCCGCTGTCGTTAATCGCAGCTTTGATGTCATCCATGCGGCTGCTATCGGTATAACCCAAACGTATCTTTGCAGAGACAGGAATATTGGCGGGTACGGCACAGCGTACGGCGCTGATGATTTCATGCATCACTTCAGGCTCGTCAAGTAGCACTGAGCCGCCGCGGTGGCTATTGACGGTTTTTGCAGGGCAGCCAAAGTTAATATCGATCACTGGCGCCCCAAGCTCGCAAGCATAAGCGGCGTTTTCTGCCATTAACTGTACGTCACTACCAAGTAGCTGAATATGAATCGGCGTGCCGGATGTGGTTTTGGCATCATGATGCAATTCTGGCACATATTTATAAAACACATGCGCTGGCAAGACAGTTTGGGTAACGCGAATAAATTCGCTGACCGACCAATCATAAGGACGACCTAAATCTGTCGCAATTTGGGTCAAGATTTGCCGCATTAATGGATCGGTTAGGCCTTCCATAGGGGCAAGAAGGCGGACGGGTTTGGTAAATAATTGCTGTATGGTGTTTTGGCGTGCTTGAAGTTGCTGATTATGATTCATGATCGGAGAGTCAACGTTATAAATTGAGGTCGGCAAAGGCTATGAGGTGAGAGATAGGTGAGAAAACTAAGTATTGCCAAAAATCACCTTTTTTCCTGTCTGCAAGCCTGATATCAAGTCTTTAATATGATGGATATCTAAATTGCTTTGCGCGCGCGTACAAGCAACGTAAAGCAAACGCAGCTCTTCTGGGCTAATTTTTACTGCATTGGTGGTTACATCATAATAAAAATCATCATCGAGCTGTACTTTTCCCCACTCAAGCCCTTTGGCCTTATGCGCGGTTGAGATGACATAATCGGCATTTTCAATACTGGATAAGCTATTGACCGCTTGGCTTAATACATTGGTGCCGTGATCGTCGACCAATTTCACCAATGTTTTGAGATCGCTACCTTCACTGGTTTCAGAATATTCTTGCACGTCGCCCCAATTATAAAAATACGCCAGTTCGGGTACGCCATACGCTGATTTGCCATTTTTTAAGTTTTCAGCTGCCTGACAAAACTTCAGCATACGATCGGTATCGGCTTGCAGAGCAACTCTATGACCGAGTTTTAATCCCGTCAATAATTGCGCCATTGCAGCGGCATTGGTGCGGCAAAGGATGGCATCTTTTTTACTATGCACCATGCTTTTTTCGGTAGAGGATTGCTTATTAGGATTGCCTTTTAGCGGCACGTCTTCTTGCAAGGCTTTAAGCAAGGTATTGGCAATATCCGCAATCGGCTCGCCAAAACGAAAGGATTGGGTTAATAAAGTTTGCGGCAATGGCAATTTTTTCATCGCATTCACCGCGCCGCGCCATTCATAAATCTGCTGATGGGCGTCGCCAACATAAATGACCTGCCGAGGCTGCTGGGTCAAAATGCCCATCATTAAAGGGTCGGCATCTTGCGCTTCATCAAATAAAATAAAGTCGGCTGGAATGCTAGGCTTTGATAACGCCCAAAGTTTAAGGTAAATATCGTGGCCAATACCAGCTGGATGGCGTGCATCAATCGACTGTAACCAGCGCTGCTCAACGGCAGGGTAGAGCATTTCGCGCAGCTGCTCGCTGTCTGACTCAGCAAGCCAGCTTGGGAATTCAATATGCCTTGGGGCAGGATAGCTTGCGTGCGTACTGCAAAAGTTACTGACCGCATCACTGACAAACCGCGACAAGCGTGCCGGCGTGAGGGTAATATATTTATTCACCCCATCCATTTGCCGCCGGACTTGCACGGGTTGCAAGCCCAAATCATCACCCAAACGCTTTGGTGAAAACCTTGGTAACGACAATTTAGCGGTGATATCACGCGGTACATGACGATAAGCCAGTGAGTGGAAGGTGCGGCAATCGACATGACCGGGGAATTTCTGCCGTGCATCGTTGGCAATGGCTTTGTTAAAGGCTAAATATAAGCCGCGACCACGCAAACGCTCACCGATTAATTTAAGCGTCGTCGTTTTCCCTGCGCCCGCATAGGCGACCACTTTAAATGATTTGTGATCCATCGCCATATTGAGCGCGTTCAGCTGCTCATCAGTGGGATCGCTCATATAAGCTGGCATCGATGCGGACATAAAAAGCTACCTAAAAACTAGAAGGGGACAAATTAACGCGGGTAAAAGCAGGTAAAAAAAGCCACTGCATAAACAATGGCTGACTTATGATGACGGTAATATCGAGACACTGTGTTTAAGAAAATAGAAAATGATTGTTTTTAAAATGACTGAGAATGAGGGTAGAACTAAGCTATTAAGAAAGTCATATTAACAGATTAGCGCGTTGGCTGCTTTTTGAATAAATGCCTGATAAGTAGCGTTATTCTTTTTTTAATCCCGCATCGTCTGTTAAATCAAGACCGCGTTCTTCTTTGATTAAAATTTTTGCTAAAAATAAACCGAGCTCAAATAACAACCACATCGGGATGGCAAGCATCAACATTGACACCCCATCAGGCGGCGTAACAATAGCAGCAACGCCAAAACAGCCGACAATAATATAACGGCGTTTGTCTTCTAGGCTCTGAATGGAGACGATACCGACCAATATCAATAGCAAAGTCACCACTGGAATCTCAAAGGTCAGCCCAAATACCATAAAGAGCTTGAGCGCAAAACTCAAATAACTGTCGATATCGGTCATCGGCAAGACGTTTTGCGGCGCGAACATAATAAAGAATTTTAAAACACCTTTAAGGACGATAAAATAAGCAAACGCCACTCCGGCATAAAATAAAAAGATAGAGGACATCAAAACGGGAATAGCGATTTTTTTCTCTTTTTTATATAAACCCGGCGCGACAAACGACCAGATTTGATACAAAATATAGGGCATCGCCAGAAAGGCGGCAACAAATATGCTCAGGCGAATCGGCGCCATAAAGTTAGAGGTAATATCGGTTGCAATCATGGTTGAATTGGCGGGTAACTGGGCAACCAATGGGTCGGATAAGAAGTCATACAATTCGCGCGAAAATCCAACCAAGGCTAAGAATATCACCAATACTGCGACGCATATCTTAATCAGATGGCGGCGCAGCTCAATCAAATGCTCGGTAATGGGCATATCAGCCGTCGAGCTTAAGATATCGCCAGAGTCATCATGCGCAGCCGCATCTGTAGCAGCATCTGTAATAGCATCGATGTCTGAGGTCGTACCTTTTTCTTGACGAGTTTTTTTACGTTTAAATAAACCCACTAATCACTCTCCTGCTGATTGGCAGAAGCCTGGGTGTTTAAAGGATTATCTTCTAAAGAAGTGTCTTCTAAATGGTTGACATGACTGTTTAATAAAATATCGGCTTTGTGATTTGGCAAATAGGGCGGCGGCGGCAAACGACGCGCTTTATCGTAAGCACCAAGACGAAACCACATGTTTTCCCATGGTTTGGTAGTGATGATAAGGGCAGTTTGTTCTGTCACGCTTATAGCGTTATCGTCATGGGCGTCAGCTTTTACATGGTCATGCGATACTTTTGCTAGGTTATTTTGCGAACGATCTTCATAGCTGTAAGCAAACTCTTTTGGCATAGCAGCTTCACCAGAAGATTGGTCATTAACCATTTTGTCACTGTTACTTTGCTCGTCATCAATCACTGGATTATGAGCGGCTTTTAAATGCTGGTTTTGCGAAAATTCAAACTCTTGCATACTGCCGCGCATTTCCGCCATTTCACGGCGCATTTCCGCTTCAGTTTGACGGATTTTGGCAAGCTCTTTTTGCATTTGCTGGCGTGTTTCAGCCAAGTCAAGCTCAGCTTCGATTTCAGATTGCAAAGTAGTCACCGTGCGGCGAATTTTGGCATACCACTGCCCAGCCGTACGCGCCGCTTGGGGCAGCTTTTCTGGCCCCAAGACGATTAAGGCGATGACGCCAAACAGCAGTAATTCAGAAAACCCAATATCAAACATAAGCGTCACATATCACTATCTAGAGGCAGCACGCCTTATACCTTATAGCTTGTGGCTATCATCGGTAGTGGTAGAGCGAACATCGGCGTCATCTACTTTATTAGCTGCCGCACGGTCGGCTGGGTGCGCGTTACCGTCATGATCGAGCACGACTTGCTTTTTTGCATGTTCGGTATTTTCATCTTTCACGGCATCTTTAAAACCTTTGACTGCGCCGCCCAAATCTTTGCCGGCGTTTCTTAGCTTGGAGGTGCCAAACACGACAACCACCACGACCAATAAAATCAGCCAATGCGTAATGGAAAAACTACCCATAATACTATCCTTAGGTCTTGGTTTTTAGTCTTTAAAAGACTTTGAGTGTATAGGAAGTTGCTAGCGTAAACAAAAAGTAGCGATATCTTATGCAAAATAAAATAGAGCTATATTATACCCTGTCGTTGAGGCAAAAAGGCGAAAGCAACAATAATCAAACAGCGCAACAATCGAACACAGAGGCAGTTTGGTTTTTACTACTGCAAGCTGTCAGTTACCTAGCAGACGACCAAATTCAAAAAGTCTAGCGCGCCGCTTTTTCGTCAATTCCTGACAGACCAAAGCGCCGGCCCAGCTCACTCAATACCGCCTCTGAATCTATGTCAAACCAAGCCAAACCAACTAAGGTATGGAACCAAACATCAGCGACTTCATAAATAAGCTCGTGGCGCGCTTCGTCATATTGGGTTTTATCGCTACGTTCATTGCAATTGGCTAAGTCTTTGGCGGCGATGATGCTCTCTGTACTTTCTTCGCCGATTTTTTCTAGTATTTTATTTAGACCCTTTGCGTATAAGCTTGCTACGTACGAGCTATCGGCATCCGCTTGTTTGCGCTCGGCCAATACCTTATCAAGTTGCTGCAAAATAGAGTGATTGGTAGAGACATTGTTATTGGTATTAGTGGCATTATTAGTAGCATCGACTGTATTTTTCGATGGCGCTTCATGTACTTGAGGGGTGACTTTTTCAGTGCCGTTGGCAGGATAAATATCCGCAGGGTCTTTTAACACTTTATCAACCGTTTGCCATTCAGGCGTTTGCCCCGACAAATCCAAACGCTGATAAAAACAGGACTCGCGGCCAGTATGACAGGCGATACCGCCCGCTTGCGTGACGCTCAGCACAATCACATCAGCGTCGCAGTCCAAACGAATATCATGCACGCGCTGGGTATGCCCTGATGATTCGCCTTTATGCCACAACTTGCCGCGCGAGCGCGAAAAATATACCGCCGTTTGGGTTTGTGCGGTCAATTGTAGTGATTCGGCGTTCATCCACGCCATCATTAAAATACGCCCTGATTGCAAATCTTGGGCAATTGCAGGAATCAAACCATCAGCATTAAAATTTACGGCAGCAAGCCAGGCAGGTAAAGTCATAATCTATCTGTCGTCTTAAAAGGAGGAATTAGAAGGTGATAAAAAGGATTAAAAGTCGCGCGCAAACGCTACTTAAACACAGCTTAGACCGACATTCAATAGCTTAAATCAGGAAATAGAGCACAATTATAGCAAGAGGACGTTTTTGGTCGCATTTATTTAAGAGCGATTCACCGACCATAGCAAAGTAGGATTAAAACTTTCCTTGGCAAAACAGCGCGCTATCTGCTAAAATAGCGCCTCCCACCTCGAGGCAAATAGCCGTTTAGTGCTTGTTTTTAAAGCCACTATTCGTAATCAACTATTTGACGACCAGGTTCTATCAAAGACAAAGAGGCAAATCATCATGAAAATTAAGATGAAAACCAGAAGCGGCGCCGCTAAACGCTTCAAAAGAACAGCGAACGGCTTTAAGCGTAAGCAAGCATTTAAAAGCCATATCTTGACCAAGAAATCAGCTAAGCGTATCCGCCAGTTGCGTGGTTTAAAGATGGTGGACAAGTCTGACGAAGCAGCAGTTCGTCGTATGTGCCCATACATCTAATACCTATTGTCATCTGTATTTGATTTGGTCTTACCCGATTAAAAATATTTGACTTTGCAATTTGATAACGATGTCTACCATTTAAAGACATCGTGATTCGTCTAATAATGATTAAAATCTTGGAGTAATTTATGGCCCGTGTAAAACGTGGTGTACAGGCAAATCGCCGTCACAAAAAAATCTTAAAGCGCGCAAAAGGCTACTACGGTGCCCGTTCACGTGTTTATCGCGTAGCGGTACAGGCAGTGACCAAAGCTGGTCAATATGCATATCGTGACCGTCGCAACAAAAAACGTACTTTCCGTCGTCTTTGGATCGCACGTATCAATGCTGGTGCACGCTTAAACGGCTTAAGCTATAGCCGCCTTATCAATGGCTTGAAAAAAGCAAACATCGCCATCGATCGTCGCGTACTTGCTGACATCGCTATGCATGATGCAGCGACTTTCACCGCCTTGGTTGAAAAAGCAAAAGCGGAATTGGCCTAAATATTAACCATCCTTTAAATTTTCAGCTTGTTTAAGTGACTGTTTAAATGGATAGGACTGATATTGATTAATAGTACGATATTAATAAAAGCTACCGCTGGTCGGTGGCTTTTTTTATAGTAAAGTTTTCTTATAGTAAATAGTTTTATTGTTCGTTTTATCAAAGATAAACTGCAGCATGCTTTTTACACCCTTGCACTTTTTATGGTCTAAAATTATCATTTAAAGTTGTGTTTAATAAAGTCACTGACTAATAAAGTTATTGTCTAATAAAGCCACTACCTAATAAATCCTTTGTCTAAATATTCAAGCCATTTCTATCATCCGCCTTTATATTAAATGAAATGATTTGCAATATTTGGTCAAATCCCTACAATTACAAATCACTATCATTAATAGTCCGTTTAAATCAGGAAGAATGCGTCTTATGACTACCCCTGCTGCTACCACCGATTTGTCGGCGCTACCGACCTTGTCCTCAGAGCTAAGCGAGCTTAATGAAGCTCAGCTAAACGATTTCGCCAGCGCTGCTGAAGCGTTAATCCTACAAGTAACCGATGCACGTGCGCTGCAAGATCTGCGCGTGCAGCTGACGGGCAAAAAAAGCGCGCTGACCGGCTGGTCAAAGCAGATGGGTAAGCTTAGCGGCGATGACAAAAAAACCTACGGTGGCTGGTTGCACGAGGTGCGTAGCCGTATTCAAGAGGCGTTGACCGCTCAGCAGCAAGAGCTCGAAGTGGCTGCACTAAATGCCAAGCTTGAAGCCGAGAGTATTGATATCACTTTGCCTGCGCGCGGTGGCCAAAAAGGTCATTTGCATCCTATCACCATGATTACCCAGCGTATGCAGCAGTATTTTATCCAAGCGGGCTTTAATGTCGCCACTGGCCCTGAGGTTGAAAGCGACTATTATAACTTTGAAGCGCTTAATATCCCGTCGCATCACCCAGCACGGGCGATGCACGATACCTTTTATTTTGATGCGCACTATCTACTACGTACGCACACCAGCCCCGTGCAAATTCGTACCATGGAAAAAAACGAACCGCCAATTCGTATCATTTGCCCAGGCCGCGTTTACCGCAATGACTCAGACCAAACGCATTCGCCGATGTTCCATCAGCTAGAGGGCTTAATGGTGACTGAGTCGAGCACCTTTGCCGAGCTAAAAGGTTTGATTAGCGAGTTTCTAGAAGCGTTTTTTGCTAAAGAATTAACGGTACGCTTTCGCCCGTCATTTTTCCCGTTTACCGAGCCGTCAGCCGAAGTCGATATCTTAGATGATAATGGTAAATGGCTAGAAGTCATGGGCTGCGGCATGGTACACCCACAAGTGCTGACCAACTGCGGTATTGATAGCGATAAATATACTGGCTTTGCCTTTGGTATGGGGATTGAGCGTTTTGCGATGCTGTATTACGGTATCGATGACTTGCGCCTGTTTTTCCAGAACGACGTACGCTTTTTAAAACAGTTTGGCTAGATGGTCGTTA
Organism: Psychrobacter sp. UBA5136; assembly: GCF_002414005.1. Taxonomy (GTDB): domain Bacteria; phylum Pseudomonadota; class Gammaproteobacteria; order Pseudomonadales; family Moraxellaceae; genus Psychrobacter. The sequence continues at coordinate 13,953 of NZ_DHYG01000048.1, forward strand.
TTAATACGTCACCCTTTATTCTAAAATCTTTATTATAAAATTCTGATCCGAGATATTTATGAAAATTAGCGAACAGTGGCTACGTCAATGGGTAAACCCCAACAATAGCAGTGAGCAATTGGCCGAACAGTTAACCATGGCGGGGCTTGAGATTGACGATCGCTTTGCAGTTGCCCGTGCTTTTAGTGGTGTGGTTGTCGGCGAAGTCATCAGCGTCGAGCAGCATCCAGATGCCGATAAACTGCGTGTTACGCAGGTAAATATTGGAGAAGTTGAGCCATTACAAATCGTCTGCGGTGCGCCAAATGTGACGGTCGGTATGAAAGCGCCTGTTGCCACCGTTGGTGCGGTGTTGCCAAGCGATGATGTCAGTGACGGTAAAGCGGGCTTTAAAATCAAAAAAAGTAAGCTACGCGGCGTTGCCTCAAACGGTATGCTGTGCGGCGCGTCTGAGATTGATTTAACCGATAGCATCGATGGGCTGCTTGAGCTGCCAGCTGATGCGCCAGTTGGCGTGGATATTCGTGAGTATTTAGGTTTAGACAATCAAATACTAGATATCTCCATCACGCCAAACCGCGGCGATTGCTTTAGCGTACGCGGTATTGCCCGTGAGATATCAGTCATTAACGATTTACCGATGCAGCAGCCTAAGATTCCTGCCAATGTTGCTATTACTGCTAACGATGCCGACACTACGACGCCAGCCGTAACCGTAGACGCAGTCGAGGCTTGTCCGCGTTATTTGCTGCAATCGATTAGCAATATTGATCGCAGTATTGATACGCCAAAATGGATGACTGATGCACTGGTGCAGTCAGGACTGCGCTCGCACAACTTCTTGGTTGATGTGACTAATTACGTGTTGATGGAGCTTGGCCAGCCGCTACATGCGTTTGATGCCGATACCATCGTTGGCGATATCGTTGTGCGTTTGGCGCAGCCTGAAGAAACCATTACCTTACTAAATGAGCAAACCATTAGCTTAATGGGCGATGAATTGGTCATTGCTGATGAGCAAGGTGCGCTTGCGTTAGCGGGTATCATGGGCGGTCAGCGCAGTAGTGTGACTGACAGCACGACTAGTATTGTGCTTGAAAGTGCCTTTTTTAATCCATTGGCCATCGCGGCGCGCGCCCGCCGTTTTGGTTTGCATACCGATGCATCACAACGTTTTGAGCGCGGCGTCGACTTTGAATTACCAGAGCTAGCACTGGCGCGTGCTGTTGATTTGATTACCAGCGTCACGAATTCGCAAGCAGGACAAATTGTTAAAGTAGAAAATCGCCAGTACTTGCCAGCCCGTACGTCCATTACCTTACCAATCGCGAAGGTTCGTGATGTCATCGGTATTGAGATTGAGCCAGCAGTGATGGTGCGCATCCTAACTCAGTTAGGGTTTAAAGTGGAGCAGCAAACAGATAGCTTGATTTGCACGCCGCCATCGTATCGCTTTGATATGAGCATCCGCGAGGACTTGATTGAAGAGATTGCGCGTATCTACGGCTATGACAATATCCCAAGCGTATTACCGCACTTGCAAGTCAGCATGGATTATGACGATACGGCGGATTTGACGCATGAGCTAAAGCTCGCACTGGTCAATAACGGTTATATGGAAGCGATTAGCTTTAGCTTTAGCGATGCAAAAATAGAAGCCTTGCTTGATGATAAAGCGCTTGGTGAAGTGTTGGCATTAGCCAATCCTATCTCTAGTGATTTGGCGGTAATGCGCCGCACATTGCTGTCAAGCTTACTGCCTTGTGTGCAATATAACTTAAACCGTCAGCAGCCGCGCGTACGTTTTTTTGAGACAGGTCTAAGCTTTGTTGGACAAAGTATTAGCGAGCTGGTACAAACGCCAAGTATTGCGTTAGTAGCGGTCGGCGATGTTTGGGATGAGCAAGCGTATCAAAACCGTGCGCTAGATTTTTATGACCTTAAGCATGATATTGAGCAGCTACTTCCTGACCAAATTAAGCGTTCGCGTATTCGCTATGAGCGTAGCGAGCTGGCTTTCTTGCATCCGGGCCAAAGCGCTAAGCTATATATCGATGACGCCTATGTCGGTTGGTTGGGTCAACTGCATCCAAGTACCGCTAAACAGTTAGATTTGCCCGCTACTTGGGTCGCCCAGTTATCACTCGCGCCGCTACTGACGCTCATGCGTGAGCAGCATGCGATTACGACACCAAGCAAGTTCCCGCACGTACGCCGCGACATTGCCATCTTGGTCGACTCTAATATCAGCTTGCAGACGTTAGAGTCAACGATTCGTGCAGCTGCAGGTGAGCTGCTAACGGACGTATGGCTGTTCGATGTTTATCAAGGCGACAAAGTCCCGACCGGTCAGCGCTCTCTAGCTTTTGCTTTAATATGGCAAGACCAAGCGCAGACGTTATCTGATGAAGCGGTAAAAGCGGCAACGGATAAGGTCGTGCAAGCGCTCACCGAGCAGCACGCCGCCCAGCTGCGTGACAGCTAAAACGTCAATATAAAAACCTAAAACGCTCTATGGTCTCGTCAAGTGCGGGACTATGGTGCTTTGCTATTTATAAAAATAATTATTTTATAGTAAATACTATTCATAAAATAACTTAAGTGGTTATTAATAAAGGATTTTAATGCAGACTTTATTAAAAAGATGGCAAAAAACCTTTATAATAGCTGACATTAATCCTCATACCGCTAAACCATGATATTTGACATCACGACATAGCATAGGAGTCGTACTGTGAGCACCTTAACCAAATCTGACATGATTGAGCATTTGATGAGTCATCTTAACCTGACACGCCAAGAAGGCCGCTGTTTGGTGGAGAATTTTTTTGACGAGTTGTCAGAGAGTTTGATTGATGGCAAAGAGGTCAAGCTTTCAGGCTTTGGCAACTTTGAGCTTAAAGATAAAAACAGCCGCCCCGGTCGCAACCCAAAAACAGGGGAGCCTGTTGCGGTATCAGCACGCCGCGTCGTTACCTTTAAAACAGGACAAAAATTTCGCCAACAAGTTGATGAGCGTTTATTTGATGAATAGTGCTTGGTTATCCATTAATCCTAACTTTAACGCCCTTTAACGCCGCTTTTTAATACTAAGCGTTTAATAAAAAAGCCTTTTAATAACAACGCTTTTCGGTTTTACACCACGCTGAATTTTATGTGATGGGTAAAGACACTAAATAGTCAGTGGATAAGATTAACAGGCATAAAAAAAGAGAGCATACGCTCTCTTTTTTACTACAGAATTTCTACTATGAAAAATAAAAATTACTGAGCTGGTTCTTCTACAACAACTTCATCAGCTGCGTCTACAGCAGGCGTTTCGCTAGCTGCGTCAACGCTCGTAGTATCGCCGTCTACAGGTACTTCAGCGTCTACTTCGTCAGTAGAAGTAGCAGCTTGTGCTTGAGCGATGTCAGCTTCAGCATCAGCTACAGCAGCGTCTGCATCAGCAGGAACCGCTTCGCCGTCAGTACCAGCTTCGTTTAGCTCTTCTTGAGCGTCTTGCACTTCTTCTTGCGCGTCAGATAAATCTTCAGCAGCGTTTTCTTTGTTGCTATCACAGGCAGTAAGGCCCATAGTTGCAGTCATGATACCAGCTAGAGCAAGTAATTTAAGTTTCATAAGGTTTCTCCGGGAAAATGAAATGATCAGTAGCAGCAAAAAAGGTTGAATCTCCGAAATTTTTCAGAATTCAACTAGTATTAATTACAGCTACTCAGCTTTCACGCATTCTATATGATTTCTTTCTGGATGGAAAGAGGTTGTACAATTAAGTAACAATAATTTTGTAAATGAAATTTTACCTTGCTGACTTATTATACTTTTTAATACAACAAGCCAAATTAATCGACGTATAATCAATGACATCAGTGTGTTTTAAGACCTTTCTTAAAAAGGCTTTTCTCTTAAGATTGGAAGGATATTTTCTAACTATTTATAGCGTTTTTATCAATCGCAGTATCATTAAATAAGAGCGTTAAAAGTTTATAAAAAAGTTAGAGATATAAAAGCCATAAAAGATAAAAACGGACATTTAGAATCAAAGGATTGCGCGAAATTTGCTATAACAACACGGACCAGATAACGAGATTTACTAAGATAAGAACAGCAAGGCTTATAGTATTTTTAGGAGAGAGATATGAAATGGCAAGACAGACGCGGCAGCTCAAACGTGCGCACAAGCAGTGGCGGCGGCAAGATGATTGGCGGCGGTATCGGCGGTATTATTATTGCCGGTATTTTATGGCTGGTGTTTGGGGTCAATCCGATGACCGCACTACAAACAGGGCAAGTAATCGCCGGCGGCGGTAATACGGCTACTGAGCCTGCCAATAGCGATGATCGGGATACTCGATTTGTAAAAGTTGTATTGGCCGACACCGAAGAAGTTTGGCATCAAATATTTAATGAGGCCGGCAGTACTTATAAAGAACCGTCATTGCTTTTATTCAATGGTCGGGTCAACTCAGCTTGCGGCAGTGCAAGCGCGGCAACGGGGCCCTTTTATTGCCCAGGTGATCAGACGGTGTATTTGGATACCTCGTTTTTTGTAGAAATGCGTCAAAACTTAGGCATTACAGGCGACGAGCAAGGCTCAGGCGATAGCGAAAATCAAGGCAAGGCTGGAGATTTTGCGCAAGCGTATGTTATCGCTCATGAGGTCGGTCACCATGTGCAGACTTTGCTAGGTATTACGCAACAAGTAAATGAAGCCAGCCGTCAAGTAACGCGCGCGCAGGCTAATAGACTATCGGTATTGCAAGAATTACAGGCCGACTGTTTTGCTGGCGTGTGGGCACAGCGCAATCAAGAGCGCGTGCAATTTTTAGAGGCGGGCGACATCGATGAGGCTATCAATGCGGCCAGTCAAATTGGTGATGATCGCTTAGCGCGAGCAAGTGGCAGCGCCGTGGTACCCGATAACTTTACTCATGGCACCAGTCAGCAGCGTGTGCAGTGGTTTACGCGCGGCCTTGAGAGCGGAAATGTGCAATCTTGTGATACGTTTAGTGGGGCGTTATAAAAAGAGTAGAAGTTTATAAAATGACCATTAAAATGCCTATGAGCGTAAACTTCAACCACAAAAAAACCTGCAATTAATTGCAGGTTTTTTTATAGCTAAATGTCTATTAAAACCAATTAACGGGTTTGGTCAAGAATATAAGCACCAGCACCGCCGATTGCAGCGCCGCCTAAAGCACCGCGAGCGATGTCTTTACTATTGCCGCCACTTTTAAGAAGTGCACCAGCAGCTGCACCAGCGGCTGCGCCTTTAGTAGTATTGCTCAAGCCACTGTTATAACCATAACCGTTATTCGCACAACCACCCATCATTAGAGCTGAGCTAGTAATAGCCGTTAATGCAAAAGTTTTAGCAAATTTCATAGTGTCACCTATTAAGTCGTCAATTTTGAAATCCAATATACAGGATGTATCTAAATATGTCTGTACTACTTTTAATAATAGCTTGTTTACCTCTAACAAGCCGTAGTAGAAACGCTAAGCTTTGCAAATAACCTGTAAAGTATGTTGCTTCACTGTATCATTAGTAGGGCTTTTGCTTAGAGTTATTGTATTTATAACAAGAGTCCGCTAACTGTTTTTAAGCATCAACTCTGTAAGCATTAAAGTGAATATTCATAAGAGTCTAGATACAACAAAGACCACCCTAAGGTAGCCTTTATTTTTAGAGGTTCATTGGCTCATTAAGTAGCTAACAACTCAACATCAATTAATTCTGTGATTTACGCTTCATTTGCTCAAAGAATTCGTCGTTGGTTTTGGCTTCTTTTAAGCGCTCAAGCAAAAATTCAGTCGCTTGCACGCCATCCATCGGCTGCAAGAGTTTACGTAAAATCCAAACCTTACGCAGTGTGTCCTCGTCAAGCAGGCGCTCTTCGCGGCGCGTGCCAGATTTTTTGATATTAATCGCTGGGAAGACACGTTTTTCTGCCAAATCACGCTCAAGGGTAATTTCTTGGTTGCCCGTGCCTTTAAATTCTTCAAAAATCACGCTGTCCATTTTACTACCCGTATCAATCAAAGCACTGGCAATAATGGTCAAGCTGCCACCTTCTTCGACATTACGCGCCGCACCAAAGAAGCGTTTTGGACGCTCAAGCGCATTGGCATCTAAACCACCGGTCAACACTTTACCCGATGACGGAATAACAGTGTTATAGGCGCGGGCAAGGCGGGTAATAGAGTCAAGTAAGATGACCACGTCTTGCTTATGCTCGACCAGACGTTTGGCTTTTTCGATGACCATGTCAGCCACTTGCACATGGCGCTGCGGCGGCTCATCAAAGGTTGAAGCGACGACTTCGCCGCGCACCGTACGCTCCATCTCGGTGACTTCTTCTGGACGCTCATCGATGAGCAGGACGATAAGGTAGCATTCAGGGTTGTTGCGCGTGATAGACTGCGCAATCGACTGTAGCAGCATCGTTTTACCCGCTTTTGGCGGTGCAACGATAATTGAGCGCTGACCTTTACCAATTGGCGCAATTAGGTCGATGATACGACCAGTCAAGTCTTCGGTCGTACCGTTACCAAGCTCAAGTTTTAATTGCTCAGTTGGGAAGAGGGGGGTTAAGTTCTCAAAAATCAGCTTATGACGCGAGCGATCTGGGGTATCAAAGTTAATCTCGCCGACTTTTAATAGCGCAAAATAACGCTCAGAATCTTTTGGCGGGCGAATCGTGCCGGCGATACTGTCGCCCGTTTTTAGACTAAAGCGGCGAATTTGGCTCGGGCTGACATAGATATCGTCAGGGCCTGCTAAGTAAGAGCCCTCAGAGGAGCGCAAAAAGCCAAAACCATCGGGAAGTACCTCAAGCACCCCATCACCATAGATGGCCTCGCCGTTGCGGGCATGAGTTTTTAAAATAGCAAAGATAATGTCTTGTTTACGGCTACGCGCCATATTATCAAGCCCCATTTCTTTGGCGATGGCCAATAGCTCAGCGATGGATTTTTTCTTTAGTTCAGTAAGATTCATAGATAGGTCGTTAGCAGTTGATCAGATGAGAGATGCCATTATCAGCACAAATCATGACAAGGATTAAAACAACGGATGTAGGGCGATAGAGGGTATACACAGTGCTTGGGTTTATGTAGGATTGGTTTTACGTGTCAGCTTATGGCCGCGTTGTAAGAGATACAGGCACGCTCATAAGAAGTGAAGATAAAGAAGTCTACATAAGAGTCTGCGTCAAAACTCAATATCAGTAATTGTGTTTAGTCATTGCGTTCAGTAGTGGTGTTTTATAATGACGATTGTGTTTTTGTTGATAAACACGAGGAGAATAGCGACAAGACACTTAGGAAAATGGTTAGTTTTCTCTTGTCAGCAGACTATACGGGCTTCAAGATGGCATTGTCAATAATTTTTGCCAAAAAAGTCGTATTATCCAGCTTTTTGCTCAGAAAAGCAGCAAAAAAGCCATTATCTAAAGAAGATAATAGCTTTTTTGGTAGCACTTTTTTATAGACTAAATAGCAATTTTTTTAAAACCGCTATGGTTAATAAACGACCATTAGTAACCACTAATTGACGTTTATTAAACGGTACTTATAAGTGCTTATCTAAAACTTTCGCAAGTTCAGCTTTTGGCTGTAAACCCATGACTGAATCGACTTTTTCGCCGTCTTTAAAAACAAACAGCGTAGGGATGTTACGGATACCAAAACGGCTGGCCGCTTGTGGGTTGTTATCGACATCGACTTTAACGATTTTAACTTTACCTTGGTACTCGCTCGCTAAATCTTCTAAAATAGGCGCGATGGCTTTACAAGGACCACACCAAGTTGCCCAAAAGTCTACCAAGACTGGCGTATCAGATTGTAGGACGTCTTGGTCAAAGTTTGCGTCGGTAGTATTTACAATGAGGTCTGACATAGTTTTTCTCTCTTGTTTTAGTATTTCTATCGCCAGCCATCAATAAAATATAGGCGTTATATTAAAGCGATGAGTGGCTAAAGAATGGTTGGAAGGTGGTAAAAATCTGCCATTATATTAACATGTTTGCTCAAGGTTGACAGATGCAGACCGGTTAAATTGTTTAACAATTACTATTAGCCCAATAAATCGACACATAATGATACAGGTTAGGTTTTATCTGTCATGCTGCTTTAGCGCTCTCATTAATGTAAGTTAAGATAATGTAAATATAACAGTTAACGTAGCGATTTTAACTTAGACAGACTATACCTATATCGTTTAAAAGAAATGTCGCCTAAAACCAGCATGGCTTTTGTATAAATCCTTTGATATTACTTCTTAAAACAGTCCACTCCTTAAAACAACCAATTTTTTAATATAAGTAGCCCATTTTTATGCCTTTTACCGATGACGAGATAGACGCCCTAAACGCGCAAGAAAATGCGTATCCGCTTGAGTTTTTTCAAAAATTTGCCCAAGACATTACGGTTTATGAAGACGATGATATTTGGGTTGTTGATAAGCCCGCTGGATTATTAAGCGTCGATGGTAAAACACTAAAGGTCAGTTTATTGGCACGGCTTGAGCGCGCCAATCCGGCGGTAAAATTGATTCACCGCTTAGACATGGATACCTCAGGGCTGCTGATTTTTGCCAAAAATGCCGCCGCGCAAAGCCATATTAGTAAGCAGTTTATCGAGCGGCTGCCGCAAAAAAGCTATCAAGCGCGCGTCTTTGGCGCGTGGCAAAACGTTGGTGATAAAGGCGAGATTTCGGTGCCGGTACGTTATGAGCCTACGACTAAACCGCGCCATATCGTTGACCATGATTGGTCGAAAAATGCGCTAACTTTATATGAAGTCTTGGCGCATGAAGCGTGCAACGGTCAGACAGTCACGCGCGTATTATTAAAGCCTGTGACCGGTCGTAGCCATCAATTGCGCGTGCACATGGTACACGTCGGTCATGTGATGATTGGCGATCCGATTTATGCTGATGGTGCTGCCTTGACCATTGCGCCACGGCTCAACCTTCATGCGCAGCAGCTGCGCCTTAAGCATCCTACGCTTGGGGCTTGGATGGATTGGGAGAGCCCAAGTCCGTTTTAAATGACTGGCAGTTAAACTGATTTTATAAAAGTTTTTATTTAAAATCCTTTATGATGTAAAACGCATCACTTAAAACCAACAACATAACAGCCATCATGCACAAACAAGGATCGTATTATGCTTGATATGTCTGCCGCCAAACAGGCGCTCAAAAAACGCTTTAAAGCCAAATCATCTTTATCAAATTTATCAGATTTAAATACGCCAGTGCCAGTCGATTATGAGATGCTTATTATCGGTGCAGGGATTGCTGGCATCGGTATGGCTTGCAGGTTACAGCAGCAGCAACACAAACGGTTATTTCGCCAACAAAACCGCCGCAAGCGTAAACACATAAAGCAAAAGCAAAAAGACACACAGCGCTTTGTGGTGTTAGAAAAACGCGCGGATTTAGGCGGCACGTGGGATTTATTTACCTATCCAGGCATACGCTCTGACTCTGATGCCTTAACCTTTGGTTATAGCTTTCGTCCGTGGTTGGATCATCGGGTATTGGCAAAAGGCGGTGCTATCAAAAACTATATTGCCGATACCGCGCGCGAATTTGGTATCACTGAACACATTCGCTATCAGCATGAAGTGCAGCAGTTATCATGGTCAAGTCATAGCCAGCGATGGACGGCGACGTTAAAAAATCATGTAAGTGGCGAGGTATTTACCTTAACGGCAAAGTTTGTCGTCGGTGCGACAGGCTACTACGACTATGAGCAAGGCTATCGACCGCATTTTGCTAAAGAAGAAGATTTTCAAGGTTCTATTATCCATCCGCAGCATTGGCACAATGTTAATTATGACGATAAAAAAGTTGTCATCATTGGTAGCGGTGCCACGGCGATGACGCTACTGCCTGCGATGGTCGATGAAGAGGGCGAGCAGTGCGCGCAGCACGTCACCATGCTACAACGCTCGCCAACTTATGTGGCAAGTGTACCGGGCGATGATTATGCGCTTGATTGGCTGGCGGGCAAGTTTTCCCCCTTGTCAAAAAAGCAAGCGTATAAGCTGCTGCGTACACGTAATGTGTTGATGCAGCAGGGGACATATCGAGCGGCTGTATACGCGCCCAAGGTGATTAAGGCATTATTAAAACGTGGGGTTAAAACCGAATTAAAGGGTAGCGGGGTTGATATTGCCCATTTTACGCCCGCTTACAATCCGTGGGATGAGCGCTTATGTGCGGTGCCAGATAGCGATTTATTTAAGGCGTTACACGGCAACAGAGCCGACGTCGTCACCGATCAAATCAGCCACTTTACCAAAACTGGCATCATGCTTGAGTCTGGCAACCATCTTGAGGCTGATATTATCGTCACCGCAACGGGGCTAAAGCTGCAAATGCTGGGCGGCGCTAAAATTTACATAGATGGGCAGGCAATTGATATCGGATCACGCATGACGTATAAGGCGGTGATGATTGAGGGTATACCAAATATGGTAGCGCTATTTGGCTATACCAATGCATCATGGACGCTAAAAATCGATTTGGCCTGTCAGTACGTGATGCGTTTGCTTAGCTACATGCATAAGCAGCGTTATCAAGTGGTATGGCCGCAGGCAAAAACGGCGCATAGCGAGGCGCATACGCAGCCAGACACGGTGATGGGCGCGCTAACGGCAGGCTATGTGCAGCGCGCGCAGCATGAATTGCCAAAGCAGGGCGATATCTACCCTTGGCGGGTCACCAATAATTATCTGAGTGACCGCGTGATGCTTAAATACCGTAAAATAAAAGACAATTGGTTAAGATTTAACCGCTAAATCAGCCGTTAATTTTATTGGCAGTTATCAATAAAGTCAGTCACTTGCTTACTTAGTATTTGCCACAAGGTTTCCTGCGCGCTTTTACTGCCCCATGCGTTATGCGGGCTAAATATCACCCGCGGATGGTCAGCAAGGCTGAGTAAAGGGTCGTCAGCGCTAATAGGCTCTTGCTCAAACACATCGGTAGCGTAACCGATGATTTGTTCGCTGTTAATGGCATCGGTCAACGCTTGGCTATCGACGATACCGCCGCGGGCGACATTGACGATAAGCGGCTGGCGAGCCATTTTCGCTAAAGTAGCTTTATTAATCAAATGCTTGGTTTGCTCATTTAATGGACAATGCAAACTTATTACATCAGACTGCGCTAGTACCTCTTCAAACGCCGTATAATCCTCGTTACGCGGCATACGCCCTTGGTGCTCTGCCCATAAGACCGTCATGCCAAAGGCGCGGGCGATTTCGGTGACCCGTTTGCCAATATGACCGGCACCAATAATCCCCAGCGTTTTATCTTCCAAATCGATGAGCGGAATATCAAGCAAGCAAAAATTACCATTGTCTCGCCACGTACCATCGGCGACTTTTTGATGATAATGGATACTGGCGCGCATCGCACTTAGCATTAGCATAAAGGTATGCTCGGGCACGCTTTTGACCGCGTAACCGGCGACATTATATAGCGCGACATTGTGCTCGGCGCAGGCGTCTTGATCGACATTATTCTTACCAGTGGCGGTTAATTGAATAAGCTTGAGCTTAGGTAATTTAGCAATAACGTCCCTATCAATTTTAACTTTATTGGTGATAATAATATCAGCGTCACGGCAGCGCTCAATGATGAGGTCGTTATCTTTTGACGTATCATTATAAGTGACATAATCGCTGATACCGCTCGGTGCTGGTAAGTCGACATTGTCAGAAAAGGTGCCTTTATCTAAAAAAACCGCCTGCATGATGCTTCCTTATGTTGTTTTTTTAAAGAACTTGGATTTTAAATGGGCTTACGTTTCAAATAGGTTTAAAGAGTTATTGGCTTAATGTAGCACGTTGCCGCCTTTAGTCAAAAAAACGCGTCAAAAATCCTGTCAAAAAGCGTACAGCAAAAAACCTCTACTTCAGCTCTGAAATAGAGGTTTTATTTTACAAAAACTATTTTTACGGCTTCTATTAAACGCTATATAACCACTTTTTATAAAGAAAAACGCTTACGCAATCTACCAATTAGGCTACGTACGCGACTGCTTAAATCAATACGCACATCGTTTTCAGGGTCATGCTCGACTTCATAGCGTTTGACCAACTCAGGGCTGGCTTTTAGTTTGGCATGATGCTGGAACGCACGGTTGACGCTAATCTCAAGTAGGCTTGCGCGCATAGGTTTTGGTAAGCAGCGATAAACCTGACCTTTATTAATCAAATCAATGAGCAAGCCTGCATCCTGAAATTCAGTCTGTACCAAGACCACCAAATGCGGCGCATCTTGTTTTAAGGTAAAGATAATCGGCGCGATGTTCTCGCCGCTGACATTGATGTCGGTAATACAAACGCCAATGTCTTCATTGGCCAAATAATCGTATGCTTCTTCTAAGCCTTCTGCGTGCAGGACTCTATAACTGTGCGAGAACTGCTTGCTTATTTGCTCGATCAGCTCGTCGGTTTCATCAATGACCAATAGCGTTTGCTTTTTACCAGAGCTGTCGAACTGCTCGGCGTCTTCATCTGGATTATAGGTCAAAGCAATCTCGGTGGCGCGGCCGACGACCGCAAGTAGCTCCTCAGATTTACACGGCTTGGTCAAATAACGATAAATCTCCCCATCGTTGATAGAGCCAATAATCGCATTTAAATCAGCGTAACCGGTCAATAAAATCCGCATGGTAGACGGCGATACTTCTTTGACTTCACGCAAGATATCGACGCCCACCCGCTCAGGCATACGCTGGTCACTGACCGCCACGTGTACGTGGTTGTTTTTGATATAGTCAATGTACTCAGCCGGGTCAGTGGTGATAAACACGTCATGCGTTTTACGAAACAATAGTTTCATCGAACGTAAAATACGTTGTTCATCGTCAATAAACGCCAACTTCGGTTTTGGTTCAGACCCTAGCTCAGCGCTAGAGGTTTCCACTTCATGGTCAAATTCATTCATGATGCTATCCTTATAATGAATAATAGTGATATAGCTTATTGATAATAATTAAAATAAGACAGAACCCAGCGCTTATGCTGCTAGGCTTTGTTCGGTTAAATCATTATTAATGGGTAGCGTTAAAGTAAAGGTGGTACCAACGCCTTCGGTTGAGACCGCTTTAATATCGCCATTATGCTGCTCCATAATCTGCTGACTGATGGCCATCCCAAGTCCTGTACCTTCGCCCGCGCCCTTCGTGGTAAAGAACGGCTCAAAGATTTGATTTAATACTTCGGCGCTCATGCCTTTACCGTTGTCGCTGACATCGATATAGACATTGCGCTCATCGGCGCGCGTGCGCAGCTCAATTTTGCCATCAGGCTTGTTGCCCATGGCTTGTGCGGCGTTATTAAGTAAGTTCACCAACACTTGGTTAATCTGTGACGGTGAGCATTTAATCTCAGGCGTTGCGGCAAAATCCGTGACAATTTCTTGATGCCTAATAGAGTTACCAGCGATTTTCAAAGACGCTTCGATGCATTCACGGACGTCAATCGTTTTCACTTTTGACTCATCAAGTCGGGCAAAGTTACGCAGGTTGAGTACCATTTCAGTGATTTGCTCGACACCAAAGAGAGAGTCTTTAATCAGCTCTTTAAGCTCAGCGGACAAATCATCTTCTTGGATTTCATCAGACGCACGGACGATATCAGCCAATAGCTGGTCAATTTTGCCATCAGTAGCGGCGTCAGTTTTAACGGCCTTTAACCCTTGTACCAATTCAATCAACTCTTCGTATTGCTCAGTCAACTGACCGATAATCTCAAGGTTGTTTTGCACATAAGACAGTGGTGTATTGACCTCATGAGCAACGCCCGCGACCATTTGACCCAAGGTTGCCATTTTTTCTGAACGAATCAATTGCAGCTGAGAGTTTTTCAGCTCTTTTAGCGTGTCTTGTAGCTCGGCAGTACGTTCTTCAACCTTAATCTCTAGCTGCTGGTTGATATTGGCAAGCTTACCTTCGTTAGATTGGATACGGTCTAGTAGGTCATTAATAGAGCCGTTTACAAGGCCAATCTCGTTGCGACCTTCGGCGAATTTAACCTCGCGTAGCTTATTATATTGCTTATCGTTAATTAGGTTTTCCGCTTGCGAGATTTTATCGGTGGTTTCTTTTAACGGCTTAAACGCTAAATAAGTGAGCATAAAGTAAATCAAGCCCGCGGTGATGAGTAGCGCCAACGCAATCCAGTTAATCAGGTTTTTACTAAGATTGTCAGCAATAGCGTTAATTTCAGCGTCCGGCTGGACGACGATAAGTTTCCAGTAAGTCTCAGGAATCTCAAACACGTACGCTTGGCTACCGTTATAGTAGTTGTCTTTTGCCAACTCAAAACTCTGCAATAAACGGCTGTCCATGGCGTTTTGCTTATTTTCACCGTTATTTAGGTAAGCGGCGTAGTTGACCAAATAATACCCTTTTGCCGTGCCGGTTTCGGCTTTATCAAGCGTGGTCAATACTTGCTGAACTTGCGGCGATACGCTAGCGGCAACGTGCTCGATAGTTTCATTACGCTGAGCTTCTAAGAAGTTTAGTACCGGATTCCAAGCAGGGTCAGCGTTGATGACTTGTTTGATATCAAGCGGTGTACCAGTTTCTTCATCGATATAGCTTAAGCGTTCAGGGTTAGAGGAGGCGATCACCTTATCACTGTTGTCCAAGAGTAAAATATAGCCTGAGCCCGAGCTTTCGCTTAATTTAACGATGTTTTCTTGCAGCTGGTTGAGGGTAAAGTTGACGGTACTGGCGCCCCAAAACTGATTGTCACGCTCGATGGCGACGCCGCAGCTCATGGCAAGCTCGCCTTTGGTTTGGCTCGCGCGTACATGGTTCCAGATACAGCGCTCAGGTTTGAGCAATTTTAAAACGCTAAACCAATCTTCTTGATAATAAGGATTGGCAGGGTTTGGATCGCTGAGTACCGCTTGATAATCGCCGTTTTGACGCACCATCAAAAACGGATGCGTTGCCGTATTGGCGCCAAGTGCGCCTTTTTCTGGCCAAATACCGCCACTGCCCAATAAGTTATAATCACGCTTATCAAAAGCGTTGGCAGTACTGGCTTGTAAAATGGCTTCTTGCGGTGGCAGCGTTTGCGCGCTTTGCTGCAATAGCAAAGCACTACGCATCACCCGATTGATATCGGCTGAGATACTATTGACCGCGGTATTACCACGCTCAGCGACCAGTTTTGCTGACTCGAGGCGAATTTTTTCATAGCCTTCTTTATCAACAACATAGACAACAACCGCGAGTACGACCGCAAACGCAATAAATAAAATGGTCGTCACTTGGGTACTAACTTGATTAAAAAAGCCAACTTTTTTGGAGGCATTCATGATGGGATTTGTCCTTGGGTAAACGTGACCACAAGCAGACTTTTGCTGCCAGTACTCGATGATGTGGTGATACGTAAGCTTTACAAAAATGGGATTGGGTTATTAGAGCAAAACTTTTGGAGCTTTTATTAAATACATAACACAAATGAATATACTTATAAATGATTAATAACTTAAACGAATATAAATAACAATATTTAGCTTATTTAACGAACGTAAGGAGGATAACGTTAAATATGGGATTGCTAAGGTTGCTGTTTAAGACTGTTTAGTTAAAAACCTTTAAACAAACGGCTTTTATAATTTAAAAAACCTAAAATATTGTGACTGTCGAAAAAGATAAAATAACAATATGAAATTTTTAGTTGCTTATTTTAACAATTTAGAAACAATTTTATGATACCAATATTTGTGGTTTGTTAGCGAACGTTTTTCCTTACTTGCGAGTCGTTATATGTTGATTTTTACAAGGTAACGAATGCTGAGCATTGCAAGAATCTTGCCAAAATCTGCTCTTGAAAAGTCAACTTAACGCACTCATCTAGGCGCTAACGTTATATAATGGTCTGTTTTATCCATCGGCCTAGCTGACAAGCTGGGCGTTGCTGATAGCTTCAATGACCAGCAACTGATTAATGAGTTTGAGCCATTAATTGACTAGATCCTTATGTGATTGTGGCCCGATTCATTAACTATCTATTTTCTTATCATCTGAGTACAAAAGACATCGCCTTATGACTATCTCTATCGCTTCACTGCACAGCACCGAATTTGCCGTTGGTCAACGTTATTTATCTGATACGGAGTCTGAGCTTGGCTTGGGTGTGGTCATCGACGTCGATGACCGCTGTGTGCATATCCTATTTCCGCAAAGTGAAGAGACCCGCGTCTACGCCAAAAATTCTGCGCCGTTATCGCGCGTGGTGTTCAAAGAAGGCGATAGCATTTCGGATCAAGCCGGTAATACCTTTACGGTGACAGCTGTCGAAGAAGTGATGGGCGTGCTTAAATACAGTGTCGATGAGCATGAGCGCGGCATTATGGAAACCCGTTTGGCGGCCAATATTACGCTGGCTAAGCCGCTTGAGCGTTTGCTAGCTGGTCGTATTGAGCGCGGGGATTGGTACGAGCTGCGCCAAGATATTTTGCGTATGCAATCGGCGCTAGCGGGTCATCCGCTCAAAGGCTTGATGGGCGCGCGCGTCGATATCATTGAGCATCAGCTGTATATCGCTCATGAAGTTGGCAAACGTATCGCGCCGCGTGTACTGCTTGCTGACGAAGTCGGTTTGGGTAAAACCATTGAAGCGGGTTTGATTATTCATCAGCAGCTATTGACGGGCAAAGCTGAGCGCGTATTAATCCTTGTACCAGACAGTTTGCAGTATCAGTGGATGATTGAGCTGCGCCGACGTTTTAATCTAAATTTTGCTTTATTTGATTTGGTACGTACCGCTGCGATTAAAGAACACGACCCTGAGCAAAATGTCTTTGCCACGGAGCAATGTATTATTGCGGGCATGGATTTATTGCTTGACCATCCTGACTTGTATGACCAAGCGATGGAAGCTGGTTTTGATTTACTGGTCGTCGACGAAGCGCATCACTTGCATTGGGATGAAGCGCAAGGCGGCAATGATAAATATGATTTAATCGCGGACTTTGCTGAAGAAACGCCAGGCGTCATGCTATTAACGGCAACGCCTGAACAGCTTGGCGCGCAAAGTCACTTTGCCCGTTTGCGCCTGCTTGACCCAGATCGCTTTGATGACTTGGATGAATTTATCGATAGCCAAGAAGCCTTTGCCGAAACGGCAGCGGTTGCGAGCGTCTTAATCGAAGATAAACCCTTAAGTGACGGGCAAATCGCGGCGTTAAGCGCTCTGCTTGGCATCAGCATGGATGAATTGTCAGCGATTAATGACGACGAAAAACTGCGTACTTATGCGCTTAATGAGCTCCTTGACCGTCATGGTACGGGACGTATTTTATTTCGTAATACCCGTGAAAGTGTCAAAGGTTTCTATGGTCGTAGCAGCCAGCCGTATCCATTGCCGCTACCTGAACCATGGGTCGATAGCTATCAAACCAAGGGCAAGTTGCGCGAGCAGCTGTGGGGCGAAGAGAACCAACCGGATGGCGGCTGGTTGGAGGATGATCCACGAGTGCCGTGGTTGATTGATATCTTGAAGGGTGAGCTAAAGCATAAAAAAGTGCTATTGATTGCCCGTAGTGGCGCGACGGTTGAAAGCTTAGAGGCAGTGTTGCGCCTGCATGCCGGTATTAAAACCGCTATCTTTACCGAGCAGATGACCTTGCTTGAGCGTGACCAAGCGGCAGCGTTTTTTGCTGATAATGAGGGCGCGCAAATACTATTATGCTCGGAGATTGGTTCAGAAGGTCGTAACTTCCAGTTTGCAAGCCAGTTAATACTCTGGGACCTGCCCGCCAACCCAGATACCTTAGAGCAGCGTATCGGCCGCCTAGACCGGATTGGGCAAACGCAGCAAATTATGCTGCACGTGCCATATGTGCAAGGCACGGCGCAAGAGCGTCTATACCGCTGGTATAACGACGCGCTCAATATGTTTAATCAGATTTCACCAACCGCCCAAAGCGTACAAGAGCAGTACATCCAAGAGCTAAAACCACTCCTTGAAGGCGCAGATACCGACGCCAATCGTGCGACTTTGCAAGAGATTATTGAAGAAGCAAAGCAGACGCGCTTAGGGCTAGAAGCACAGCTACAAGCCGGCCGCGACCGTTTGCTTGAGTACAACTCATGCCGTCCGCGCGTTGCTGGGCGTATCAAAGATGCCATGTGTGATTTTGATAAGCATAATCTATTGCCGCAATTTATCGAGCGCTTCTTTGCCTCAGCCAATATCGATCATAGTGTCCAGCGTGATGGTTCATGGGTGATTGCACCGATTGATAGTACCGAGATTAGTGAATATATCGACGGTCTGCCGCTTGGTGATGAAGACGGTATGACGCTGACCTTTGAGCGCAAGCAAGCGCTACAGCGTGAAGACATCGAATTTATTACTCATGAGCATCCGCTCATGCGCGCGATTTATGAGCTGGCAAGTACCAGTACCTTTGGTAATACCACGGTTGCAATGCTAAAAAGTGCCGTCGTACCACAAGGCATGGTGTTACTCGAAGTGAATTTCCGTGTTGAAGCGATTGCGCCAAAACTGCTTAATTTGCCGGCAACTTTAACCACACAAAACATCCGTGTCTTTATCAGTGAGCAAGGCAACGATTTATCCGCTCGTATCAGCAGCGACATGATCATGCCGCATATCGAACGTTTGGATAAAAACCGCGCTCGTCAAGTGATTAAGGTACGCGGCGATGTGATTGAGCAGCGTTATTATGAAGCCGAAGAAATCGCCCGTCAGCAGTTAGCAGAAATCGGCGAGCAAGCTAGTGCACGCTTTAGCCAGCAGTGGGCGCGTGAAATCAAACGCTTAAAGCATCTGCAAACGATTAATCCTAACGTGCGCCCCGAAGAGGTTGAACGCCTAGAGCAGCTAAAAGCCCAAGGTGAACAAGCGCTGGGTAATTTATCGCTGGTGCCAGATTCTATCCGTGTGCTGGTCGCCGTAAAACCATAACGTCAAGACAAATAAAAAGAGCGAGATGTGTGATAGCATCTCGCTTTTTTCTATAAGCTTGCTGTCTTAAATAATGACTTGCTGACTAGCATTAAGCTACTAATTGTTAAGCTACTAACTATTAAGCGGCTAAACTACCTAAGCAGCGACTGCCTAGTCAAAGTGATGAATATTCGTTAAGATAATTGGCTTTTCGCTTTATAATGAGTTTTTAGCAATCGTTTTACAGATTGTTTAATGCTCATCCTAAGCAGTATCAGCAGCATCGCTTTGTAGTTGACTACAAACCGTGGGCTATCTCACCGTATTTTAAATGCAAACGCCGTATTGGCGTTAGCCATGTCTATTGACAACGTTTAGTGCTTATAGGCAAGTGCTGGGCGTTATTGATAAAAACATGAAGCGTAATTGATTAAACTAAGGAACCGTATCGTCATGTCTGATTATCCGCAACTGATCGATGAGCTGCTTGCCACCGTGGCACTGATCGAAGTCAGCCCTGATGTCTTTGAAGGTAAAAGCCACGACTATGTTGGCGCTCGTATTTTTGGTGGACAAGTGCTCGCGCAAGCGATTATGGCGGCGTCACATACGCTTGATGTAGATAAGCCTTGCCATTCCTTGCATGGCTATTTTTTACGCGGTGGTGATATCAATCAGCCAGTGATTTATCAAGTGCGCCGCCTGCGTGACGGGCGTAGTCTGTCCGCGCGTGAAGTAACCGCGATTCAGTATAAGCAAGTACGCGGTAAGCCGCCGGTTGAGCAGGTGATATTTTCGATGATTGCCTCGTTTTCTCCGATGGAGGAGGGCTTGGATTATCAAGAAGACATGCCGGTTTATCCGCCGCCTGAAGATTTGGCGACTGAGCAAGAATTAAAAGAAGAGTATGTTGGTAAAGTCCCAGACGCTCTAAAAGCGCGCTTTATGCGTCACCGTCATGTCGAGATTAAACCCATCAAGCCGCGTGATCCGATTCACCCAGAGCCAATGAAGCCAAAGCAAGCGAACTGGCTACGCATCCGCGAGCTTGGCAAGCAGCCCGTAGCGATTCAGCAAGCATTGCTTGCGTTTTCATCGGATTTTTATTTGGTCGGCACAGGTCTAATGTCGCATGGTATTAGCTTTATGACCAGTGGTTTGCAAGCGGCGAGTATCGACCATTCGATGCACTTTCATCGTGAGTTTGACTTAAATAATTGGCTATTGTATGACATGTGGAGCGATACGACGTCTAATGCTAAAGGCTTAAATCACGGTCAGTTTTGGCAAGATGGGCGTTTGGTAGCGACGGTACAGCAAGAAGGCTTAATGCGTTTGCGGGTGCCCAAATCTTAAGCTCTGTCTTAGTTTTTTGTATTTTGTAAATAAAAAAGCGCC